>JAJYQO010000024.1 GCA_021794575.1 Pseudomonadota bacterium | reverse complement strand
CCGGCGGCACCGAGGCGCAGGACTGGGCCGAGATGCTGCTGCGCATGTACCTGCGCTGGGCCGAATCGCGCGGCTGGAAGACCGAGCTGCTCGAGGCCAGCGCGGGCGAGGTGGCCGGAATCAAGAGCGCCAGCTTCCGCGTCGAGGGCGACTACGCCTACGGCTGGCTGAAGACCGAGACCGGTGTGCACCGATTGGTGCGCAAGAGCCCGTTCGACTCCGACAACCGCCGCCACACCAGCTTCGGCAGCGTGTTCGTCGCCCCCGAGGTGGACGACGACATCGACATCGCGATCAATCCGGCCGACCTGAAGACCGATGTATACCGCTCCTCCGGCGCCGGCGGGCAGCACGTCAACAAGACCGAGTCCGCGGTGCGCATCACCCACGTGCCGACCAACACCGTGGTGGCCTGCCAAACCGAGCGCAGCCAGCATGCCAACCGCGACCGCGCGATGAAGATGCTCAAAGCCAAGCTCTACGAGCTGGAACTGCAGAAGCGCAACGCCGAGAAGGCGGCGGTCGAGGCCAGCAAGTCCGACATCGGTTGGGGCAGCCAGATCCGCAACTACGTGCTCGATCAGTCGCGCATCAAGGACTTGCGCACCGGTATCGAGCGCAGCGACACGCAGCGCGTGCTGGACGGCGATCTCGACGAATTCGTCGAGGCCAGCCTGAAAGCCGGCCTCGAGGCAGGGTCGAAACGCATCGATGCCTGAGGCTCGCTAATCTCTTGATCCCGGCGGAAGCCGGGACCAGGAGCCGGGTCGCCTTCGGAGAGGCCGACCCCGGCTTTCCACGGAATGACGGCCGACAGTGCCGACGCTCCATTTATCCGCAGCATCGGAATCCGCATGACCAACGACCCCGCCACGCTTGCCAACGCCGACGCCGGCCATCCGCCGCAGGACGAGAACAAGCTGATCGCCGAACGCCGCGAAAAGCTGAAGGCATTGCGCGCGCAGGGCATCGCCTATCCCAACGACTTTCGTCCCGACGCTTTTGCTGGCGACCTGCAGACCGAGTTCGAAAACGCCGAGCGCTGGAACGCCGAGGCGCTGGTCGCGGGCAAACGCCACCTGCGCGTCGCCGGCCGCCTGCTGGCCAAGCGCGTGATGGGCAAGGCCAGCTTCGCGCGGCTGCAGGACGGCACCGGCATCGTGCAGTTGTATCTGCGCGCCGATCAGGTGCCGCCCGCCGAGTATGAGGCGTTCAAGGCTTGGGACGTGGGTGACATCGTCGGCGCCGAGGGCACGCTCACGCGTACCAAAACCGGCGAGCTGTCGGTGGCGGTCGGCGCCATCCGCCTGCTGACCAAGTCGCTGCGGCCGTTGCCCGACAAGTGGCATGGCCTCAGCGATGTCGAACAGCGTTACCGGCAGCGCTATATCGACCTGATCGTCACGCCCGATGCGCGGCAGACCTTCCGCATGCGCTCGCGGGTGATCGGCTGCATCCGGCGCTGGCTGGAGGAATCGCCGCGGCGCTTCATGGAGGTCGAGACGCCGATGATGCACGTGATTCCGGGTGGTGCCACGGCGCGGCCGTTCGTGACGCATCACAACGCGCTGGACATGGATCTTTACCTGCGCGTGGCACCGGAGCTGTACCTCAAGCGCCTGGTGGTGGGTGGTTTCGAGCGCGTGTACGAGATCAACCGCAACTTCCGCAACGAGGGCGTATCCACCCGGCACAACCCCGAGTTCACCATGCTCGAGCTGTATCAGGCCTACGCCGGGTATGAGGAGATCATGGACTTGACCGAGGCGATGATCCGCGAGACCGCGCAGACGGTACTGGGCCGCACGTCCCTGACGTGGGAAGGTCGCGGCATCGACCTCGGCCCGCCGTTCCGGCGCTGGCGCATGGAAGACGCCGTGCTCGAGCACAACCCCGGTCTGCATCGCGGACAACTGCGCGACCGCGCCGCGCTGGCCGCACACGCGCAGCAGCTGCGCATCGCGGTAAAGCCCGACTACGGTTGGGGCAAGCTGCTGCTGGAAATCTTCGAGAAGACCGTCGAGCACACGCTGGTGCAGCCGACCTTCATCACCGCGCATCCGGTGGAGGTCTCGCCGCTGGCGCGCGCCAGCGACACCGATGCGCAGATCACCGACCGCTTCGAGCTGTTCATCGGCGGCAAGGAGATCGCCAACGGTTTCTCCGAGCTGAATGACCCGGAAGACCAGGCGGCGCGCTTTCAGGCGCAGGTGGACGCCAAGGACAAGGGCGATGACGAGGCCATGCACTTCGATGCCGACTACATCCGCGCGCTGGAAGTGGGCCTGCCGCCCACCGGCGGCCTGGGCGTCGGCGTCGATCGCCTGGTCATGCTGCTGGCCGATGCGCCGTCGATCCGCGACGTGCTGCTGTTCCCCTACATGCGGCCGGATGGCCGTGACCCGGGGTCTGGGAGCCGGGGTCCGGAGAAGAGCGGGGGAGCGTGAATCGGACAAGAGCCGGATCAGCGTGGCGCATGATTTACCCGTCTCTCAACAAACTCGCATAGCCATCAAGCAAGCACGATCCTGCTGAGCCGCAGGCGCGAAGCATCGCGTGCGCGGAGGTGGGTGGCTACGTCGGAACGAAGCGGGCACGGCCCGGCAGCGTGCGTCCAGACGATTCGCTGCGTTCGGCATGGCAAAGCACTGCGAAGGATTCGGCTTGACGAGCCGAGGAGCCCGCGACCGAGGCGTCCCGACTTGATGGGGAGATTCGGTGACGAGGCGAGGAGCCCCGGCATGAAGGCGCTGCAATGTTGCTCGAGGTAAGGCGCCGTTCTATGTTTCCGGGGTACCGAATATCGATTCCCGATCTACGGAGCCTCTCCATGTGGTACGCCATCATCGGTACGGATCGCGAAGGTTCGCTGGAAGCGCGGCGCACTGCACGCCCGACGCATCTGGCGCGATTGAACGCGCTGCGCGATGCCGGCCGGTTGTTGCTGGCCGGGCCGTTTCCGGCCATCGATGCCGAGGATCCAGGCCCTGCCGGTTTCACGGGCAGCCTTGTCGTGGCCGAGTTCGACAGCCTCGATGCCGCGCGCGCATGGGCCGAGGCCGATCCCTACCGTGCGGCGGGCGTGTATCGCAACGTCGAGGTGCGGCCCTTCCACAAGGTGCTGCCGTGAGTGCGGCACGCATCGCGGCCATCCGCGCGCGGCTCGAAGCCGCGTTCGCGCCCGCGCAGATCGACATCATCGACGACAGTGCCCGCCATGCCGGCCATGCCGGTGCCCGCGACGGACGCGGCCATTTCAAGGTGCACATCGTCAGCGCGGCCTTCGCCGGTATGCCGCCGCTGGCACGCCATCGGGCCGTTTACACCGCGTTGGGCGAACTGATGCAGACCGACATCCATGCACTGCAGATCGAAGCGCTGCCGCCCGCGCATGGGTGATGCATGGCCGCGATCGCAGTCGGTCGATGATTCTGTTATTTAATAATTTATTTTTCATATTGTTATATGAATTATCTCTATTAGTTTCGAGGATAATCGCATTGCGTCACGGCGCACCCATTGGCTACAGTCGCAGGCTTGGCCGCAGGGGAGTGCGGCGCACCTTGGACCGCACACGCGCATGCGCCTGACCTCGATCAAGCTGGCCGGCTTCAAGTCCTTCGTCGATCCCACCACCCTGCCGCTGCCCACCAACATCACCTGCGTGGTCGGGCCCAACGGCAGCGGCAAGTCCAACATCATCGACGCGGTGCGCTGGGTGTTGGGCGAGAGCGCCGCCAGCCGCCTGCGCAGCGAAAACATCACCGACGTGATTTTCGCCGGCTCCAGCGGCCGCAAGCCGGCCGGGCAGGCCAGCGTCGAACTGGTGTTCGACAACGCCGAGGGCAAACTGGGTGGCGAGTGGGCCAACTTCGCCGAGATTTCGGTGCGCCGCCTGGTCAGCCACGACGGCCAATCCAATTACTACATCAACGGTACGCGCTGCCGCCGCCGCGACATCACCGACCTGTTCCTGGGCACCGGCCTGGGTGCGCGCAGCTACGCCATCATCGAGCAGGGCGTGATCTCGGACATCGTCGAGTCGCAGCCCGAGCATCTGCGCGTACATCTCGAGGAAGCAGCCGGCATCTCCAGGTACAAGGAGCGCCGCAAGGAAACCGAGAGCCGCATCAAGGCCACCCGCGAAAACCTGGACCGCGTGCGCGACGTGCGCGACGAAGTGGACAAGCAGCTCGATCACATCAACCGCCAGGCACGCGCGGCCGAACGCTGGCAGACGCTGAAAGCCGAATACACGCGGCGCGAGGCTGAACTGCGCGCGCTGGAATACCGTGCGCTGGCCGCCGATCTGGCGCAACAGCAGCAGGCGCTGCGCGACAATGATCTGGCCGTCGAGCGCGAGCAGGCGGCGCTGGCGGACATCGAAAACCGCCTCGAGCACGCACGCCAGGCGCAGGGCGAGGCCGGTACGCGCTTCAACGCGGCCCAGGCCGAAACCTACAAGATCAGCGCCGAGGTGGCGCGCGTCGAGCAGCAACTGCGCCACAACCGCGAGATGGGAGAACGCCTGCAGCGCGAGCAGGCTGATGTGGCCGCCCAGATCGAGCAAATCGAGCGTCAGCTGCAGGATGATCGAGCGCGCCAGACTCAGCTGCGCCGCGAACAGGACGAGGCTGCGCCGCGGCTCGAGGCTCTGCGCGCCGACGAGCAGCGCCACGAGGCCGCCTTGCAGCAGACCGAGGCCGAACTGGCGCAATGGCAGCAGAACTGGGACGCGCACACGCGCGAAGCCGCCGAGGTGACGCGTGCAGCCGAGGTCGAACGCACCAGCCTGGCTCATCTGGAGCGCGAAGGCATGGAGTTGGCGCGGCGCCGTGAATCGCTGGAGCGCGAACGTGGCGGCACCGACCTCGCTGCGCTGCAATCCGCGCTGCGGGCGCTGGAAGTCCAGCACGCCGAGCAGCAGCAGCGCGTCGAGCAGTTCAACGCCGCGCTCGAGTCGCACAAGGCGGCGCTGGCGCAGGTGCAAACTCACGAGCGCGAGCAGTTGGCCGCACAGGACCGCGAACGGCAGCGGTTGCAGGGCCTGCATGGCCGTCTGGCTTCGCTGGAGGCCCTGCAGCATGCGGCACTGGGCGAGGACGACACGCGCTTGCGCGAGTGGCTGCAGCAGATGGGCCTGGACGGCGCGGCGCGCTTGGGCACGACGTTGAAGGTGGATGCCGGTTGGGAGCGCGCCGTCGAAACCGTGCTCAGCGGCTGGCTGGACGCCGTGGTCAGCGACAACGCATCGAACGCCGCCGCTGCGCTGGCGACGCTCATGGACGCCGATCTGACCGTGGTCGCTGCTGATTCGGGTACCGCGGGTGCGGTGGGCACCCTGGCAGCCCGCGCGCAGGGACCCGCGGCCGCGTTGGCGCTGCTGGCGCAGGTGCATACCGCGCCGGATGCCGCAAGCGCGCACCGCCTCGCCGGCACGCTGCCCGCGGGCCATAGCGTGATCTGCGCGGACGGGCTGTGGCTGGGCGCTGGTTTTGCCCGCGTGCTGCGCGGCAACGACCGCCAGGCCGGCGTGCTGGCGCGCGCGCGGGAGATCGAATCCACACGCGCCGAGCGCACCGAGGCCGAAGCCGCCGCGCAGGCCGCGACCCTAGCGGTGCAGACGGCAGCGGCGGCCCGCGCCGAGCACGAGCGCGTGCGTGAGGAGACCCAGCGCGACCTCTACCAGGCGCATCGCCGCTTGTCCGAGCTGACCGGGCAACGCCAGAGTCAGTCCGGCAAGCTGGATATGGCGCGCAGTCGCCTGTCCCATCTCGATGAGGAACTGGCCGCCGTGATGCAGCGCCTGGCCGCGTTGGATGGAGAGGTGCGTGGTGCGCGCGGCAAGCTGGAAGCCGCATTGGCCCGCATGGGAGCCGACGAAGCACGTCGCCACGACCTGGAATCAGCACGTCGTGCCGTGCTGGAATCGCGCGAGGAGGCCCGCCTGAATCTGCGCGAGAGCGGCGAACACATGCGCCAACTCACTTTGGGTCAGGAGTCCCGGCGCAGCGCGCTGACGGCGATCGAGCAGGCCATCGTCCGCAGCGAATCGCAACGCGACCAGTTGCGCGCGCGCGGCGATGCGCTGAACGCGCAGCGCGCCGAGGGCGACGCGCCGCTGGCGCAACTGGAGTCCGAGCGCGCTGTATATCTCGAGCAGCGCCTGCTGGCCGACCATGCGCTGGTGGCCGCACGCGCGGCGCTCGAAGCCGCAGATGCCGCCCTGCGCGCGCTGGAAGGCGAGCGCCAGCAGGCCGAGCAGCGCGTGGCGCGCCAGCGCGAGCAGGGCACCGAGCTGCGCCTGCAGGAACAGGCGCAGCGCCTGCGCGCCGAGCAAATCGTCAGCGCCATCCGCGACAGCGGCCTGGGGCTGGAGGATGTGCTGGCCAGCCTTGGCGACGCGCAGGACATCGACAGCTTCCGCAGCGGACTGGCCGATCTCGAGCAGAAAATCCGCCGCCTCGAACCGGTCAACCTGGCCGCCATCCAGGAGCACGCCGAGCAGTCGCAGCGCAAGGCCTATCTGGATGCGCAACTGGCCGACCTGACCGAGGCGCTGGAAACGCTGGAAACCGCCATCCGCAAGATCGATCGCGAGACGCGGCAACTGTTTCGCGACACCTTCGACAAGGTCAACGCCGGACTGCAGGAACTGTTTCCGCGACTATTCGGCGGCGGCACCGCATATCTCGAGCTGACCGGCGAGGACTTGCTGGATGCCGGCGTGTCGATCATGGCGCGGCCGCCCGGTAAGCGCGTCAGCAACATTTCGCAGCTCTCCGGCGGCGAGAAGGCGCTGATCGCGGTGGCGCTGGTGTTCGCCATTTTTCGCCTCAACCCGGCGCCGTTCTGCATCCTCGACGAGGTCGACGCGCCGCTGGATGAGGCCAATGTCGGCCGCTTCACCGAGCTGGTGCGCGAGATGAGCGAGCGCGTGCAGTTTCTCTACGTGACTCACAACAAGACCAGCATGGAATCCGCGCGCCATCTGTGCGGCGTGGCCATGCGCGAACCCGGCGTGTCGCGTCTAGTGCAGGTGGACTTGGAAGAAGCCGCTAAACTCGCAGGCGTCGCTTGACGTTGTACGCTGCGAGTGGAGTCAATGATGCATTGGGATCCCGCCATCGGCTTGCCATTGCTGCTGGTCAGCCTGCTGGCCTTGGCCGCGCTGTATTTCTTCGGGCGCCAGCGCGCGTCCTCGGCCACGCGCAACGAGACCGAGCGCGCGGATAGCCCGCGCATCGAGCCGCGCTTCGGCGATACCGGACCGCAGGATACGGCGCTGCCGCGCATGAGCGCCGCGCGCGACAGGCCTGCCGTTGCCACGGCCCAGACCGCCGAAGCGGTGCCGGCGCAGATTGCGGCGGTTGCACCGGAGCGCATGGGCGCCGGTACGCGACAAGACCTGGCCATCGAGCGCATCATCAGCTTGTTCGTCACCGCGCGCGAAGGCCGGGTGTTTCAGGGTCCGGATTTGGTGGTGGCCGCGGAGAAAGTGGGCTTGGAATACGGTGACATGGGCATCTTCCACCGCCTCGACGACCGTAGCGCGGCTCTGGGGCCGGTGTTCAGCGTGGCCAACATGGTCAAGCCCGGCAACTTCGATCTGCCGCATATCGATACCCTGACCACACCGGGGCTGGGCTTCTTCATGACCTTGCCCGGCCCCCTCAACGCCCTCGATGCCTGGGACGCCATGCTGCCGGCCGCGCAGCGCATGGCCGAACTGCTCGACGGCGTGGTGCTGGACGCCGAGCGCAACGCGCTGGGGCGGCAGGGAATCCAGCACATCCGCGACGACCTTCGCAATTGGGACCGGCGCCACGAGGGCGAGGAAATCGCACTGCGCGGGCGCTGAGCGATCGCGTGGGCCGCTCAGGCGCCCAGGCTGCGCACCAGTTGGATGTACTTGAGCTGCGCGTCGTCGCGCGCGGTGCCCTTCAGTTTGGCCCAGGCTTCGTATTTGGCGGTGCCGACAAAGTCAAAAAAGCCGGGCTTCGAGCCTGACACATCGCCTTCCGCGCCCTGCTTGTACAGGGCATAGAGTTTGAGCAGGGTGTCGTTGTCGGGACGCTCGGCGAGCTGTTTGACGGCTTCAGCCGCGGCGAGGAATTGCTTGTCCAGGTCGGCCATGGGGGTGGGGTCGTGCGGGCCGACTGGCTTGTAGCACGCGCTGCGCGAGGGGGTCAACGTGGCGGGCGCCGGGTGGGTTCGAGGTGCGCGGAGGCTGGGGCAAGCAAGCGACACTGCATGTCAGGCGAGGGTGACCCGCTGCGGCCAGTGTGCGGCCTGTGCGTTTGTGCGTAGCGCGCCCTGTCGCGGTTTTTGGGGCTGGCCTGAATCCTGCTTGGCCCTTGCTGCGGCCGACGCAGGGGCCGGTACCGGATCAACGACCATGAGTGCACAGAACTTCTTCCGTCACGCCCGCCTGAATGTGGTTAGCGCGGTATTGATCAGCCGTGGTGCCGAAAGCGCGCAGAGTGAGATGGTGGACATCTCTGCTACCGGCCTGTGCGTGCGCCGACCGGACGCTTGGCAGGGCCATCCCGGCCAGCTCTGGGCGTTGGATCTGCTGCTCGAGGGCGACAACCACGTACATCTCGAGGCCACTTATGTACGTGAGACCGAGCACAAGATCTGCTTCGAGTTCACCCGCATTCCGGAGGATCGGCAGATTCCGCTCTGGAACCTGCTGGGCGGCTATGCCGACCGCCTCGAGGCATTCAACGTCTGAGCGGCGCGGCCGGTAGCCGCGATGTGTCGGGACCGCGTCACGGTTTTTGCCTGATCCGCGGGAAACCACCGCCCCGGCGGTCATCCGGCGTCCGACTCTGCAGGATCAAGCGCCAGCGGTGCGGGTCCGCGTCTGTTTGCAATTTTGTAAGTAGATACGTGGCGCCTATCGGTGCATATAGTGCTGCTTGGCTCTGTGCTGCCCGGCTGGGCGCGGCGTCCCCCTCGAGCCGCATGGCGTTGCCGTGCACGGGGCGTGGTTTCTGGTCTATGGAGGTTCCCATGTCGAAGCGCCCGAACGACCTGTCGCGTCGCCGGTTCCTGGAAATGACCGCGGGTACCGCGGCCGCATTTGCGATCGCCGGTGTGCTGCCCCGACGCGCGCACGCGGCCGCCCTGCCGCATCTCACGCCCGCGAACCCGCAGGCGAAAGCTCTTGGATTCGTCGAGAACACCGCACAGGTGAACCAGGCCAAGTATCCGAATCACAAGCCGAGCCAGGACTGCGGGAACTGCACCTTCTACCAGGGCGCTGCCGGTACGCCGTGGGGCCCCTGCGCGATCTTCAAGGGCTACGATGTCCCGGTCAGGGGCTGGTGCACGGCACACGCCACGCGCAAGTAGGAGCGGGAACGACGGCGACGTCGGCACCGCTGCCGGATTCGTCTACCCGCGGAGACAGTCAGGCATGCAGCCGGGCGAGTCCGGCCACGCGGTCCTCGGCGTGACCCACGACGATCACGAGATTCGTGATTTTTCGCCGTCGCCACAGAGCGGCCCCGCAGAAGTCCGCAGCGCGGTATTCATGCCTTCCGGCTGTCGCGCAGTTCGCGGCGCAGGATTTTGCCGACGTTGGTTTTGGGCAGGCTGTCGCGGAACTCGATGTAGTGCGGGCGCTTGTAGCCGGTGAGGTTCTGGCGTGCGTAATCCAGCACCTGTTCGACGGTGAGGGCGCGATCCTTGCGCACCACGAACAGCTTCACCACTTCACCGGATTTCTCGTCGGGCACGCCCACCGCCGCCACTTCCAACACCCCGGGGCAGGCGGCCATCACGTCTTCGATCTCGTTGGGATACACGTTGAATCCGGAAACCAGGATCATGTCCTTCTTGCGGTCGACGATGTAGAAGAAGCCCGCGGCGTCCATGCGCGCGATGTCACCGGTGTGCAGCCAGCCGGCGGCGTCGATGACCTTGGCGGTTTCATCCGGCCGGTTCCAGTAGCCCATCATCACCTGCGGACCTTTGACGCAAAGCTCGCCGGCTTCACCCGCCGGCAGCAGCGCGCCGCTCTCGTCCTGGATGCAGACGTCGGTGGAGGGCACTGGCAGGCCGATAGAGCCGTTGTAGGCGGGCAGATCGAGCGGGTTGATGCACACGGCGGGGCTGGTTTCGGTAAGACCGTAGGCCTCGACCAGGGTGCAGCCGGTGGTTTTTTCCCAGCGTTCGGCCACCGCGCGCTGCACCGCCATGCCGCCGCCCAGGGTCATGCGCAGCTGCGAGAAGTCCAGCGCGCTGAAGCCGGGTGTGTTGAGCAGCCCATTGAAGAGCGTGTTGACGCCAGTGATCGCTGTGAACCGCAGCTTGCGCAATTCCTTGACGAAGCCCGGCATGTCGCGCGGATTGGTGATCAGGTAGCTGTGGCCGCCGGCCATAAGAAATGTGAAGCAATTGGCCGTCAACGAGAAGATGTGATAAAGCGGCAGGGCGGTGATGATGACTTCCTCACCCTCGTGCAGCACCGATCCGATCCAGGTGCGGGCCTGCAGCATGTTGGCGACCATGTTGCCGTGGCTGAGCATGGCGCCCTTGGCGACGCCGGTGGTGCCGCCGGTGTACTGCAGGAAGGCCACGTCGTCGTGACCAAGCACGACCTGCGGGCGCGGCTGCGTGTCGCCCAGCGCCAGCGCCTGGCGCAGCGTGACGGTGCCGTCGATATGCCAGGCCGGCACCAGCTTCTTGACGTGACGCACCACCAGATCGACCAGCGTGCCCTTGAGCGCGCCGAGCATCTCGCCCATGCTGGTGACCACCACATGTCGCACGTCGGTACGCGCGAGAACCTGCTGTAGCACGCCGGCGAAGTTCTCCAGCACCACGATGGCCTTGGCGCCGGAATCCTTGAGCTGATGCTCCAGCTCGCGCGCGGTGTATAGCGGATTCGTGTTCACCACCACCAGGCCGGCGCGCAGCGCGCCGAAAAGCGCGACCGGATACTGCAGCAAATTGGGCAGCATGATGGCGATGCGATCGCCCTTGACCAGCCCCAGCGTGCCGGCGAGATAGCCGGCGAACTGCGCGCTGAGGCGATCGATCTCGACGTAGGTCAGCGTCTTGCCGAAGTTGCCATAGGCGGGTCGTGAGGCGAAGCGCCGGCAGGATTCGTCGATCACCGCCACGATCGACGCGTATTGACCGAGGTCCACTTCAGCGGCAACGCCGTCCGGGTAGTGCTTCAGCCAGGGACGATCGGCAGCCATGGGATCCTCGTGTTGGCGGGCGGGCGCCGGGCGCATGCCGTATGGCTCGATTGCAGCATGGCCGTGAAGCCGCGGGCAAGGGGCAGCGCGCCATCCGCCACGCGCATCGCGTGCGAAAGACTTACGCCGACCATGACCAATGGCAGGGTCGGGGAACCTCGCCGGTGGCGCCTTCTCTAATCCGGACTGCGCCGATCATCGCGCGCAACCCGCTCGAAGGAGACCGCCTTGAAGCTGCAACGCAAGATCCTGCCCCTGCTGCTGGCCGCCAGCCTGCTGCCTGTCGTCGCCTACGCAGCCGATTCCACAGCAACCCCCGAAGCCAAGAGCGAGGCGCATGCCGCGCCGGTGCCGAAACAACGCGAGGTGGTCACCCACGGTAGCGTGCGCATCGGCAACCAGGACATCCGCTACACCGCCACCGCCGGCACCATCCTGCTGCGCAACGACAAGAACGAGCCGGTGGCCAGCATGTTTTACGTGGCCTACACCAAAGACGGCGTGCGCGATCCGGCCAAACGGCCGATCACATTTCTGTACAACGGTGGGCCGGGTTCGTCCTCGATCTGGCTGCACTTGGGCGGCCTCGGCCCGATGAAGGTGGCGCTCAACAACGCCGGCGCCACGCCGCCCGCGCCGTACGCCATCGTGCCCAATCACGACAGCCTGCTGGATGCCAGCGACCTGGTGTTCATCGATGCCGTGGGTACCGGCTACAGCCGTGTGGTGGGCAAGGGCACCGACAAGATGTTCTGGGGCGTCGATCAGGACGTGAAATCCTTCGGCCAGTTCATCCAGCGCTACCTGACCCAGTTCAACCGCTGGAATTCGCCCAAGTTCTTGCTGGGCGAGAGCTACGGCACCACGCGCTCCGCCGCATTGTCTGAGTATCTTCAGGACCAGGGCATCAGCGTCAACGGCGTGGTGCTGCAGTCCTCCATCCTCAATTACGGCCTGCTGATGCCGGGCTCGGACGCCAAGTACGAGCTGTACCTGCCCACCTACACCGCGCTGGCCTGGTACCACCACAAGCTGCCGGGCAACCCCGGCAACGACCTGCCGGCGCTGCTGGCCAAAGTGCAGTCTTTCGCGCTGGGACCGTACGCGCAGGCACTGGCGCAGGGTGACAACCTGCCGGCAGCGCAACGCGACGCCATCGCCGAGCAGCTGCACCAGTACACCGGGCTGCCGGTCGCGTACATCAAGCGCGCCAACTTGCGCGTCGAGGCCAGCAACTTCCGCAAGGAACTGATGCTGCCCGAGCGCGAAAGCATCGGCCGCTACGACGGCCGTTACGCGGGGCTGGACATCAATGCCATCGGCTCGACACCCGATTTCGATCCCTCCGACCAGTTTGTTTCGCCGGGCTTCACCACCGCCTTCAACTGGTATATCGACAACATGCTGAAGTACCACTCGGAGCGGCCGTACAAGGTGATGAACGACAAGACCATCGGCGAGTGGGACTGGCATCACGCCGTGCCGGGCTCGGGCTGGAAGCTGCCGCTGCCTTATGTGGCCGGCGATCTGGGCGCTGCGCTGCGCAAGAATCCCTACCTGCGCGTGCTCTCGGCCAACGGTTATTTCGATCTGGCCACGCCGTATTTCGCCACCGAGTACGACCTCGATCACATGATGCTGGAGCCGAAGCTGCGCAGCCACGTCGAGTTCGCCTTCTACGACTCGGGCCACATGATCTACCTCAACCCGCAGGCGCTCAGCGCGTATCACGCCGATCTCGACCGTTTCTACCGCAGCACGTTGGCGGTTGACGCTGCCGGCGAGAAGCAGTAATCAGGTACGCAGCCGCGCGGTCAACCAGTACCGAGCGGCGGCGTTACTCCAGGAGGGGCTGACTGGAGACTTGGCTTGAAACGTATCTTCGTCGTGGGTTGTCCGCGCTCCGGCACTACCGTGGTGCAGGCACTGATCGCCCGTCATCCGGAAGTCTGCACGCTGCCCGAAACCGATTTTTTCGAGGCCTTGTACGGTGGCACCCATGCCCGCTGGGGCGATGCCTACGCCGGCAAGGGCCGGCGCTGGTATCACCGTCGCATGAATCTGGCGCAGTCGCGCGGGCGCCGCTGTCTGCGCACGCTCGAGCGTCAGAACCAGCTGACCCGACGCCGACCGGCGCCCTGGCGGGTGCATGCCTGTGCGAGTCGCTTCGTGTCGATGCTGGATACCGTGGCAGCGCGTGCGCAATGCAGTGCGTGGATCGAAAAGACGCCGCAGCATCTGCTTTATCTCGACGAAATCATCGCGGCTGTGCCGGATGCGCGCTTCGTGCATGTCATTCGTTCCGGACGCGACGTGCTGGCCTCGATCATCGATGCCGATCTGCACCAGCCGTGGCCGGATTTCGCGGGCGGCGTGGTGACCTGGGCGCGGCGTTGGAACCGGGCCTTGTCCATCTCGCTGAACTATCGCGAGCATCCGCGGCACTTTCTGCTGTGCCTGGAAGATCTGACGCGCGATTTCGACGGTACCTGGCGCGCGCTGCGCGACTTTCTCGAGCTGGACCCGGCGCAGCCGCTGCTTGCGCAGCCTGGCAGCCGCGTCAGCAGTGTCGATCATGCGCCCTGGCGTCGCCGCGAGAACAGCGGCTTGGTGGGAACGCCCGAACGCAAGTACGAACGGCTGTTCGGCCCGGACACGCGCAGCTGGATCGAGTCGACACTATGCGATTACGCCAGCGCGCGCCGGCAGATCGGGACGCCCGAACAGCAGTTGCGGGTTTCGATGAGCTGAAGTGTGGCCTCCGGCGCGGCGTGCCGGAGGCCGCACGGTTTCAGGCGGTTTTCTTGGCGACAAGTTGGCGCAGCACGTAGGGCAGGATGCCGCCGTGGCGAAAGAACTCGCGTTCCTTGGGCGTCAGCAGCAACACCCGCACCTGGAAGCGTTTCTCGCCGCCTTCGCCCTGGGCAATCACCGTGGCTTCGCGCGCGTCGGGTTGTTCGAAGCCGACGATGGCATAGCTCTCGCGGCCGGTCAGCCCGAGGGTCTGCGCGTTTTCGCCGGGCTTGAATTGCAGCGGCAGCACGCCCATGCCCACCAGGTTGGAGCGGTGGATACGCTCGAAGCTCTCGGCGATCACCGCCTTGACGCCCAGCAGCAGCGTGCCCTTGGCTGCCCAGTCGCGCGAGGAACCGGTGCCGTATTCCTTGCCCGCGATCACGATCAGCGGCGTCTTCTCGGCCTGGTACTGCATGGCGGCGTCGTAGATCGCCATTTGCGTGTTGCCGGGTACGTGCAGGGTGTAGCCGCCCTCGACGCCGTCCAGCATCAGGTTCCTGATGCGGATATTGGCGAAGGTGCCGCGCACCATCACCGCGTCGTTGCCGCGGCGCGAGCCGTAGGAATTGAAGTCCACGGGCTGCACGCCATGCTCGATCAGATAACGCCCAGCCGGCGAGTCCTTCCGGATGTTGCCGGCCGGGGAAATGTGGTCGGTGGTGATCGAATCGCCGAACAGCCCCAGGCAGCGCGCGCCCTGGATGGCAGCCACGGTGCCCGGTTGCATGCCCATGCCCTCGAAATAGGGAGGGTTCTTGATGTAGGTCGAGGCGTCCCAGCGGTACAGTTCGCCGGCCGGCGCGGCGACGGCGTTCCAGCGGCTGTCGCCGGCAAACACGTTGGCATAGCTGTTGGCAAACATCTGCGGATTGATGCTGCGCGCGATGAGATCGGAAATCTCCCGGTTGCTGGGCCAGATGTCCTTCAGATACACCGGCTTGCCGTCGCTGCCGGTGCCCAGTGGCTCGTTGGCCAGGTCGATGTCTAGCGAGCCGGCCAGCGCGTAGGCCACCACCAACGGCGGCGAGGCCAGGTAGTTGAGTTTCACTTCGGGGTGCACGCGGCCCTCGAAATTGCGGTTGCCGGACAGTACCGCGCCCACCGCCAGATCGCCCGCCGCGACCGCCTTACTGACCTCGACCGGCAGCGGGCCGGAGTTGCCGATACAGGTGGTGCAGCCGTAACCCACCAGATAGAAGCCCACTTTCTCGAGTTCGGCCAGCAGGCCGGCCTTCGCGAGATAGTCGGTGACCACCAGCGAGCCCGGCGCCAGCGAGGTCTTGACCCAGGGCTTGGCCTTGAGGCCGCGCGCGGCGGCTTTCTGGGCGACCAGGCCGGCGGCCAGCATCACCGCCGGGTTGGAGGTGTTGGTGCAGGAGGTGATGGCGGCGATCACCACCGCGCCGTCGTGCAGAGTGGCGCCTGATTCCAGCTTGCCCGCGCCGGGCGAGGCGACCTTGCCGGCCGCGGCACGGGCGGCCGCCAGCGGTTTGATCGCGGCGGCGGCGCTGGCCTTGACCTCCTCCAGCAGCACGCGATCTTGCGGGCGCTTGGGGCCGGCCAGCGAAGGGCGCACCGTGGCCAGGTTCAACTCCAGCGTGGCGCTGAACTGCGGATGCGGCGTCCGTTCGTCGTGCCACAGGCCCTGCACCTTGGCGTAGGCCTCGACCAGTGCGATCTGCGCGGCATCGCGGCCGGTCAGGCGCAGATAATTCAGCACCTCGGCGTCGATCGGGAAGATGCCGCAGGTGGCACCGTATTCGGGCGCCATGTTGGCGATGGTGGCGCGGTCGGCCAGCGCCAGATGCGCCAGACCATCGCCATAGAACTCGACGAACTTGCCCACCACACCCAACTTGCGCAGCATTTGGGTGACGGTGAGCACCAAGTCGGTGGCGGTGGCGCCCTCGGGCAGCTTGCCGCTGAGCTTGAAGCCCACCACCTGCGGAATCAGCATGGAGGACGGCTGGCCCAGCATGGCTGCCTCGGCCTCGATGCCGCCCACGCCCCAGCCCAGCACGCCCAGACCGTTGACCATGGTGGTGTGCGAGTCGGTGCCGAACACGGTGTCGGGATAGGCCCAACGCGCGCCGTCGCGCTCGCCGCTCATCACCACCCGCGCCAGATGCTCCAGGTTCACCTGGTGCACGATGCCGGTACGCGGCGGCACCACCTTGAAGTTGTCGAACGCCTTCTGGCCCCAGCGCAGAAAGCCGTAGCGCTCGCTGTTGCGCCGGAACTCGATGGCGACGTTGTCCTCCAGCGCCTTGGCCGTACCGAACTCGTCCACTTGCACCGAATGGTCGATCACCAGTTCGGAGGGGATCAGCGGGTTGATGCGCTTGGGATCGCCGCCCAGCGCGCGCATGGCGTCGCGCATCGCGGCCAGATCCACCACGCAGGGCACGCCGGTGAAGTCTTGCAACACCACGCGCGCCGGCATGAAGGCGATTTCGGTATCGGGCTCCTTGTGGGCGTCCCAGCCGGCGACGGCCTCGATCTCCCTGGCGGTGACGCTGACGCCATCTTCGTGACGCAGCAGGTTCTCCAGCAGGATCTTCATCGAGTAGGGCAGGCGCTTCAGATCGAAGCGCCGGCCGAGCTTGTCCAGACTGGCGTAGGTGTAGCGCTGGCCCTGCACATCGAGGGTGTCGCGCACGGCAAAGCTGTCTTTCATGGCGGGCTCCTGCTGGACTGAAAGGGGGCACAGCGATCGCGCCCGGGGGCCGCGACGCGCCGCAAGCGCCGGATATCGCGTTGCCGCGCGGGCGCAAGATCGTGGTCAGGCGCGATAGCATGGGCCGAACGTCCTTCCGGCACAATCGCATCGGATCACATGCAGCGTTCGATGATTTCGACCGTATTGGCAGCGGTGTCGCTGCGTGATCTCGCGCTGGTGCAGGCGGTGCAGCGTGCGGGTAGTTTCAATAGCGCGGCGCGCGCCATGCACATCAGCCCGTCGGGCCTGTCGCACCAGGTGCAGAAGGTCGAGTCGTCATTAGGCACGCCGTTGTTCGAGCGCGGGGGGCGCCGGGTGCTGCCCACGGCGGGCGGGCGCCGCCTGCTGGCGCAGATCGACGCCGTGCTGGCAGAGGCCGAACAACTGCAGCAGATGGCGCGCGCCGGCAACGTCGCGTTTGGTGGCGAGCTGCGTCTGGGAGTTCCCGCCTCGTTGGGTCCGTATCTGCTGCCGCACCTGGTGGCGCCCTTTCCACAACGGTTTCCGGGTGCGCATCTGAGTCTTTCGGAAGGCAAGCCCAAGGGTTTGTTGCGCCGGCTGTACGAAGCCGAGTTGGACGCCGTGCTGGCGCCCGTGTTCGATCCGCCTAGCGGCGTCGCGGTCATGCCGCTGTTCTTCGAGCCCTGGGAAATCATGCTACGCGCCGATCATCCGCTGGCCGGCCGTCGCCATATCGACCTGCGCAGGCTCGATGCGACCGCGGCCACGCTGATGGCCGAGAGCCACGGCGACGGCGCCGGCCACGTGCAGGATGTCAGCCTGGAGAGCCTGGCCGCATTGACGCGTTTGCGCGGCGGCCATGCGCTGGTACCGGCGCTGGCGCACGCGCGCCTGGCCTCGATGCCGGATATCGTCTTGGCGCGCATTCAAGGCGAGGCGCCGGGTCGCGTCATCGCGCTGTACTGGCGGGACGCCACGCCGTGGCGCGACGATCTGGCCGCGTTCGCCGATCTCCTGCGTGGCGTGGCGAAAAGACTGGTCAGGCTGCGCGTTCTGGATGCGCCGCCACCTGCGGCTCAGCCCTGATCGAGCGTGGCGCGCGTGAGCAGGCCGCGCGCCACCATCAGCGTCTGCCGCCGCTGCAGCAGCAGACGCCACTGCGTGCCGCCCAATTGCCGCCACAGCACCGCCGCGCGCACCGCCGCCAGCAGTGCGGCACGGATGCGCTCGACGGTGACCTGCTGGTTGAGCATCTGCGCATTGCCGGTGACCAGCACGCGCGGCCGCAGGCTGCTGAGCGTGTCTGCGTACAGGCCGGCCAACCGTGCGATGACCGTCGGGTGATCCACGCTGCCGAAGTGTTCGGCCTGGCGCTGCGCATCGCGCAGTCCCTGCTGCAGGTGCTCGACGCGCGGCGGATCACCGATCAGCCGGCGCTCGATGCGCAGCACGGTCAGCGCCATGCGCCGGGTCGCGGCGTCCACCTGCCGACCCTCGAGTTCGCGCTGCAGGGTCTGCAGTCCCAGGCGCACGCCGCCGACGCCATCGAATACCGCCGCCACGCTGGGCGCATCGATGCGCAACACGCTGCCGATACTGCTGGCGTAGGACGCCGCGTCAGCCTGCCCCTGGGTGGCCAGGGTGCGCACCAGCGCCAATGCCTGGAACAGGCCAGCCAGTGCGAGGGTGCGTTCTTCCGAGCGGTCGGCGGTCATCGAGAGGGCTCTGGCGTAAAGGGAACTGGAGGGCTGCGCGGGAACGAACCGCTCAGGGCGCCGCGGCGAGCCCGCCATAGGCGGCGTCGCTGGTCTCGATGGTAGCGCCACCCAGGCAGATCGCGCCGTCATAGAACACGATGGCCTGGCCCGGTGCGGGTGCGCGTTGCGGCGCATCGAAGCGCACGCGGCAGCGGGCCGTGTCGACATCGACCGTGCATGGCTGCGCCTGCTGGCGGTAACGGATCTGCGCCAGGCAGCGGAACGAAGCGGCCGGCGCACGGCCGGCGACCCAGTGCGGCCCGGCCGCCTGCAGCCGCCGCGCATCCAGCCAGCGGCCGGCATCGCCCTGCGCCACGATCAGGGTGTTCGCCGCGACATCTTTGCCGACCACGTACCAGGCGCCCGAATCGGCGCCCGCCACCCCGCCCAGGCCCAGGCCTTCGCGTTGGCCCAGGGTGAAGTACAGCGCGCCAGGATGCTCGCCCAGCCGGTGCCCGCGGGTGTCCACGATGGGTCCAGGCTGGGTCGGCAGGTACTGCGCCAGGAAGCTGCGGAAATCACGCTCGCCGATAAAGCAAATCCCGGTCGAGTCCTTCTTGGCCTGGGTCGGCAGATCGTGCCGGCGTGCCAGCGCGCGCACCTCGCTCTTGCGGTGTTCACCGAGCGGGAACAGCGTGCGCGCAAGTTCCGTCTGGCCGAGCAGATGCAGGAAATAGCTCTGGTCTTTTCCTTCATCCACGCCGCGCAACAGTTGCAACCCCGCATCCGTTTCGCGCACGCGCGCATAGTGGCCGGTGGCGATGCGCTCTGCGCCAAGCGCCAGCGCGGCCTCCAGGAACGCCTTGAACTTGATCTCGCGGTTGCACAGCACATCCGGATTGGGCGTGCGGCCGTGCGCGTATTCGTCGAGAAAGTGCCGGAACACGTCGCGCAGATACTCGGCCGAGAAGTCGCGCACGTGGAAGCGCAGGCCCAGCCGCCCGGCCACGGCCACGGCGTCCCTGCGGTCGGCTTCGGCGCGGCAGTGCGGATCGTCGTCATCGCCGCGCCAGTTGCGCATGAAAACGCACTCGACGTCATGCCCGGCCTGCTGCAGCAGCAGGGCGGCAACCGAGGAATCCACGCCGCCCGAAAGCCCGACCGCGATGCGCATCTCAGGATGGCTGCGCGTCATGCAGGCGGCCGATCGTGTCCAGCGGCAGGCGCCGGCCGGCCAGCCAGGCATCGATGCTGGCCAGTACCAGCGTCGTGCGCAAGCGCTGCGACTGCGCGGCGATTTCGCTGCGGCTCAGCCACAACACGCGCACGATACCGGCATCCAGCGAGCGCCGATGATCACGCCGGATCGGCTCGGCGGCGAAGGTGAATCGCAGCGTGGTGTCACCATGGCGCGGATTGATCCATGGCATCACGCCGACGAAGTGCAGTGGACGCACCTGCCAGCCGGTTTCCTCCAACGTTTCGCGCAGCATCGCATCGACCAGATTTTCGCCTGCCTCGAGATGCCCGGCTGGCTGATTCAGGCAGAGCGCGCCGCGGATATCCTCTTCGACCATCAGAAAGCGTTCGCCGCGCGCCACCACGGCCGCCACGGTCACCCGCGGGCGCCATACCTGCTCGGTTTCGTCATGCGGCATTGCAATCTCCTCGGCCGCCCGCATTGTGCCATCCGTCGCGGTACGCAGGCAGCGCCGCAGTCGCGCGCTCACCACGCCTGCGTGCGACGGTGGCAGACTGTGCGCGGCAACTGTCACGCAGTGTTCCGATCCGCCACTCTGCAGCCATGGCATCCCAAGATCCACATCCCGAATCCGAGCATGAACACGGCATTGCGGTCGAAACCGCCAAGCCCGAACTGCAGCGCCCGTCGATGTTCCAGGTCGTGCTGTTGAACGATGACTACACGCCGATGGAGTTCGTGGTCGAGGTGTTGCGCGTGTTTTTCGGCATGCACCAGGAGCGCGCCGTGCAGGTAATGCTGCATGTGCATCACCGCGGCAAGGGTGTGTGCGGGGTGTTCACGCGCGAGGTCGCTGAGACCAAGGTCAACCAGGTCAACGAGTACGCGCGCGCGCACCAGCATCCCTTACTTTGCGATATGGAAAAGCTCTAAGCTGGCTCCATATCGGCGGCATCCATTGGAGCGGCCTCAACCGCTCCGGCACAGGAAGTGCCGCCGCGACCGGCGCGCAGCGCTTGTCGCGACAGAAGTGGCGCGGCTCTGCCGCGACCGTTTGCTTGCAAGTCGTGGCAGGACGCCATGAGTTTTGCAAGCTGATACGAGAGGTCACACCGATGTTCAGCAAGGATCTCGAGCTCACCATAGGCCAGTGCTACAAGGACGCGCGCGAGCACCGTCACGAGTTCATGACGGTCGAGCACCTGCTGCTGGCCCTACTGGGCAATGCTGCAGCCATTGCCGCGCTGCGCGCTTGCGGTGCCGATCCGGCCAAACTGGAGCACGACCTACGCGAGGTGATTGCGCAGACCGTGCCGGTGCTGCCGCCCGATGATGAGCGCGACACGCAGCCCACACTGGGCTTCCAGCGCGTGCTGCAGCGTGCGGTCTATCACGTGCAGTCCTCCGGCCGCAAAGAGGTTACCGGCGCCAACGTGCTGGTGGCGATCTTCGGCGAGAAGGATTCGCATGCCGTGTACTTCCTCAACCAGCAGGAAGTGGTCCGGCTGGACGTGGTCAATTACATCTCGCACGGCATCGCCAAGCTGGAGTCCGAAGCCCAGAACGGTGCGCAGCAGTCCGAGCGTGAGCAGGACGAGAACGCCGAGGGCAAGTCCAATCCGCTCGGCGATTACGCGGTGAACCTCAACGATCTGGCGCGGCAAGGCAAGATCGATCCGTTGATCGGCCGCGGCGAGGAAATCGAGCGCACCGTCCACGTGCTGTGCCGTCGGCGCAAGAACAATCCGCTCTACGTCGGCGAGGCCGGCGTGGGCAAAACGGCGCTGGCCGAGGGTCTGGCGCGGCGCATCGTCGAGGGCGAGGTGCCGGAGATACTCAAGGACACCACGGTGTGGGCGCTCGATCTGGGCGCTCTGGTGGCCGGCACCAAATATCGAGGCGACTTCGAGAAGCGGCTGAAGGGTGTGATCGCGCAGTTGCGCAAGGATCCCAAGGCCATCCTGTTCATCGACGAGATCCACACCATCATCGGCGCCGGCTCGGCATCGGGCGGCACCATGGACGCGTCGAACCTGATCAAGCCGGTGCTGGCCTCGGGCGAGCTGCGCTGCATCGGATCCACCACGTTCCAGGAGTATCGCGGCATCTTCGAGAAGGACCGCGCGCTGGCGCGGCGCTTCCAGAAGATCGACGTGCCGGAACCCTCGCTGGCCGAAAGCGTGGACATCCTGACCGGCCTGAAAAGCCGCTTCGAGGCACACCACAACGTGGAGTACACGGCCGAGGCCTTGAAAGCGGCGGTGGATCTCTCGGTGCGGCATCTGCCCGATCGTCTGCTGCCGGACAAGGCCATCGACGTCATCGACGAGGCCGGTGCGCGCCAACGTCTGCTGCCGGCCGATTCGCGCAGCGCGCGCGTGGACGTACCGGACATCGAGTACATCGTCGCGCGCATGGCGCGCATCCCGCAGAAGCAGGTGTCGGCCTCCGATCGCGACGTGCTGCGCAACCTGGACCGTAATCTCAAGATGGTGGTGTTCGGCCAGGACGAGGCCATCGACACACTCACCGCGGCCATCAAAATGGCGCGTTCGGGCCTGGGCAATCCGCAGAAACCGATCGGATGCTTCCTGCTGGCCGGCCCGACCGGCGTCGGCAAGACCGAAGTCACGCGCCAACTGGCCATGCAGCTCGGCATCGAGCTGATCCGCTTCGACATGTCCGAATACATGGAAGGGCATTCGGTCAGCCGCCTGATCGGCGCACCGCCCGGCTACGTGGGTTTCGACCAGGGCGGCCTGCTCACCGAGGCGGTGGTCAAACATCCGCACAGCGTGGTGCTGCTGGACGAAATCGAAAAGGCCCATCCCGATGTGTTCAACATCCTGCTGCAGGTGATGGACCGCGGCGCGCTGACCGATACCAACGGCCGCGAGGCCAATTTCAAGAACGTGATCCTGGTGATGACCACCAACGCCGGCGCCACGCTGGCGGCGCGGCGCAGCATCGGTTTCGTCGAGCAGAACCACGCTGGCGACGCGATGGAAGTGATCCGGCGCAGCTTCAGTCCGGAGTTCCGCAACCGGCTCGACGCAACCGTGCAGTTCGGCGCACTGGGCTTCGACCACATCCTGCGCGTGGTGGACAAGTTTCTGA
Source organism: Pseudomonadota bacterium (assembly GCA_021794575.1). GTDB lineage: Bacteria > Pseudomonadota > Gammaproteobacteria > Xanthomonadales > Rhodanobacteraceae > Metallibacterium. The sequence goes on along the minus strand of JAJYQO010000024.1, from coordinate 79,196 downwards.
TCGAGTTGGAGGCGCAGCTCAATGAGAAGCAGGTCAGTCTCAACGTAGATGCCGACGCGCGGCACTGGCTGGCCGAGCACGGTTTCGACCCGCAGATGGGCGCGCGGCCGATGGCGCGGGTCATCCAGGAACAGGTCAAACGGCCGCTGGCCGACGAGTTGCTGTTTGGCAAACTGGCCGGGGGCGGTCGCGTCACGCTGCGCGTCAGCGCGGGCAAGCTGGTGGCCGAGGCCGAGTCCAGCGCGCCAGTGGCGGAAACGGTGGGTTGAGCGCGGGGCTGACCAAGGACGAGCGCGTGGTGATACAGGGCGTCGTCATCCCGGCCGGCGCGCGGCGCCGAGCCGGAATCCAGAGTGCTATTGCGTTACAGGGAACTGCATCCGCAGGACGCCGCCGTGTGCCGAAATCCGGATTCCGGGAAAACGGCACATCCTGGCATCACTTCATGCGGTAGGTGATGCGCGCCTTGGTCAGGTCGTAGGGGGTCATCTCCACCTTGACCTTGTCGCCGGTGAGGATGCGGATGTAATTCTTGCGCATGCGGCCGGAAATGTGTGCGGTCACGATGTGGCCATTCTCCAGCTGCACACGGAACATAGTGTTGGGCAGGGTTTCGGAAACCGTGCCCTCCATTTCGATGACGTCGTCTTTGGCCATTGGCTCGGGGCAGATGGCGGCGCGCGGCCGCAATAGCCGGCAATTGTGCCATGCGCGGACAGCGGCCGCGACTGGCGCGCAGTCCGTCTCAGCCGCTGCCGCCGAAGCGTTGCCGGATCTGTTCGCGGATTTCGCGCTCGATCGGAGCGTGCATCAGGCTCAGCGGGAACCCCAGATCCGCGCTCAGCCGCAGTCGATCCTGCTCCAGTGTCAGCGTGCCCGTGACACCCTTGCCGGCGAAGCGCAGGGCGGCTGCTTCCCATTGAGCCGCAAGTGCGTAGCGCCGGCACAGATCCTGCGCGATGCCCTCGAGCATCGCGCGCGCGCGGTCGGGCGGCAGGGTGTGGAGGTGGTCGATCTCGATGCGCGACATGATGCGGATGATACGCAGCGCGCGGGCCGACGGCGACGCCGCGTCAGAGGCGCGCTGCTGATAAAGTCCATGCCGATGCGCATCGCCCTGCTTGCACCCGAACACGCCGAGTTCAGCCGCGCCGCCACTGCGTTGACCCTGGGCAGTGGCGGCAATGATGAGGTCCAGCTCAAGGCCACCGGGGTACAGCCCGGCCACGTGCGCCTGTTTCACGACATGCGCGGATACGTGCTGGAGGTGGCCGATGCGGCGCCGGCGATCCACGTCAACGCGCGCCAGGTGCGCCGCCGGGCATTGCTGCATGCCGGCGACCAGATCAGCATCGGCGACGCACAACTGCTGGTGCTGGGCGAACACGTGCCGGAACCCTGCCCGGAGCGCGTGACGCCCGATGCCACGCTGGCACCGGGCGCGATGACTTTGCGCGGCGTCGGCGGCGTGCGCAGCGGTGCCGTGCTGATGGTCGCCCCCACGCTCGAACTCGGTGCCGATGGCCTGCCGCTGGGTCCGAGCGTCGACGACGCACACGTGCGACTGTTCGCCGTGCAGGGTCGACCGGCCCTGCTGGCGTCGGGCCTGGAGGCTGCGGCTTGGCCGCGTGTCAACGGCCATACGGTGGCCAGTGCCTGGCTGCAGGATGGCGATCAGATCGCGATCGGTGCACAGCGTTATATCGTCGACGCACCGGCCGCCGCGGCACGCGCTGCCGCGGCGGCAGCCTTCATCCCGCATGAGGCGGCTCGCCCAGAGGACACCGCCGGTCCGCGGCGCGAGGTGTGGTGGCTGCTGTTGACGGCTGCCGTCATCGCATTGGTACTGGCGCTGCTGCTGGCCGTGCGCCGCTGAACCCCCGAGGAGATCCCCGTGAGTCGTACCTGGAATTTCGCCGCCGGCCCTGCCGCCATCCCCGAGCCGGTCTTGCGGCAGGCACAGGCCGAACTGCTGGAGTGGCGCGACGCCCGCGCCTCGGTGATGGAGATCTCGCATCGCGGCAAGGCATTCATGGCGCTGGCCGCCGAGACCGAGCGCGACCTGCGTGCGCTGGCCGACATTCCCGCGCATTATCGGGTTCTGTTCCTGCAGGGTGGGGCGACGCTGCAGTTCGCGCTGCTCGCCATGAACCTGGCCGCGCCCGGGCAGCACGCCGACTACGTGCTGAGCGGCCACTGGAGCGAGAAGGCGGCGCGCGAGGCCGCGCCGTACGTGGATGTACATATCGCCGCCGATGCCCGCAGCAACGGCTACAGCGCGCTGCCGCCGCGTGCTGACTGGCGGCTGCACGACGATGCCGCTTACCTGCACTACACGCCCAACGAGACCATCCACGGGCTGGAATTCCGTGATGTGCCCGAAGCGGGGCAGGTGCCGCTGGTGGCGGACATGTCGTCCAGCGTCCTGTCGGAACCGCTGCCGGTGCAGCGTTTCGGCATGATCTATGCCGGCGCGCAGAAGAACATCGGCCCGGCCGGCCTGACCCTGGTGATCATCCGCGAGGACCTGCTGGCGCGCGCGCAGCGGCCCATGGCCGGCATCCTGCGCTACGCCGAGCAGGCGGCGCACGAGTCCATGCTCAATACGCCCAACACCTTCGGCTGGTATCTGGCCGGACTCACTTTCAAGTGGATCGCCGCGCAGGGCGGCTTGCCGGCCATGGCCGCGCGCAACCGCCGCAAGGCCGACACGCTGTACGCCGCCATCGACGGTTCCGGCGGCTTTTATCGCAACCCCGTGGATGCGGCTGCGCGCTCGCGCATGAACGTGCCGTTCTTCCTGCATGACGCGCGCCTCGATACCGCCTTTCTGCGCGAGTCCGAACAGGCCGGGTTGCTGGCGTTGAAAGGCCATCGTGCGCTGGGCGGCCTGCGCGCCTCCCTTTACAACGCATTGCCGCAAGAAGGTGTGGAGGCGCTGGTGGCGTTTATGCGCGCGTTCCAGCAGCGCCACGGTTGAATAAGCGGCGGCGATCGCGCAGGATGCGGTTCCTTGTCGCGATGCACCATCATGGCCTCCGATCACGACCCGGCACCAGAATCACCGCCCGCCCCCGACCTGGCGCAGGCGCGCCAGCGCATCGATAGCATCGACCGCGAGCTGCAGGCGCTGATCGCCGAGCGCGCGCGCTGGGCGCAGCAGGTCGGTCGTGCCAAGGGACCGCTGAAGGCCGCGATCGACTACTACCGTCCCGAGCGCGAGGCGCAGGTGCTGCGCATGGTGATCGATCGCAACCGGGGCCCGCTGTCCGACATCGAGCTGGTGCGGCTGTTCCGCGAGATCATGTCGGCTTGCCTGGCGCAGCAGGAACCGCTGCGCATCGGTTATCTCGGCCCCGAGGGCACCTTCAGCCAGCAGGCCGCGCAGAAGCATTTCGGACACAGCGCGCACTTGCTGCCGCTGGCCAGCATCGAGGAGGTGTTCCAGGAGGTCGAAGCCGGCCATGCCGATTTCGGCATCGTGCCGGTGGAAAACTCGGGGCAGGGCACCATCCAGTCCACGCTGGACATGTTCCTGACCTCGCAGCTGAAGATCTGCGGCGAGATCGAGCTGCGCATCCACCAGTATCTGTTGTCGCGCACCGGCCGCATGGAAGACGTCGAGCGCGTGTACTCGCATCCGCAGTCGCTGGCGCAGTGCAAGATCTGGCTGCGCCAGCACCTGCCGGCCAGCGAGCGCATCGCAACTGCAAGCAACGCCGAAGGTGCGCGCCGCGCGCGTCTGGCCGACGATGCCGCGGCGATTGCCGGCGAGGCGGTGGCCCATGTCTACGGACTCAAGGTGATCGCCGGACCGATCGAGGATCGTCCCGACAACACCACGCGGTTTTTGGTGCTGGGCCGCGAGCTGTTCCCACCGACGGGCCACGACCGCACGTCGATGCTGGTGTTCGTCAAGGACCAGCCCGGCGCCCTGTTCAACGCGCTGCGGCCGTTCGCCGACCATGGCGTCAGCATGAACCGCATCGAATCGCGGCCCGCGCACAGCGGCCTTTGGCAGTACGCTTTTTTCATCGATCTGCTGGGCCATATCGATGATGCGCCCATGCGCGCCGCGCTGGATGAACTGGCGCCGCACGCCGCCGAAATCCGCGTGCTGGGTTCGTATCCGGTGGCGATTCCGTGAGCACGGTCGGCATGGCGTCGGTCACAGGCCGCCGCCTCGACTGGATCGTCGCGCCCGCGCCGGCACCGCTGCGCGGCGTGCTGCGCGTGCCAGGCGACAAATCGGTATCGCATCGCGCGCTGATGCTGGCCGCGCTGGCCGAGGGCCGCAGCCGCATCGACGGGTTCCTGGAAGGCGAGGACACCCGTGCGACCTCCCGTATCCTGCAGCAGTTGGGCGTGCACATCGAAATGCCGCATGACGGCTCGCGCGTGGTTGATGGCGTGGGCCTGCGCGGCCTGCAGCCCTGCGCGCAGCCGCTGGACTGCGGTAACGCCGGCACCGGCATGCGCCTGCTGGCCGGCCTGCTGGCGGGACAGCGCTTCGACAGCACGCTGGTGGGCGATGCCTCGCTGTCGCGCCGGCCGATGCGCCGCGTCATCGAGCCGCTCGCCGCCATGGGCGCGCGCATCGACAGCACGCAGGGGTTGCCGCCGCTGCGTGTGCGCGGCGATCAGTCCCTGCGCGGCACCGTGCTGCGCACGGCGGTTGCCAGCGCGCAGGTGAAGTCGGCCATTCTGCTGGCCGGCCTCTACGCGCAAGGCAGCACCGAGGTGCGCGAACCGCAGCCCACGCGCGACTACACCGAGCGCATGCTGGAGGCCTTCGGCTGGCCGATCGACTATGGGCCGGGCTGGGCGCGGCTGCAGGGCGGCCATGCGCTGCGCGCATGTGACGTGCAGGTGCCGGCCGATTTTTCATCAGCGGCGTTCTTCATGGTGGCCGCCACCCTGGTGCCCGGCAGCGAGATCGTGCTCGCCGGCGTAGGCATGAATGCGCGTCGCACCGGCCTGCTCGACGTGTTGCGCGCCATGGGCGCCGAAATCGACATCGAAGCGCCGCGTCAGCAGGGCGGCGAGCCGGTGGCTGATCTGCGCGTGCGCCACGCGTCGCTGCGCGGTATCGAAGTGCCCGTTGCGCACGCGCCCGACATGATCGACGAGTTTCCGGCGTTGTTCGTGGCGGCGGCGCTGGCGCATGGGCGCACGATCGTGCGCGGCGCGGCTGAGCTGCGCGTGAAGGAATCCGACCGCATCGCCGTGATGGCTCAGGCCTTGCGCGCATTGGGCGCACGCGTCGAGGAAACCACGGATGGCGCCGTGATCGAGGGTGGAACGCTGCGCGGCGGCGTCGTGGACAGCCACGGCGACCACCGCTGCGCCATGAGTCTGGCGGTGGCCGCGTTGCGTGCGGACGCGCCGGTGCGCATCGGCGACTGCGCGAACGTCGCCACGTCGTTTCCGGGCTTCGAGGTACTGGCGCGGCAGGCTGGATTCGACGTCGGAATCGGGACATGAGCCCGCCAGCCCAGCCGCTGCCGCCGCGCTTCACGGTGGTGATTCCGGCACGGTTTGCCTCCACCCGCCTGCCGGGCAAGCCGCTGCGCCTGCTGGCCGGCGAGCCGTTGATCCGGCACGTGGCGCGCCGGGCATTGACCCTGGATGCGGAAGCGGTGATCGTCGCCACCGACGACGCGCGCATTGCCGCGGCGGTCCGCGATCTCCCGGTGCAGGCGGTGATGACGCGCGCGGACCATGTCTCCGGCAGCGACCGTCTGGCCGAATGCGTCGAACGCTGCGGCTGGGAAGACGAACGTATCGTGGTCAACCTGCAGGGCGACGAACCTTTCGTGCCGGCCTCGGCCGTACATGCCGTCGTCGACGCGCTGGCTAGCGGGGATGCCCCGATGGCGACTCTGGCCGTGCCGCTGGGCACGGTCGAGGAGTGGTTCGATCCCGACGTGGTGAAGCTGGTCCGCGACACGCGGGGATACGCGCTGTACTTCAGTCGCGCACCACTGCCGTGGGCGCGCGACGCGTTGGCGCGCGGCCGTGATCGACTGCCGCCGGACGTGCCGCTGCTGCGCCATATTGGCCTGTATGCGTACCGTGCCGGATTCCTGCGCCGCTTTGCCGGACTGACGCCCACGCCACTGGAGCGCGTCGAATCGCTGGAGCAGTTGCGCGCGCTCGAGCACGGCCATCGCATCCGCGTCGCGCTGTACGCCGGCGCATTGCCGCCCGGTATCGATACCGAGGCGGATTTGGTGCAGGCCGAGGCTTTTCTGCGCGGCTGCGGTTGAGCGACTGCGCGTGCGGTTCGCGCCGGCTACCATGCCGGCAATGCGCGCCGCAGCCGCGTTAGGGGAGCCGCCATCATGTCCGCCACGATCATGCCGCCGTCTGCCGCCGATGCGCTGGACTGGGTCAATGCGCGCGGCCGCATCGCCCTCGCGGACTTGCGCGGACGCGTCGTGATCCTGTTGTTCTGGAATTGCGACGACATCCATAGCATCAACCTGCTGCCGCGCCTGCAGCGACTGTCGACGCGCTTTCACGACGGCATGGTGTTGCTGGCCGTGCATACGCCACGCTACACCGCGCAGCGACAGTCGCTGGTGGTCAGCAAGGCCGCGCATCGCCTGCACTTGCGCGTGCCGGTCGCCAATGACGCCGCCTGGAAAGCGTGGCGCGCGTTCGGCATCGAAGCCTGGCCCAGCGCCGTGGTCATCGACTGCGAAGGCCGCGTGGCGCGGCTGCTCAAGGGCGAGGACCTGGCCGATGATCTCGAAATCCTGGTCGGCAACCTGCTCGACGACGCCGCCGCGCGCGACCTGCGGCGCTTCGACGCGGCGCCCGGGGTGGAGGGCGGCGAGCCGCAGATGAGTCTGCGCTTTCCCGGTGGCATTGCGCTGGGCGAGCAGCGTGTCTATCTCTGCGACAGCAGCCGCAACCGCATTCTGGAGTGCGCGCCGGATGGCCGCGTACTGCGGCAATTCGGTTCCGGCACGCCAGGATTCTGGGATGGAAACCTGACCGATGCGGGACTCTGCGACCCCGCCGGCCTGGCACTGGCCGGCGATTCGCTTTACGTGGCCGACACCGGCAACCACGCGGTGCGCCGCGTGCGCCTGGCATCCGGACATATCGAAACCGTGCTGGGGTGCGGCCGGTTGGGCTATGACTCGCCACGACCCGATGTGGGCGCGCGCGCGCTTGCCATCAGCGCGCCGCGGGCGCTGCTGCTGCGCGAGAACCAGCTCTATGTCAGCCTGGCCGGCCAGCAGCAGATCTGGCGCATGGATTTGCCGTCGGAACAGGTCGAAGTGCTGGCCGGCAGCGGGCTGAATACTTTCAGCGATGGCCCTGCGCTGGCGGCGGGTCTGGCGCAACCGGTCGGGTTGGCCTATCACGGCGGTCACCTGCTGATAGCCGATGCCGGGGCCAATGCGGTGCGCGCGGTGCGCCTGGCCGATGGCCAACTGACAACCCTGGCCGGCGCGGGTCCCTGGCGGTCGGGTCTTGCCGACGGCGGCGCCGACGCGGCGCGATTCGCGCATCCGGAAGCGCTGGTCTCCGATACGGGCGGTACCCTCTACGTGGCCGACACGCTGAACGGTCGCGTCTGCCGCATGCAGCCCAGCGGGCGCCCGAACTGGAGCGTGCAGACATTGGTCCTGCCGCAGAGCCTGCAGGAGCCCGCGGCACTGGCGATCGCCGGCCGCATGCTGTGGATCGTCGAGCGTAATGCGCATCAGGTGCACCGTCTCGATCTGGACAGTGCAATGCTGGGGAAGTTCACCATCGGCGCGTAAGATCCAGGCATGTACGAACAGCACGACGCCGCGTTCGACGGCAAGGATTTCGTTCGCAACCTGACACATGCGCCAGGCGTCTACCGCATGTACGACGCGCGCGAGACGCTGCTGTATGTCGGCAAGGCCGGCAACCTCAAGAAGCGCGTCAGCAGTTATTTCATGCGTCCGCCGATGGAGCCGCGCGTCGCCGCGATGGTGGCGCAGATCGCGCGCATGGAGACCACCGTCACCCGCACCGAGAGCGAGGCGTTGATGCTGGAAGCGCAGCTGATCAAGCAGCTGCGGCCGCGCTACAACATTCTGCTGCGAGACGGCAAAAGCTATCCGTGGGTGCTGCTCTCGGCGCATCCAGAGTATCCGCGCATGGCCTATCACCGAGGCGCGCGCGGAGCGTCGGACGAGTATTTCGGGCCGTTTCCGAGCAGCGCTGCGGTGCGCGAGAGTCTGAACCTGCTGCACAAGCTGTTCCGCGTGCGCGGCTGCGAAGACAGTTTTTTCCGCAACCGCACGCGGCCCTGCCTGCAGTATCAGATCGCACGCTGCAGCGCTCCCTGTGTCGCCATGATCGCACCCGCCGAGTACGCACAGGATGTGCGCCATGTGCGCATGTTTCTGCAGGGCCGCAGCAGCGCGGTGATCGACGAGCTATCCGATGCCATGCGTCAGGCGAGCGTCGAGCAGCGCTTCGAGCGCGCCGCACGCCTGCGCGACCAGATCCAGGCGATGCGGGCCGTGCAGGGCGCGCACTACGTGGTCGGCGCCAGCGCCGACATGGATGTGCTGGCCTGCGCCATACAGGGCGAAAGCGCGTGCGTCAGCGTGTTGTTCTTCCGCAATGGCATGGCGCTCGGCTCACGCGATTTCTTCCCCCGCCTTGGCGTGGAAGAGCCTTCACCGGCGGCGTTGCTCGCGCAGTTCATCGCGCAGTATTACAGCGAACATCCAGCGCCCGCGGAGCTCATCGTCGCGCACGAACCGGATCAGTCCGTGCTGCTGGCCGAGGCCCTTGCCGCGCACGCCGGGCGCGTCGTGCTCATCAAGAGCCAGGTGCGCGGCGACCGCGCACGCTTTCTCGAACTGGCGCTCCGCAACGCCGCGGCCGGGCTGGCCGCGCGCATCGCCAGCCGGCAAACGCTCGATGCGCGCTTTGCCGACCTCGCGCAGTGCCTGCGTCTGCCGCGGATTCCCGCGCGCATCGAATGCTTCGACATCAGCCACACACAAGGCGAAGCCACGGTGGCCTCCTGTGTTGCCTACGGACGCGATGGGCCGATGAAGGGTCATTACCGCAAGTTCAATATCTCCGGCATCGCCGCGGGTGATGACTACGCGGCCATGGAGCAGGCATTGACGCGGCGCTTCCGGCGCGCCGTGCAGGGCGGCGAATGGAGCAGTCCGGATCTACTGCTGATCGACGGCGGCGCCGGACAGGTGGCGCGCGCCGAGCGCGCGCTACAGGCGCTCGGCGTCACGGATCTGCCGGTCGTCGGCGTGGCCAAGGGACCGGCGCGACGCAGCGGCGAGGAAACGCTGGTGCTGGCGCACGGCAGCGGCGAACTGCATCCCGGCAGCGCCTCGCCGGCCCTGCAACTGGTCAACGCCGTCCGCGACGAAGCGCACCGCTTCGCCATCGGTGCGCACCGGCGCCGGCGAGAGGCTACGCGCGAGCGCAGTGTGCTGCAGGAGATTCCGGGTATCGGACCACGCCGGCGCCGCGCGCTGCTGGAGGCCTTCGGAGGATTGGCGGGGCTCGAGGCGGCGGGTGTCGAGGAAATCGCGCGCGTCAACGGGATCGACCGCAATCTGGCCAACCGCATCTATGCGGCGTTGCACGGCTGACGCCGCACCGATGCGCATGCCACACTCGCACATCGTCTGAAGTCGTTCGCATGCGCATCAACCTGCCCACCTGGCTCACGCTGTTCCGAATCTTGCTGCTGCCTGTGATCGTGGTGGTGTTCTATATCCCGTGGCGTTTCTCGAGCCTGGCCGCTGCCATGGTCTTCGTCGCCGCGGCCCTGACCGACTGGCTGGATGGCTGGCTGGCGCGACGCCTGCGCCAGACTTCCGCGTTCGGAGCTTTTCTCGATCCGGTCGCCGACAAGCTCATGGTGACGGTGACACTGTTCCTGCTGGTGGCCGACCATCCGACGGCACTGCTGGCGCTGACCGCCGCGGTGATCGTCGGCCGCGAGATCGGCGTGTCGGCGTTGCGCGAATGGATGGCCGAACTGGGTCAGCGCGCGCGTGTGCGCGTGCGCTTGATCGGCAAGTTGAAAACGGTGGTGCAGTTCGTGGCCATCATCGTGCTGCTGGTCGAACACGATGCGGGCACGTTGCGGTTCTACAAAGTGGGCGAGACGCTTCTGCTGCTGGCGGCGGCCCTGACGCTGGCATCGGGATTCGGCTACCTGCGCGCCGCCTGGCCTCTACTGATCGAACAGAGGGACGACCGCAGGGGTTGACAGGCGCGATCGCGCCTTTACAATTTCAGGTTCACGCGCGGGAATAGCTCAGTTGGTAGAGCACGACCTTGCCAAGGTCGGGGTCGCGAGTTCGAGTCTCGTTTCCCGCTCCAGATTCCTCAAAACCTCGGTGCACCGGGGTTTTGTTTTTTCCGGGTTCAAGCGCCACAATCGCAGCGCGAGCGTGCATCCGAGGCCAGGTGGCAGAGTGGTCATGCAGCGGCCTGCAAAGCCGCCTACGCCGGTTCAATTCCGACCCTGGCCTCCACTCACCGGATATATGTTCCGGATGGCGTATCGCGTGCCGCCCGGGTGGCGAAATCGGTAGACGCAGCGGACTTAAAATCCGCAGGCCGCGAGGCCGTGCCGGTTCGAGTCCGGCCCCGGGCACCATTTGTCATTCCGAGCACGTCCGCAGACGTCCGGGAAACTCAGCAGAGGCCTAGTCAAGCGTTCACTTTCCCGTCTGGGGATGCCCGCGGCTGTCCGCTTGCGGCCGGCCACTGGCGTAAGTAGCGTCGGGACGGGCGGCATCGCCACATGCTCTAGCGGCGGTGGGCGATGCCGCGCGCTCGATAAAGCCTGCCCGCGCGTGACTTCGCGACGCCCAGTCTCTACAATCCACACTCGCCTGTTGAACCCCCACCCTACGGTCGCGCCCAGCGCTGGACCGTGGGTCTTGTCGCATCCAGAAGGCGCATCCGCATGCACGTTCCCGCCCTGCTGGCCCTCGAAGACGGCACGATCTTCCAGGGCATCGGCGTTGGCGCGCCCGGCCAGACCGTGGGCGAGGTGGTGTTCAACACCGCCATCACCGGCTACCAGGAGATACTCAGCGATCCGTCCTACGCCCGGCAGATCGTCACCCTGACCTATCCGCACATCGGCAATACCGGTTGCAACGCAGCCGATGCCGAGTCCGCTGCCGTGCACGCGGCCGGGCTGATCGTACGTGACGTGCCGCGGCTGCCCAGCAATTGGCGCAGTCAGGAGAGTCTGCCGGCCTGCCTCGCGCGGCATGGCGTCGTCGGCATCGCCGGCCTGGATACGCGCAAGCTGACGCGCATCCTGCGCGACAACGGCGCGCAAGCCGGCTGCATCATGGCCGGTCCCGAGGCGGTGCAGCCCGATGCGGCGGAGCGCGCGCTGGCCGCCGCGCGCGGCTTTCCGGGGCTGGCCGGCATGGATCTGGCGCGTGTCGTCACCACGCGCACGGCCTATCGCTGGGAGGACGGCAGTCTCGATCTCGACCGCGGTACTGTTGCCCGTCCGGCATCGCGATTCCGTGTCATCGCCTACGATTTCGGCGTCAAGCGCAACATTCTGCGCCTGCTGGCCGACCGCGGCTGCGCGTTGACCGTGGTGCCGGCGCAGACGTCCGCGGCCGAGGTGCTGGCGCTGAAGCCCGACGGCGTGTTCCTGTCCAACGGCCCCGGCGACCCGGAACCCTGCGATTACGCCATCGCGGCCATTCGCGAATTCCTGGCGCGCCGCGTGCCGCTGTTCGGCATCTGCCTCGGTCACCAGTTGCTGGGCCTGGCGGCGGGCGGAAGGACGCTGAAGATGAAGTTCGGCCATCACGGCGCCAACCATCCGGTGCAGGAACTGGCCAGCGGCCGCGTGCTGATCACCAGCCAGAACCACGGCTTCGCCGTCGACGAGGCAACGCTGCCTGCCGACGTGCGCGTCACCCACCGCTCGCTGTTCGACGGCTCCAATCAGGGCATCGAGCTGATCGACGCACCGGCCTTCGGTTTCCAGGGCCATCCCGAGGCCTCGCCGGGGCCGCACGATGTCTCGGGCTTGTTCGATCGGTTCATCGACATGATGCGGGACTCGGGACTCGGGACTCGGGACTCGGGAGGAGGGCGATGACCGCATCGCATTTCCGCGAGCTCGAGGTCTGGCAGCTGGCGATGCAGCTGGCCCGCACGGTCTATGAGCTGACCGCCGCTTCCCCGCGCGAAGAACGCTACGGCCTCACGGCGCAGTTGCAGCGCGCGGCGGTTTCCATACCCTCCAATATTGCGGAGGGCAATGCCCGCAGTTCGCTGAAAGACTACGCGCGCTTCGTCTCGATGGCGCTGGGCTCCACCGCTGAAGTGCAGACTCAGTTGCTCTTGTCGCGGGATTTTGGTTTGGCTGCCGAAGCCGATAGTGCTGCCGCATCGGAGCTTTGCGATCGAGTCGGGCAGATGCTTGCGCGCCTGCATCAAGCCCTGTGCCGGAAGCTCGAATCCGAGTCCCGAGTCCCGAGTCCCGAGTCCCGGATCTGACCATGCCCAAACGCACCGACCTCAAAACCATCCTGCTGATCGGCGCCGGTCCGATCGTGATCGGCCAGGCTTGCGAGTTCGACTACTCCGGCGCGCAGGCCTGCAAGGCGCTGCGCGAAGAGGGTTATCGCGTGGTGCTGGTCAACAGCAACCCGGCGACGATCATGACCGACCCTGAGATGGCCGACGCGGTGTACATCGAGCCGCTCACCTGGCAGTCGGTTGCGCGCATCATCGCCAAGGAGAAGCCCGACGCGCTGCTGCCGACGATGGGCGGACAGACGGCGCTGAACTGCGCGCTGGACCTTGCCGACAATGGCGTTCTCGAGCAGCACGGCGTCGAGATGATCGGCGCCTCGCGCGCGGCCATCCGCATGGCCGAGGACCGCGAGCTGTTTCGCATCGCCATGCAGGAGATCGGGCTGGAGTGTCCCCGGGCCGCGATCGCCAGGAACTTCGAACAGGCGCTAGAGATCCAGGCGCGCGTGGGCTACCCGACCATCATCCGCCCCAGCTTCACCCTGGGCGGCAGCGGCGGCGGCATTGCCTACAACCGCGAGGAGTTCGAAGAGATCGTCAAGCGCGGCCTGGAGCTCTCGCCGGTGCACGAGGTGCTGGTCGAGGAGTCGGTGCTGGGCTGGAAGGAATTCGAGATGGAGGTGGTGCGCGATCGCGCGGACAACTGCATCATCGTCTGCTCGATCGAGAACCTCGACCCGATGGGCGTGCACACCGGCGACAGTATCACCGTCGCGCCGGCGCAGACGCTGACCGACAAGGAATACCAGCGCCTGCGCGATGCCAGCATCGCCGTGCTGCGCAAGATCGGCGTCGACACCGGTGGCAGCAACGTGCAATTCGGCGTCAACGCCGAGAACGGCCGCGTGGTCGTCATCGAGATGAATCCGCGCGTGTCGCGATCCTCGGCACTGGCCTCCAAGGCCACCGGCTTTCCGATCGCCAAGGTCGCGGCCAAGCTGGCGGTGGGCTACACGCTGGACGAGCTGCGCAACGAAATCACCGGCGGCCGCACGCCGGCCAGCTTCGAACCCAGCATCGATTACGTGGTCACCAAGATTCCGCGCTTCGCTTTCGAGAAATTTCCCGCTGCCGATGCGCGCCTGACCACGCAGATGAAGTCGGTGGGCGAGGTGATGGCGATCGGCCGCAGCATGCACGAGTCGCTGCAGAAGGCGCTGCGCAGTCTGGAAACCGGCAAGACCGGACTCGATCCGACCGGCCTGGATCTCGCCAATGCCGAGGATCTGGCGCGATTGCGGCGCGAACTGCGCGAGCCGGGATCGGAGCGTCTGTTCTACGTGGCGGATGCCTTCCGCGTCGGCATGACGCTGCAGGAAGTGCACGGCCATACCCGCATTGATCCGTGGTTTCTAGCCGCCATCGAGGACATCGTGCGCGAAGAGGCGCGGGTGCGCGAGGGCGGGCTGAAAGCGCTGCATGCCGCGCGCCTACGGGAGTTGAAGCGGCTCGGTTTTTCCGACGCGCGCTTGGCGCAGTTGTCGGGAACCGACGAAGCCGCACTGCGCGCGTTGCGCCATGCGCTGGGCGTGCGGCCCGTGTACAAGCGCGTGGATTCCTGCGCCGCCGAGTTCGCCGCCACCACGGCGTACATGTACTCGACCTACGAGGACGAATGCGAGGCGGCGCCCACCGATCGCAGGAAGATCATGGTGCTGGGCGGCGGACCCAACCGCATCGGCCAGGGCATCGAGTTCGACTACTGCTGCGTGCACGCCGCGCTGGCTCTGCGCGAGGACGGCTTCGAGACCATCATGGTCAACTGCAATCCGGAGACCGTCTCGACCGATTACGACACCTCCGACCGTCTGTACTTCGAGCCGCTGACGCTGGAGGACGTGCTGGAAATCGTGGCGCTGGAAAAGCCCGTCGGCGTGATCGTGCAGTACGGCGGACAAACGCCACTGAAGCTGGCGCAGGCGCTGGAGGCGGGTGGCGCGCCGGTGATCGGCACCAGTCCGGATTCGATTGACCTGGCCGAGGACCGCGAGCGCTTTCAGAAGCTGGTCGGGGCGATGGGTCTGCTGCAACCGGCCAACCGCACCGCGCGCAACGCCGAGCAGGCGCTGCTGCAGGCGCGCGAGATCGGCTATCCGCTGGTGGTGCGCCCCAGCTACGTGCTGGGCGGACGCGCCATGGAGGTGGTGTACTCCGATGCGGACCTCGCACGCTACATCCGCGATGCGGTACGCGTGTCCGAGCACTCGCCAGTGCTGCTCGACCGTTTTCTCGACAATGCCATAGAGGTCGACGTCGACATCATCGCCGATGCCGGCGGCCAGATCGTGGTCGGCGGCATCATGGAGCACATCGAGGAAGCCGGCGTGCACTCCGGCGACTCATCCTGCTCGTTGCCGCCGTACTCTCTACCGCCGGCCATCCAGATGCGGCTGCGCGAGCAGGTCGCCCAACTGGCGCGTGCGCTCAAGGTCAACGGACTGATGAACACCCAGTTCGCGGTGCAGGGCGAGGACATCTACATCCTCGAGGTCAACCCGCGCGCCTCGCGCACGGTGCCGTTCGTGTCCAAGGCCACCGGTGTGCCGCTGGCCAAGATTGCCGCGCGCTGCATGGCCGGACGCACGCTGGCCGAGCAGGGCGTGACGGGCGAGGTGATACCCGGCTATTTCTCGGTGAAAGAAGCCATTTTCCCATTCGCCAAGTTCCAGAACGTCGATCCCATCCTCGGCCCCGAAATGCGTTCCACCGGCGAGGTGATGGGCGTCGGCCGCAGTTTCGGCGCCGCCTTCGCGCGCGCCCACGAAGCCGCCAGCATCAAAGCACCACCGGTGGGCAAGGCCTTTCTGTCGGTGCGCGATGCCGACAAGCAACGCCTGCTGCCGGTGGCGTTGGAGCTGCTGCGCCGCGGTTACAGTCTGGTCGCCACCGGCGGCACTGCCGCGTTTCTCAGTGGCCATGGCGTGCCCTGCCAGCGCATCAACAAGGTACTCGAAGGCCGCCCGCACATCGTCGATCTGATCAAGAACGGAGAAATCGTGTTCATCGTCAACACCACCGAGGGCAAGCAGGCCATCGCCGATTCGTTCTCGATCCGCCGCGAGGCGC
Source organism: Pseudomonadota bacterium (assembly GCA_021794575.1). Taxonomy (GTDB): domain Bacteria; phylum Pseudomonadota; class Gammaproteobacteria; order Xanthomonadales; family Rhodanobacteraceae; genus Metallibacterium. The sequence goes on along the minus strand of JAJYQO010000024.1, from coordinate 63,566 downwards.
TGCAACTGCGCGTCACGTATTCCACCACCATCGCGGGCGCGCGCGCCCTGCTGCACTCGCTGGACTTCCGTGGCCAGGGCGAGGTGCACAGCCTGCAGGAACTGCATCGGGAGCTGCAAGCATGAGCACGAAGCGGACCCCCATGACCCGACAGGGTGCCGAGCGGCTGCGCGCGGAGCTCGAGCGTCTCAAGAGCAGCGAGCGTCCGCGTATCATCGCCGCCATCGCCGAGGCACGGGCACACGGCGATCTCAAGGAGAACGCCGAGTACCACGCCGCGCGCGAGCTGCAGGGTTTCATCGAAGGGCGCATCAACGAACTGGAGGCCGCCTTGTCTTTCGCCGAGATCATCGACGTGGCGCGCCTGAACGCGGCACCGCGCATCGTTTTCGGCGCCATCATCGAGCTGGAGGATGCCGACAGCGGGGAGCGCGTGACATACCAGATCGTCGGCGACCTCGAAGCCGATATCAAGGCCGGATTGCTGTCCGTGAGCAGCCCGTTCGCGCGCAGCCTGATCGGCAGGAACGAAGGCGATTCGGTCGATTTCAACGCGCCATCGGGCATCCGCTGCTACGACATCATCGGCGTGCGCTACGTGTGATCGCGCTGCGCGAGTTCGCCCTGCGCGTCGGCGGCAGGGTGCTGCTTTCGGAAGTGAACGTCACGCTGCATGCCGGCGGGCGCGTCGGCGTGGTGGGGCGCAACGGCAGCGGCAAGTCCAGCCTATTTGCCGCGCTGCAAGGCCGTATCGAACCGGATCACGGCGGCCTGACGCTGCCGGCAAATCTGCGCATGGCCAGCGTGGCGCAAGAAACCCCGGAATTGCCGGATGCCGCGCTCGACTACGTGCTGGGCGGCGATACCGAAGTCGCGGCGGCGCTGCAGGCTGCCGCCGACGCCGAGGCGCGGGGCGACAGCACGGACGCGGCGGCGGCGCATGCGCGCATCGAGGCGCTGCATGGCTATGACGCGCGCGCGCGCGCCGGGCGCCTGCTGCACGGCCTAGGCTTCGCGGCGCAAACGCATGCGCGCGCCGTGGCCCAATTTTCGGGCGGTTGGCGCGTGCGCCTGAATCTCGCCCGCGCCCTGATGGCGCCGTCGGATCTGTTGCTGCTGGATGAACCCACCAACCACCTCGACCTCGACGCGGTGCTGTGGCTGGAGCAGTGGCTGCGTCGCTATCCGGGCACGCTGCTGGTGATTTCACACGATCGCGAATTTCTCGATGGCGTGGTTTCGCACGTGCTGCATCTACACAGCGGTCGCGCACTGCTGTACAGCGGCAACTACAGCGCGTTCGAACGCCAGCGCGCCGAGCATATGCGCCAGCAGCAACTGGCCTACGCGCGCGAGGCGGCCGAGCGCGCGCATCTGCAGTCCTTCGTCGATCGTTTCAAGGCCAAGGCCAGCAAGGCGAAGCAGGCGCAGTCGCGCATCAAGCGCCTGCAGAAGCTGGCTGGCACCGAGGCGGTGCGCGCCGCACGCGCCTGCAGCTTCGCGTTTCCGCCGCCGCCGCGCCTGCCCACCTCGATGCTGCAACTCGATGGGCTGGATGCCGGCTACGCGCCAGGGCAGCCGGTGCTGCGTGGACTGCGACTGCGCATCGAGGCCGGCGATCGCATCGGCTTGCTGGGTCGCAATGGTGCCGGCAAGTCCACCCTGGTCAAGACCCTGGTTGGTGACCTGCCCGCACTGGCCGGCACGCGCGAGACGCACAAGGACGCGCGCATCGGCTACTTCGCCCAGCACACCGTCGAGAGTCTGCGCGCCGGCGCCACGCCTTACGAGCACTTGTCCGAGCGTGCGCCCGGCGTCGCCGCGCAGGCACTGCGTGACTGGCTGGGACGCTGGGATTTCGCCGGCGAACGCGCCTTCGAGACGGTCGATACGTTTTCCGGTGGCGAGCGCGCGCGGCTGGCGCTGGCACTGATCGCCTGGCAGCAGCCCAATCTGCTGGTATTGGACGAACCCACCAACCATCTCGATCTGGACATGCGCGAGGCGTTGGCCGACGCCCTCAACGACTATTCCGGCGCACTGATCCTGGTGGCGCACGACCGTCATCTGTTGGGCCTGGTCTGCGAGCGTTTCTGGTGCGTCGCCGATGGCAGCGTCGTGCCCTATGAGGGTGATTTGGATGATTACGCGCGTCTGCGCTTCGAGCCCGCTTCCGGCGGCGATGCGCGCGCCGCAGCGCCGCGCGGCGACACGCAGGCAGCGGATGCAGCCGAACGCCGGCGACAGTCGGCGCAGCAGCGCGAGCGCCTGCGTCCGTTGCGTCAACAGATGCAGCGGGCCGAGCAGCGCATGCAGGTATTGACCGAGCGTTTGCATGCCATCGAGACGCTGCTGGCCGATGGCGATCTCTACACGCGCGAGCCCGCGCACGTGCCGCAGTTGCTGCAGGAGCAGGGCGCGCTGCGCGCCGAGCATGACGTGCTCGAGGCGCAGTGGCTGGCGCTCTACGCACAGGCCGAGGCGCTGGGCGCTTGACCGCGCTTGCCGGCGCGCTAGGCTCGCCCGATGCCCAGTCAAACCCTGCTGCTGCCGCCGCTGGCGCGCCTCGATGGCGTGGAGGGTCTGCCGCGCCTGCTGGGGCGGGCCGATGTGCTGCCCGCGCGGGCGGCCGGTCTGCTGCCGGCCCTGGCCGATGCCTTCGCGCTGCCCGCCGCAGGGTTACCGGCCGCGGCACTGTTGCGCGAGGCCGCCGCGCACGATGCCGGCGGCAGCGTGTGGTTATGCGCCGACCCGGTGTACGTGCAGCCGGATGCCAATGGCGCGCGCCTGCTGGCTTGGGGCGAGATGGCGCTCGCCGCGGAGGAATCCGAGGAGTTGGCGCGGCCGCTGCGCCCGGTACTAGGCGACGCCGGCATGTTGCTCGAGATCAGCGCGCCCTCGCGCTGGCAACTGCGCCTGCGCGAAGGCACGCCGCTGCCGGCGTTCGCTACACCCGAACAGGTACTGGGCCAGTCGCTGCTGACGCATCTGCCACAGGGTGCGCAAGGGCGACGCTGGCGTGCGCTGTTCAACGAGTTACAGATCTTGCTGCATCAGCATCCGCGCAATCGCGCGCGCATCACCGCCGGACTGCCGCCCATCAACGCGCTGTGGTTCTGGGGTGGCGGTGCGCTGCCGGCGCGGCCGCGCACCGCGCTGGCCGCGCTGCTGAGCCGGGATGCCGTGGCGCGGGCACTTGCGTTGCACGCACAAGTGGCGCTCATCGATGACCCGACGCAGGCAGCGGGCACTGGCGCACTCTGGCTGGATCTTGCCGCTGCCGATGCGCCGCGCGTCGGTGCGCAGTTGGCGGGCGCCATGCGCCGCATGCGCCGCGGCGACAGCCTGGAGCTGGCGTTCCTGGACGGCCGGCGCTGGCACGTCACGAGCGGCCAGCGCTGGCGGTTCTGGCGGCGCGCATGGCAGCCGTGATGCGGCTGCTGCGTCGCCCGTTGCCGGAAGGCTGGTCGCCGCCGCATGACGCTCATCCGGTCATGGCGCGGGTATACGCGGCGCGCGGTGCGCTCGATAGCGAAAGCCGGGAGCCGCGTCTGGCCGGCCTGCACGACCCGCGGAAGCTTTCGGGCATTGACGCCGCCGTTGCCCTGGTGCTTGATGCGTTGGCGCGGGACGCAGCCATTTTGGTCGTCGGTGATTACGATTGCGACGGCGCCACCGCCACCGCGCTGGCAGTGCGCGGGTTGCGGCGACTGGGTGCGCGCCACGTGGACTACGCCGTGCCGCACCGCCTGCGCCACGGCTACGGGCTCTCGCCGGCGCTGGTGGATTCGCTGCAACGGATGCCGGATCTGCTGATCACCGTCGACAACGGCATCGCCGCGCATGCCGGCGTGGCCGCGGCCCGCGCCCGCGGCGCACGCGTGCTGGTGACCGACCACCATCTGCCGGGCGCCGGACTGCCGTCGGCCGACGCCGTGCTCGACCCCAATCTGCCGGGCGATCGCTTTCCCAGCAAGGCGCTGGCCGGCGTCGGAGTGATGTTCTACCTGCTGCTGGCGGTGCGTGCGGCGCTGCGCGGGCAGGATGGTAGCGCAGCGGAGGAGCCGGATCTGGCCGGTCTGCTCGATCTGGTGGCGCTCGGCACGGTGGCCGACTTGGTGCCGCTGGACGGCAACAACCGTGCCTTGGTGCGCGCCGGGCTGGCGCGCATGCGCAGCGGCTACGCCTGCGCCGGCGTGCGCGCGCTGTTCACCGTCAGCGGACGCGATCCGCGCGTGGCCACCGCCGCCGATCTGGGCTATGCGCTGGCACCGCGGATCAATGCCGCCGGTCGGCTCGAAGACATGCGCATCGGCATCGAATGCCTGCTCAGCGACGATGCGCAACGCGCGCTGGCGCTGGCGGCACGGCTGCACGCCATCAACGCCGACCGGCGGGAGCTGCAGGCCGGCATGCTGGACGCCGCGCTGGAATTGTTGGATGCACCGACGGCGACGCGTGCCGGGATCGCGCTGTTCCATCACGACTGGCACGAAGGCGTAGTGGGCTTGGTGGCGTCGCGGCTGAAGGAGCGGCTGCATCGCCCGGTACTGGCCTGCGCGCCGGCGGCGGGCGCCGCCGGCGAGCTGCGCGGCTCGGCGCGTTCGATCGCCGGGCTGCACGTGCGCGACGTGCTGGCCGATATCGACGCCGCGCACCCCGACCTGCTGCTGCGCTACGGCGGGCACGCCATGGCTGCGGGGCTGTCGCTGCGTGCGCGGGATTTCGAGCGTCTCGCGATGCTGTTCGACCAGGCGGTCCGTGCGCGGCTGGGGGAAGATGCGCTGGATCCGCAGCTGCTTACCGACGGCGAACTGGAGCCTGAGGAATATTCGCTCGAACTGGCGCGTGCGCTGCGCGACGGCGGTCCGTGGGGGCAGGATTTCGCCGAGCCGCTGTTCGAGGGCCGGTTCGACTGCCTGCGCTGGCGCGTGATCGGCGCGGGGCACTGGCGATTGCGTCTGCGTCCATTGCCGGGCGGTCCCGAGCTGGATGCGGTGCAGTTCGATCCCGTAGGTCCAGCGCCGCCGCCGCGGCTGCGCGCGGCGTACCGTCTGGCCATCGACACCTGGCAGGGCGGCGAACGGCTGCAGTTGCTGCTGCAGCATTGCATGCCGGCGTGAGCGGCACGGCCGCGCACCGTGCCGGCGGATCCGCGCGGCACACGGTGACTCAATCGAACGGCCGGATCACATCCTCGCCGGTGGCCTCGGTGCCGTCGGTCTTGTCGCCGGCGAGCCTGCGCACCACCACGTAGAACACCGGGATCAGCAGCAGGCCGATGACCGTGGCGCCGAGCATGCCGCCGATCACGCCGGTGCCGATCGAGTGCCGGCTATTGGCGCCGGCGCCGCTGCTGATGGCCAGCGGCAGCACGCCCAGGATGAAGGCGATCGAGGTCATCAGGATCGGCCGCAGGCGCAGTCGCGCCGCCTCCAGCGTGGCGGCGATCAGACCCACGCCCTTGAGTTGCTGCTCGCGCGCGAATTCCACGATCAGGATGGCGTTCTTGGCCGACAGGCCGATGATCGCGATCAGACCCACCTTGAAGTAGATGTCATCGGGCAAGCCGCGCAGCCAGGTCAGCAGCAGCGAGCCCAGCACGCCCATCGGCACCACCAGCAGCACGGCAATGGGAATCGACCAGCTTTCGTACAGTGCCGCCAGCGCCAGGAACACCACGACCATCGACAGCGTGTAGAGGATAGGCGCCTGCTGGCCGGACAGCACTTCCTGGTAGGACTGCCCGGTCCACTCGTAGCCGATGCCGCGCGGCAGGTCGTTGCGGACGATGTCTTGCATGGTCGTCATCGCCTGTCCTGAGCTGTAACCGGGCGCGGCGTTACCCACGATCTCGATCGATCCGTATCCGTTGTAGCGCGTCAGCGTCGGCGAGCCCAGCGTCCACTTGGTGTGCACCACCGTGGACAGCGGCACCATGGCACCGCTGCTGCTGGCGGTATAGAAGTCGTCCAGATCCTGCGGACCCATCCGGAACGGCGCATCGGCTTCGATCAGCACGCGCAGCACGCGACCCTGGTAGTTGAAATCGTTGACGAACACCGGCGCCAGCATCAACTGCAAGGCGTTGTAGACATCGCCGACCGTCAGGCCCATCGACGCGGCCTGTACGCGATCGACGGTCATCTGCAGTTGCGGCGCCGGCGGCAGGCCGTTGGGACGCACGTCGGCCAACGCCGGGTTGTGGGCGGCCTTGCCCAGCAGCGTGCCCATGGCCTGCATCAGCTTGGCATGGCCCAGGCCGGCGCGATCCTCCAGTTCCATGTCGAATCCGCCGAACTGGCTGAGGCCGCGAATGGTCGGCAGGTTGACTACGAAGATCTGCGCGCCCTTGATACCGCTCAGCGAGCGGTTGGCCCATTGCATGAACGGACCGATCTGCTCGTCAGCTTTGGTGCGCTCGCTCCACGGCTTCAGACGGATGAAGCCCATGCCGGTGTTTTCGCCGGAACCGATGAAGCTGAAGCCGGCGATTTCCATCATGCCGGTCACCGCCGGATTCTTGATCACGATGTTCTTGATCTGACCCATCACGGCGATGGTGCGATTGAGGGTGGCGCCAGGCGGCAGTTGCACGATGGCCAGCGCGTAGCCCTGGTCCTCCTCGGGCAGGAAGCTGGAGGGCAGGCGCGTGAACAGCCACGCCGCGCCCAGGATCAGCACCAGATACAGCAGCATCCAGCGCGGCGTGTGGCGCACCGCGTGGCGTACGCGCGTCATGTACGCACGCTGTGCCCAGGCGAACAGCCGGTTGAACCAGCCCAGCAGACGATTGTGCTTCTGGTTGGGCTTGATCAGGCTGGCGCACAGCGCCGGCGTGAAGCTCAGCGCCAAAGTCGCCGACAACAGCATGGCAATGGCGATGGTCAGCGAAAACTGACGGTAGATCACGCCCACGCTGCCGGTGAGCAGGCCGGCCGGGATGAATACCGCCGCCAGCACCAGGGTGATGGCGACGATCGCGCCGGTGATTTGCTGCATGGCCACGATGGTGGCCTCGCGCGGCGCCAGACCTTCCTCGGAAATGTGGCGCTCGACGTTTTCCACCACCACGATGGCGTCGTCGACCACCAGGCCGATGGCCAGCACCATTGCGAACAGGGTCAGGATGTTGATCGAGAATCCGGCTATGTACAGCCCGGCGAAAGTACCCAGCAGCGCCACCGGCACCACCAGCGAGGGAATCAGCGTGGCGCGCAGGTTCTGCAGGAACAGGTAGATCACCAGGAACACCAGCGCCATCGCCGCGAACAGCGTCTTCACCACTTCGTCGATGGAAATCTTGACGAAGGTGGTGCTGTCGTACGGCGAGAACCAGGTGACGCCCTGCGGGAAATTCTGCTGCAACTGGTCCATCTTGGCGCGCACCGCCTTGGCTACGTTCAATGCGTTGGCACCGGGCAGCAGTTGCAGGCCCATGCCGGCCACGGGCTTGCCGTTGTACAAGCTCATGAAGCCGTAGCTATAGGGCGCCAGCTCGACACGCGCGACGTCCTTCAGGCGCACCGTGGTGCCATCGCTGTTGGTGCGCAGGATGATGTTCTCGAACTGCTGCGGCGTGCTGAAGCGGCTCTCGCCGTTGACGGTGACGGTGAGCGCCTGCCCGGGCACCGCCGGCGCTGCGCCCAGCGAACCGGCCGCGGTCTGGATGTTCTGGCTCCTCACCGCGTTAAGCACGTCCGTCGCCGAGAGGCCGTAACCCTGCAGCTTCAGCGGGTTCAGCCAAATACGCATCGCGTATTCGGAGCCAAACTGATGGGCGCTGCCGATGCCGGGGATGCGTTCGATCGGATCCAGCACCCGCGAGGCCAGCAGATTGTTGAGCGCATACGTGTCGATGTTGGGATTGCTGGAACGCAGCGCCACGACTTCCAGGAACCCGGCATTGGCCTTGTTGACCTGCACACCCAGCGCCTGCACCTCGGAGGGCAACTGCGGCTCGGCCACAGCCACGCGGTTCTGCACCTGCACCGCAGCGATGTCCAGATTGGTGCCGCTCTCGAAGGTGACGGTGATGTTGGCGCTGCCGTCGGCGCTGGAACTGGAGCTGAAATACAGCAGCTTGTTGAGTCCGGTCAGCTGCTGCTCGATCACCTGGGTGACCGCCTGCTGGACCACTTGCGCGCTGGCGCCCGGGTAGGCGGCGCTGATCACCACGCTGGGCGGCGCGATGTCGGGATAAGCCTCGATGGGCAGCCGCAGGATCGCCGTGGCGCCGGCCAGGCAGATCAGGATGGCGATCACCCAGGCGAAGACCGGGCGATCGATGAAAAATTTGGGCATGGCGCACGCTCCTCAGTGCGCGGAGATGGAGGCGGCCGGCACGCCCACCGCGCGTGCGATGACACCCGGATGCACCTTCTGCACGCCGTCGACGATGACGCGTTCGGCATCGGTCAGGCCCTTGCGCACCACCCAGTCGGCGCCGTGCATTTCACCCAGTACGACCTGTCGTTGCTCGACCTTGTCGCCGCGGCCGAGCACGTACACGAAAGCGCCTTTCGCGTCGCGCTGCACCGCCTGTTGCGGCACCAGGAACACGTGCTTGAGCATGCCGACGTCGAGTTTCACCGTCACGAACAGGCCGGGCAGCAGAATACGCTGCGGATTGGGAAACACCGCGCGCAACTGCACCGCGCCAGTGGCGGGGTCGACCGCCATGTCGGTGAAATCGAGCTTGCCGGTTTCGGCGTAGGTCTGGCCATCGGGCAGCAGCAGGCGCACACGTGGCGCACTGCCGGCGCTGTCGTATGCGCCGCTGGCCTGGGCCTGGATCAGCGGCGCCACTTGCGCATAGGGTGCGCTGAACAGTGCGTAGATCGGGTCGATGCGCTCGACGGTGGTCATCGGCGTGCCCGCGCTGGCGCTCACCAACGCGCCGACGGTGACGTCGGCGATGCCGGCGCGGCCGCTGATCGGCGCGGTGACGCGCGCATAAGACAGGTTGAGCCGTGCCGCTTCGACATTGGCCGCGGCCTGCTTCACCGCAGCTTCGGCGGTACGCGCGCTGGCAGCTTCGGTTTCGTAGGTCTGCCGGGCGATCAGGCCGCGCGCCACGAGCGCCTTGTTGCGCGTGGCGATCATCTCGGCGTTGGTCGCATTGGCGCGCGCCTGCGCCAGCGCCGCCAGTTGCGCATCCAGCGCGGCCCGCAGTGGCGCCGGGTCGATCTGGAACAGCAATTGCCCGGCCTTGACGTCGCCGCCTTCCCGATAATCCTTGCTCAGCACGTTGCCGGTGACGCGTGCGTTGACCTGGGCGACGAGCGTCGGCGCCAGCCGCCCCACCATGGTGCGCACGATCGGCAGATCGATGGGCTTCACCACCATCACGTCGACCTGCGGCGGTGGCGGCGGCGGCGGTGCGGAGTGGCTGCACGCGGACAGCACAGCGATGGCGACAAGCGTCGCGGCGAGACGCGCGGGGGCGGGCTTCATGCAGGGGCTCCAAGGCCGCGGCGGGGCGCCGGCGGCAATTGCACTGGGGAGTTTAGTTATTGACCGGCATGCGGGTCAATTGAAGCGGCACGCTGCGCTGCCGATTGATGCAGCCGGCTGACAGTCGCGCTTTGTGACTTCTGGCGCATGCGGTGATCAAGCCAGTGTCATACACATATACAACACTAATTTTGAGGGCCGTTTTTCATGCCCGCACGCATCATGATTGCCCGCCTGCTGCCGGTTTCGATCCTGCTGCCCGCGCTTTTTCTTCTGCACGGATGCGGCGCGGGTCATTCGCAGACGCCGTCCGCATCCGCAGCAACAGCCGCAGTGCCGGTGGCTGTCGCCGCCGCGCGGCTCGCGCCGATCGCCGCCAGCTACGTCGGCACCGCGGCGCTGGAAGCCGACCATGAAACCGATGTCGTGGCCAAGACTGGCGGCGTGCTGCTGCGCATCGATATCGAGGAGGGTGACACAGTGCGCGCCGGTCAGGTGCTGGCGGAACTCGACGGCGCGCAGGCGCGCCTGGCTGTCGACGAGGCCGACGCGACCCTGAAAAAACTGCGCAGCAATTTCGCGCGCTCGCAGGAGCTCTACCAGCGCAAACTGCTCAGCCAGAAAGATTACGACCAGCTGCGCTACGACCTCGAGGCGCAGCAAGCTGTGTACCAACAGAAAGTGTTGGCGCTGTCGTGGACGCGCATCACTGCGCCCATCGGCGGTGTGATCAGCCGGCGCATGGTCAAGCGCGGCAATCTGATCCAGACCAACCAGGCGCTGTTCCATATCGTCGACATGCGCCCGTTGCTGGCGGTGCTGCATGTGCCCGAGCGCGAACTGGGTCGGCTGCAGCCGGGGCAGACAGCGCACTTGGCCGTCGATGCGCTGGGCCGGCACGACTTCACCGGCGACGTGCTGCGCATAGCACCGGTGGTGGACGCGGCCAGCGGCACCTTCCGCGTCACCTGCGAGTTCGACCACGATAGCGGCGTGCTGCGACCGGGCATGTTCGCGCGCATCGCCATCGTCTACGACCAGCGCCGCAACGCGCTGGTGATCCCGCGCAGCGCGGTGGTCGAAGAAGACGGCCGCAGCACGGTGTACGTGGTGGTGCACCAAGCGGCGCGGCCGCAGGCGCCGCGCGTGCCGGGTGGGCGTGGGCAGGCGCGGGCCGCCGCACTGCCGCCGGCGGCGGTCGAGATCGTGCGGAGGGTGGTGATCCGCACCGGCTACGGTGATGGCGACCGCATCGAGGTGCTGACCGGGCTCAAGCATGGCGACCGCGTAGTCACCCTGGGACAGAACAATCTGCGCGACGGCACCGCGGTGACGGTGGTGGAGCGCGCGCCGTGAGTTTGCCGGCCTTCGCCGTACGGCGGCGGGTGACGGTGGCGATGCTGACCCTGACCCTGGTGCTGTTCGGCTTGATCGGTCTCGGTGGCCTCAAGGTCAACCTGCTGCCGGATCTGTCCTACCCGACGCTGACCGTGCGCACCGACGACACCGGCGCCGCGCCGACCGAGATCGAGTACCTGATCAGCCAGCCGGTGGAAGAGGCGGTCGGTGTGGTCAAGGGCGTGCGTAACGTGCACTCGGTGTCGCGCGCCGGGCAATCCGACGTGATCCTCAGCTTCGCCTGGGGTACCGACATGGACCAGGCCGGCCTGAGCGTGCGCGACAAGCTCGACACCCTGCAGTTGCCGCTGACCGCGAAGAAGCCGCTACTGCTGCGCTTCAATCCATCCACCGATCCGATCATGCGCCTGGCACTGACCGCGCCGGCGGGCGCGGCCGACCATCCGGACGAGCTGAAGCGTCTGCGTCGCTACGCGGATCTGGAGCTGCGCAAGAAACTCGAGCCGGTGCGCGGCGTGGCCGCGGTCAAAGTCGGCGGCGGCCTCGAGGACGAGATCGAGGTCGCGGTCGACCAGCAGAAGCTGGCGCAGTTGGGGCTCGACATCGACACCATCGTGACGCGGCTGAAGCAGGAGAACGTCAACATCTCTGGCGGGCGCATCGACGAGGGTAGCCAGCGCTACCTGGTGCGCACGGTCAACCAGTTCCAGGATCTGGCGCAGATGCGCGACATGCTGGTGGCGGCAAACCAGGGTGTACCGGTGCGGTTGAAGGACATTGCCGAGGTGCGCCAGGGCCACAAGGAGCGCAAGGGCGTGGCGCGCGTGGACGGCCGCGAGGCGATCGAGCTGGCCGTGTACAAGGAGGGCGACGCCAACACCGTCAGCGTCGCCGACGGCGTGCGCGCAGTGCTGACCACGCTGCAGAAAAACCTGCCGCCGGGCGCGCAGATCGACGTGATCGACGACCAGTCGGTGTTCATCCGCCACGCCCTCGACGAAGTGCGCGGCGATGCCCTGCTGGGCGGTGTGCTGGCGGTGTTGGTGATCTTCCTGTTTCTCGGCGACGGCGCCAGCACGGCGATCGTGGCGCTGTCGCTGCCGGTATCGCTTGTGGCGACGTTCTTCTTCATGGACCAGTTGGGGCTCAGCCTCAATTTGATGTCGCTGAGCGGATTGGCGCTGGCCACCGGCATGGTGGTGGACGACTCCATCGTTGTGCTGGAGAACATCGCGCGCCTGCGCGCCGGTGGTGCGTCGATCCTGGACGCCGCGGTGCATGGGGCAGCCGAGGTCGGCATGGCGGTGACCGCCTCCACGCTGACCACGGTGGCGGTATTTTTCCCCCTGGTATTCGTGCAGGGCGTGGCCGGGCAACTGTTCCGCGACCAGGCGCTGACGGTGACCTTCGCGATGCTGGTCTCGCTGCTGGTGGCGATGAGTCTGATCCCGATGTTGGCCGCGCTGCGGATCCGTGCGCCGCTGGCTTACCGCGAGGAGTACGCGCCGCCGCCGCCCGTGCGTTGGCAAGGGGTACCAGCGCGCGCACTGGCCTGGCTGCTGGTCGGCGCGGCACGCCTGCTGGCGCGCGGCGTCGGTCCGCTGATGCGCTGGGCTTCGCGATGCGTGCTGGCGCTGTACGAACCCGCAGCCGCGGCCTACGTGCGCCTGCTGCCGCGCGTGCTGGCGCACCCCGGGCGCGTGCTGGGCACGGCCGCGCTGGCGTTGGCCGTGGCGCTGGCGCTGGTGCCGGGGTTGGGTCTGGACCTGATTCCGCAATTGGCGCAGAACCGCTTCCAGATGACCGCGACGCTAGCGCCCGGCACGCCGCTGGCGGCCACCGACGCGCTGGTGCGGCAATTGTCGCTGGCACACCGGCGCGATCCCGGGGTGGCGCAGATCTATGGCGTCGCCGGCGAAGGCACGCGTCTGGACGCCAATCCCACCGAGTCCGGCGAGAACATCGCGCGGCTCGATTTCACGATGCGGCCCGGCGTTGGCATCGCCGGCGAGCGGGCCGAGATCGCACGTCTGCGCGTGGCGCTAGCCGAGGTACCGGGCGTGCAGGTCAAGTTCGGACGCCCGCAGTTGCTCAGCTTCAGCGCGCCGCTGGAGGTCGAGATCCGCGGCGAGAACCTGCCGGCGCTGGCCCGGGCCGGCCAGCGTCTGGAGGCAGCGATGAAGGCTTCCGGCCGCTACACCGACGTGCGCTCGACGGTCGAGGCCGGCGTGCCCGAGATCCGCATCCGTTTCGACCAGGACCGCGCCGCGGCCCTGGGTCTTACTACCCGCGCAATTGCCGACGAGATCGTGCGCAAGGTGCGAGGCGAGGTCGCCACCCAGTACGACGACCACGATCGCAAGATCGACGTGCGAGTGCGCGTGCGTCCGGGCGAACGCCGTAGTTTGGCCGACGTGCGCGACCTGATCGTCGGCGGCACGCCGCAGGCGCCGATCCGGCTCTCCGCGATAGCCGAGGTCAGTGCCACCACTGGTCCTGCAGAGATCCACCGCATCGGCCAACAGCGCGTGGCGATCCTGTCCGCGGGACTGGCGCATGGCGACCTCGAGGGCGGTATTGCCGAGGTGCGTCGGCTGCTAGCTGCGCATCCGTTGCCTACGGGGTTGAGTGCGCACATCGGCGGGCAAGGCGAAGAACTGGGCACTTCGACCCGCTCGCTGTTGTTCGCACTGGGACTGGCGATGTTTCTGGTCTACCTGGTGATGGCCTCGCAGTTCGAGTCGCTGTTGCATCCGTTCGTGATCATGTTTTCGGTGCCGCTGGCGATGGTCGGCGCGGTGCTGGCGCTCAAAATGACCGGATCGAGCCTATCAGTGGTGGTGTTCATCGGCCTGATCATGCTGGTCGGCATCGTGGTCAAAAATGCGATCGTGCTGATCGACCGCGTCAACCGGCTGCGCGAGGCGGGAGTGGCCAAGCGCGATGCGCTGGTGCAGGCAGCGGCCTCGCGGCTGCGTCCGATCACGATGACCACGCTGTGCACGCTGATCGGCTTTCTGCCGCTGGCGCTGGGTCGCGGCGACGGCGCCGAGGTGCGCGCGCCGATGGCGATCACCGTGATCGGCGGCCTGCTGGTATCGACCTTGCTGACTCTGGTGGTGATTCCGGTGGTGTACGACCTGCTGGATCGCCGCGGTGATGCCTGGTACGCCGCGCGCGGCGCGCGCCATCGCGGTACCGCCGAGGCCGGCGGCGATGCGGATGCGGACGGTGCGCCGCCCGCGCCCGAGGCACCCGGCGCATGACCCTTGCCGAGCTCAGCCTGCGCCGGCCGGTGACGGCGACCATGGTCTTCGTCACGCTGACCGTGATCGGCCTGATCGCCGCATTCCGCCTGCCGCTGGAGCAGTTCCCCGACATCGACGCGCCGTTCCTGTTCGTGCAGGTCCCCTATGCCGGTTCGACCCCGGGCGAGATCGAGCGCACGCTCACCCGGCCGATCGAGGAAGCGCTGGCGACGCTGCAGGGTATCCAGCGCATGCAGTCGGACTCGCGCGCCGACGGCGCCGGCATCCAGCTCGAGTTCAAGTGGGGCGAGAACATAGCGATTAAGGCGGTCGAGGCGCGCGAGAAGATCGACGCCATCCGCGACCAACTGCCGTCCGACCTGCAGCGCTACGCCGTACAGAAGTTCTCCACCAGCGATCAGCCGGTGCTGCAGGTGCGTATCGCTGGCGAGCGCGATCTCGCTAACGCCTACGATCTGCTCGATCGCAAGTTCAAGCGCCCGCTGGAGCGCATACCCGGCGTGGCGCGCGTGGACATCCAGGGCGTGGCGCCGCCGCAGGTGCAGATCGAGCTGTCGCCCACGCGACTGGCCGCGCACCACATCGGTCTCAACGACCTGTACCGCACGCTGCGGCAGGCCAATTTCGCGGTCTCGGCCGGGCACGTGGATGCGGCCGGCATCCGCTATCAGTTGCAGCCGCAAGGCGAGTGGCGCAGCCTCGACGACATCCGCCGGCTGGTGTTGAATCGCGACGGCCTGCGCCTAGGCGATGTGGCCACGGTGGGGCTGCGTCCAGCGCGCCTGGATTACGCGCGCCGGCTGGACATGCATCCGGCCGTCGGCATCGATATAAGCCGCGAGCGCAACGCCAATCTGGTGCAGGTGGGCCGCGCGGTGATGCGGACCATCGACCGCGCGCGCCACGACCCCGAGCTGCGCGGCATCCGCGTCTACACGCTGTCCGACCAGGCCAAGGGCGTAGTCGACTCGCTGCGCGAGTTGGGCGAGGCCGGCGCCGTCGGCGTGCTGCTGTCGGTGCTGGTGCTGTACTTCTTCCTGCGCGACGTCGCCTCCACGCTGATGGTGTCGCTGGCCATTCCGCTGTGCCTGGTGATGACCCTTGGCGCGATGCACTTCTTCGGCATCAGTCTCAACATTCTCTCGATGATGGGCCTACTGCTGGCGGTGGGCATGCTGGTCGACAACGCGGTGGTGGTGGTCGAGAGCATCTACCAGTATCGCGAACAGCATCCCGGCCGGCCCTGGTATAGCGCGGTGCAGGGCACGCAGGCGGTGGGAATCGCGATCGCCGCCGGCACCTTCACCAGCATCGTGGTGTTCCTGCCGAACATCTTCGGCGAGAAGAACGACATCAGCATCTTCCTCACCCAAGTGGCGGTGACCATGGCCATCGCCCACCTGGCCTCGTGGCTGGTGGCGGTCAGCCTGATTCCGATGCTGTCGGCGAAGCTGCCGCCGCCCAGGTTCATCGGCCGCGTCGGCCTGGTCAGCCGCCTGCGCGACCGCTACGCGCAGTTGGTGGGCTTGACGCTGCAGCACCGACGCTGGTCGTTGCTGGCGCTGGCCGCGCTGCTGGCGCTGAGTGTGGTGCCCATGCTGCGCACCCAGTACGACATGTTCGCCAGCGGCGAGGCGCGTCAGCTGCAGTTGCAGTACACCCTCAACGGTACCTACCGGCTCGGCGAGATCGAGCCGTGGGTGGCCAAGGTCGAGCGCTACCTGCTGGCGCACAAGCGGCAGTTCGAGATTCGATCGGTCTACAGTTATTACGATGAGCAGGGCAACGCGGTCACCAACGTGCTACTGACCGAAGGACAGCAGGCGCGCATCCCGGCCAGCCGCATCATGGAGTTCATCCGCAAGGGGCTGCCTCGGATGCCGATCGGCACGGTGGACTTCCGAGGCCAGAACCGCGGCGGCGGTAGTGCCGTCGAGGTCACCCTGCGTGGCGATTCCGATGCACGTCTGCACGAGTTGGCGGGCACGGTGCTGCCGGTGCTGGCACGGCTGCCGGCGCTGCGCGATGTGCGCTTGTCCGAACGCGGCGCCGACCGCGAGGTTGCGGTGCAGGTCGATCGCACCCGCGCCGCACTGCTCGGCTTCAACGCACAGACAGTAGCCGACTACATCGCGATCGGCCTGCGCGGCATGCCGTTGCGCGAGTACCGCGAGGGCGACCGCGAGCTGCCGGTGACTCTGCGTTTCCGCCAGGCCGATGCGCAGCGGCTGTCCGATCTCTCCGGCTACACCCTGCGTCGCGCCGACGGCGCCGAGGTGCCGCTGACCGCGCTGATCCGCATGGACACCCGTGCGGCAGCCGGCGACATCCGCCGCATCAACCGCCAGACCGCGCTGCCGATCGGCGCCAATCTTGCGCCTGGCCGTACGCTGGAGCAGGCGCGCGGCGAGATCAAGCGCGCGCTGGACGCGCTGACCATGCCGGCGGGTTACCGCTGGAGCTTCGGCGAGAGCTTCGACGAGTCGCAGCAGGCTGGCAACCAGATGCTGTTCAACACCTTGATCGCGCTGGTACTGGTGTACGTGGTGATGTGCGCGATGTTCGAGTCGCTGGTATTTCCCGCCGCCATCCTCACCACTTTCGTTTTCTCTGTGTTCGGCGTGTTCTGGCTGTTCTGGCTCAGTGGCACCACCTTTTCGATCATGGCCTCGATCGGGATCCTGATCCTGATGGGTGTGGTGGTGAACAACGGCATTGTCATGATCGTGCACATCAACCAGCTGCGGCACGCAGGCCTGAGCAGGAGCGAGGCGCTGGTCGCTGGCGCGCGCGACCGCCTACGGCCGATCCTGATGACCATGGGTACCGCCATTCTCGGCATGCTGCCGCTGTGCTTCAGCACCTCGCAGATCGGCGGCGATGGTCCGCCGTACTACCCGATGGCGCGCGCCATCGCCGGCGGCCTGCTGTTCTCGACCGTGGTCACCCTGCTGGCCCTGCCGCTGATCTACAGCTTGCTCGATGATGCCCGCATGGCGCTGCGCCGGGTGATCCGCGACGCCCGCAGCGGCGTAGTGCTGCGCCGACACGAAGCGCCGTAGGTTCGAGTGTGGGTTCGCTGCGACCCGTGATCGGCACTGGAGACACCGTGCAGCGCGTGCGTGCCGCCAAAGTTGATCGTGGTACGCGCGGGCACAGCTGCGCGCGTGCATAGCGGCGCAACACGACGCGCAACCGATCCAGCGCCGCACCCAGTGCCGCGGCATCGGCTTCGGGCAGCGGCATGCGGTAGCGTGGAAATACTTCCTTACCTCGTGTTTGCGTTGCCATCATGCAGGCATCTGTCAAGGTTTGTTCGATGTGCGCCAGACTTTGCGCAATGTGCCGGCGCTGGTTATCGGTGAGCACGGTCGTTGCATCCTGCCGAGCGGCATGTGCCGCGGCGATCAACGCGGTACGCGGTAGCCGCCGGGCACGCCGTATGGCGAGAGCGTCAGCTGCCAGAGCTGGTCGCGTCGTGCGCGAAACACCGCGGCCGAAGCGCACAGGTAGAAGTGCCACATGCGCCGGAAGCGTTCGTCGAATTGGCCGCGCAGCCGATGCCAGGCGGCATCGAAATTGGCCTTCCATGCGCATAGTGTACGGTCGTAGTCGGCGCCGAAGTTGTGCCAGTCCTCGACCACGAACAGACCCTCCAATGCCGTCGCCACCTGGCTGGCGGCGGGGATCATCGAGTTGGGAAAGATGTATTTCTCGATCCACGGATCGGGCTTGCTGGGCGCCTCGTTGCTGCCGATGCTGTGCAGTACGCTCAGGCCCTCGGGCTCGAGTACGCGGCGCACGGTCTCGAAGTAGGTGCGGTAGTTGTGTGCGCCGACGTGCTCGAACATGCCGATCGAGAACACCGCGTCGAAGCGGTCCTGCACCTCGCGATAGTCCTGCAGGCGGATCTCGACGGGCAGGCCCTTGCACAGGTTCCGGGCCCACGTCGCCTGCTCCATGGATACCGTGATGCCCACGCCGCTGACCCCGTAGCGCTCGGCGGCAAACTTCAGTGCCTCGCCCCAGCCGCAGCCGATGTCCAGTACGCGCATGCCGGGCTTGAGTTGCAGCTTGCGGCAGACCAGATCGAGCTTGGCCTCCTGGGCGTCATCGAGGTTGTCGGCATTGGCCCAGTAACCGCAGCTGTACACCATGTGCTTGCCCAGCATGGCTTCGAACAACGCATTGCCGGTGTCGTAGTGGCGCTTGCCGATTTCCCATGCGCGACGCCCGCGCTGCCGGTTGAGCCAGCGTGCGCGCAGGTGCGAGACCACGGCATCGAGCGTGTGCAAGTGCTCGTCCAACTGCGCCTTGAGAATGCGCGTCAGCATGCCGGCCAGATCCTGCACATCCCACCAACCGTCCATGTAGGCCTCGCCGAAGCCCAGCGATCCGTGCGCGAAGGCGCGGGCATAGGTACGTTCGTCCTGGATCACCGGATCGGTGGGATCGGGACCATTGATGCGGATATCGGCCAAGGCCAGCAGGCGCTCGGCACGTTTGCGCAGTGCCGTCGGGTTCATGCGGACCTCCCGAAGCCGGGGCTACCGTTACGCATCGAGATCGATCTGCATGCCATCGTCGCTCTCCGCACAGGATGAGTGAACGCACGGGCTGGCTGCCTGGCGTGCCGGTCGGGAGAGCCCGGACGGCCCGCTGCGCCCGGCGCGCGGTCGGCAGGCATCATCAGCCACGGGGCATTCTGACAGCGGGGGATGCCATCCCCGACCAGATGATTCCAACACTCTCGCGACGCTGTCAATCGCGCCGGGGATGCCCGGGCATGGACGCGATGCCCCGCTGCCGGCCCGCGGACAAGTACGCCGGAACATCCATGCGATGCATGGCGCGAATGCGGTTGACAAACACGCGAGGCGGGCATGTAATCGGATCACAAAGCCAGCGCAGGCGATGGAGTTCGCCTGGAATGCCCGCAACGGGCTGATGACTCCTACGAGACCCACCACCGGGAGTGATGGCATGGCTCGCAGAAGTTCGCGTAATTCCACACGTGTATCGACTGAGGGTGCCTGCGGCTTGCGCGGGGATCATGCGCATGCGTGACGCGCTGCTGCAGATCGGCCAGGTACTGACCGTGCTACTGCTGGCGCCGTTGCTGCAGGGGTTCATCCTGCGCTACGAGGAGCGCGTGCAGCGCGCCACCGGACCCAGCCTGCTGCAGCCCTGGCGCGACTTGGTCAAGCTTTTCGGCAAGCAGACGGTGCTGCCGGATTCGGCGAGCTGGGTGTTCATAGTGGCGCCGTTCGTGGCCTTCACCGCGATGCTCACGGTCCCCATCCTCATCCCGGTGCTGACCAACTATCCGCTGCCGCTGTCGGACATGGGCGACATTCTCGGCGGCGGCCTGATCCTCACCCTGGGTTCGTTCTTCATCAATCTCGCCGGCATGGATACCGGCAGCAGCTATGGCGGCATGGGCTCGGCGCGCACGGTGCTGATCGGCATCCTCGCCGAACCCATCCTGATCCTGGTGTTCGTCGGCATCACGCTGATGGCGCAGGCCATGCTGCCGTTCGTGGTCAACCATGAGCTGGTGCAGCAACCCGAGGTCTACTGGAGTCCCGCGCATCTGTTTCTGGTGGCCGCGTTCTTCGTGCTGCTGCTGGTGGAGACCGACCGCCTGCCCATCCATTCCAGCACGCATATCGAGGTGTACATGATCGAAGAGGCGCGGGTTCTGGAGTACTCCGGCCCGCTGCTGGCGCTGCTGAAGTGGGCGGGGATGATGAAGCAGTTCATCCTGTACACCATCTTCGCCAACGTGTTCATCCTGCCCTGGGGCCTGTCCGCGCGGGGCAGCGTGCTGGGCGTGGCCGGCACGCTCATCGGCATCGCCATCAAGTTCGCCATCATTGCCGGTGCGGTGATCGGCGTGGAAACCGTGCAGTCGCGGCTGCGCTTCTACCGCTACCAGGAGCCGCTGGCGGCCGCGTTCGTGTTCGCCGTGCTGGCCCTGATCGCCAACAACATCCGGTGACGCCATGCTGGCTCTGCATCTGAACCCCGTGCTCGCCTCGATCTTCAGCCTGATCGCCATCAGCGCGCTGGTGCTGGCTTTCGTGATGTTGGGCTCGCGCTGGCTGAAAGACTACATGCTGGCGTTCGCCGCGCAGTCCTGGCTGATCGCCATCCTCTCGGCGCTGGTGGGTTATGCCGGTGGTTACACCGAACTGTATTTCGTGGCGTTGCTGACCGCCCTGTTCCGCGGGCTGGTGCTGCCGCTGATGCTGCTGTGGATACTCAACCGCCTGCATGTCAATCGCGAGTTGCACGAGATCGTGCGGCCGTCGACGGCCATGGTCATGGGCGCGGCGCTGGTGATCTTCGCCGTGGTGGTGGCCTACCGCATCGGCGAGGCCGTGCATATCGAAACGCGTACGGTGATCCTGGCGCTGACGGTGATGCTGTCGATCAAGCTGATCGGGTTCCTGATGCTGGCGATCCGGCGCGAGGCGATCAGCTCGATCCTGGGCATCCTGTTGCTGGAAAACGGGGTGTTCCTGGGTTCGCAGATCCTGGTGCCCGGCATGCCGCTGATGATCGAACTGGTGCTGCTGTTCGATCTGCTGGTGGCGGTGACCTGTTTCGCCGTGCTGGTGCGCTATCTGCTCAGCGCGGTCGGTGCCACCGGCAGCCAGGCGCTGCAGAAGCTGGTGGGCTGAGATGGATACCTCGGCGTTGATCGTGGTCTTGCTGGCTGCGCCGCTGTTCGCGGTGGTGTGGTCGCTGCTGGTGCGGCGGCTGATGGGCTGGGCCAATCTGCTGGCGTCGCTGGTCTGCCTGCCGGTGAGTATTGCCTTGTTGGCTGGCGCCGACCGGCCCCGACAGTTCTTCGATCGACTGCTCTATCTCGACCGTCTGGGCGCATGGGTGCTGCTGTGCACCGCGGTGGTGTATCTGTTGTCTTCGATGTTCGCACTCGATTACATGCGTCACGGTGAGGACACCGGACGGCTGCCCAACTTCTATGCGTTGTTCGCGCTATTCGCATGGACCATGTTCGCCGCACCCATGGCCAACATGGTCGGCGTGTACTGGATCGGCATCGAGCTGACCACGCTGGTCAGTACCTTCCTGGTGGGCTACGAACGCAGCGCCGAAAGCATGGAGGCGGCCTGGAAGTACATCATCATCGTCTCCGGCGGTATCAGCATCGCCCTGCTGGGCACGGTGCTGCTGTATTGGGGCGGCACCTTCGTGCTGGGCCCGACCTATACGCTGGACTGGGGCACGCTCGATGCGATCGCGCCGCGCATGCCGACAGCGCTGCTGCAGATGGGATTCCTGCTGTCGCTGGTGGGCTATGGGGTCAAGGTCGGTCTGGCGCCGATGCACACCTGGCTGCCCGATGCGCACAGCGAAGCGCCGGCGCCGGTATCGGCCATGCTCTCCGGCGCGCTGCTCAACTGCGCCATGCTGGGCATCGTGCGCTTTCTGGCCGCTACCGATGCCGCCGGCCATGGCGCCTGGCCGCATCGCGTGCTGATCGCGCTGGGCATGGCCTCACTGATCCTCGGGGCCTTGTTCATCCTGCGCCAGCGCGGAGTCAAGCGGCTGATGGCGTATTCCAGCGTCGAGCACATGGGCGTGGTGGCGTTGGGTTTCGGTTTCGGCGGTGTGCTGGGCGTGTTCGGCGCGCTTTATCACATGCTCAACCACAGCCTCAACAAGACCGCCCTGTTCATCGGCGCCGGCAGCGCCGTGCACCGTTTCGGATCGCACGACATGACGCGGATGCGCGCGTTGCCGCGGACCATGCCGGGCTTCGCCTGGCTGTGGCTGGCCGGCGCCGTGGCCATCACCGGCGCGCCGCCGTTCGGCCTGTTTCGCAGCGAGCTGGCGGTGCTGTTGGCCGGCTTGCAGGACAGCGGCACACGCTGGGCGGCGGTGCTGTTTTTGCTATTGCTGATCGTGATCTTCGTCGGCTTTCTTAATCACTTCCGCATCATGTTCACGCGGGCGACGCCGGCCATGCCGACCGGGCCCTTGCCCGGCGTGCTGGCCTGGCTACCGATGCTGCTGGCGGTGGCGGCACTGCTGGTCTTCGGTTTGTGGTGGCCGCCACTGTTCAGCCGCTGGTTCGGACAGATCGCGCATGCGCTGGGGGCCACGTCATGAACACGCTGGTACTGCGCATGCACGCTGCCGAAATATCGGCCGCCATCGAAACGCTGCTGGCCAAGGGTGGGCGCATGCAGATGGTGTACGCGCATCCCCTGCCGGAGCACCTGGAGATCTGCTATCTGGCGTCACTCGGAGCGGGCAAGCCACTGGAGTTGTGGTGCGTGGATGCGCCATCCGCAGGAATGCCCAGCATGGCGGCGCACGTTCCGCTGCTGGGCTGGTACGAGCGCGAGATGCACGATCTGTCGGGCGTCGACTTGCTCAATCATCCCGAGCCGTATCCGCTGCTGATCGAGCGGCGCGCGGACGAGGCCGCGCCGCTGTCCGGAATCCGCTGCAACAGCCGCTTCCCGGCGCCGCACGTTTTGCCGGACGTGAGCGGCGAGGATGTGCAGGAACTCGACTTCGGCCCGGTCCGCGCCGACGTGTTCGAATCGGTGCAATTCCGCTTCTTCTACATCGGCGAGCGCATCCTGCGCTATCAGCCGCGCCTGTTCCTCAAGCACCGCGGCATGGAAAAGCGCTTCCAGGGGCTTGCGCCCGAGGCCGCCATGCATCTGGCCGAGCGCATCTCCGGCGTAGGCGCGCTGGCGCATGGCCTGGCCTACTGCCAGGCCATCGAAGATGCCGCTGGCAGCGAGGTGCCGCCGCGCGCGCGCGCATGGCGCAGCCTGCTGGCGGAACTGGAGCGTGTCTACAACCATCTGCACTATCTGGGACATCTGGCCGACACCACCACCCTGAAAGTCGGACAAGCCGAGGGGCGCCTGCTGGAAGAGCGCGCCAAGCAACTCAATGCCAAAGTGTGCGGACACCGCCTGCTGATGAACGTGCTGAGCCCGGGCGGCCTGCGCCGCGATCTGCATTTGCCCGTCCATTTTCTGCGTGAACTCTCCAAGTTGGAGGCCGATAGCGCCCGCTACATCGCACAACTGGAGCGCACCTCGAGTTTTCTCGACCGTCTGCACACCACGGGCCCTTTGCCGCGCAAGGTGGCCTTCGATCAGGGCGCGACCGGCCCGGTGGAACGTGCCTCCGGCCTCGATCGCGACCTGCGCCGCGATCATCCCTATGCCGCCTATGCCGGGTACCCGCCGCGGGTGGCCCGGCATGCCGATGGCGATGCCTACGCGCGCTATCGCGTGCGCTGCGCGGAATTGCTGGACAGCATGCGGCTGGTGCGGCAACTGGCCCAGACGCTGCCGTCCGGGGACGTGCGCAGCGCATGCCTCGCGCCGGCGCGGGGCGTCGGGCTGGGCTGGGCCGAATCGCCGCGCGGTTCGGTGTACTACGTGGCGCATCTCGACCATGCCGGACGGCTGTCACGGGTCAAGATCAAATCGCCTTCCTACTCGAACTGGCGCGTGTTCCCGTACACCGTGCACGACAGCAACATGATGGATTACGCCATCAACGAAGCCAGCTTCGGCAGCACCGTCGCCGGCTGCGACCGCTAGGAGCACTGCATGGCCTTGTGGACATTCTTCGGGCTGGCGCGCGGCGAAGCCACTACGGACTGGCCGAAGCCGCACGCGGGCAGCGCGGAACAGGACGCGGTGATCGGACTGCCGCGCATCAGCGGTAAGGACTGCGCGCCAGACTGCGCGGCCTGCATCGCCGCTTGCCCCACCGAGGCGCTGCGCCGCGGTGACCCCGAAGCCGGGCTGGGCGGGAACGCCCGCATCGCGCTCGATTACGGCCGCTGCATCGGCTGCCAGCGCTGTGTCGATGTGTGTCCCGCCGGCACACTGAGCGCCAGCCACGAGTGGGCGCTGGGCACGCGTCGGCGCGAAGACCTGGTCTTCGATCCGCATGCCCGGCACGCGGCCGAACGTCTGCAGCAGGCCATGGCGCGCGTGTTCAAGCACAGCCTGCATATCCGCCACGTCGATGCCGGTTCCTGCAACGGTTGCGAGAGCGAGCTGCAGGCACTGCTGAACCCGTTCTACAACCTGCACAGGCTGGGCATTTTCTTCACCGCTTCGCCGCGCGCGGCGGATCTGCTGCTGGTGACCGGTACCGTCACTGCGCCCATGCAGGATGCGCTGCTGGCTGCCTGGGAGGCCATGCCCGAGCCGAAATGGGTGATGGCGATGGGCGCCTGCGCGATCAGCGGCGCCATGGCGCGCGAAGGCTACGCGAGCGGGGCGGGGGCGCATGGCGTGGTGCCGGTGGATGTGTACTTGCCCGGATGTCCACCGACGCCAGCCGCCATCATGCAGGCGTTGCTGCTGCTGCTCGAGCGCGCCCCGCAACGCTTGCACGGAGGGCGCATCCATGAGTGAACTGCTGGCTCTGGCCATACTGGCCCTGCTGCTGGCCGCGCTGCTGGCGTTGCTGCTGCCCAGCCACCAGCCGACGCGCATGCTGGCAGTGCTGGGCGGCGGCGGCGTGGTGACGGCCTGCGCGGGCACACTGCTGCGTGGCGATAACCTGCGGATCGCCGGCATCGCCGCCAGCCATTTCACGCTGGATGGGGCCGGCGTCTGGCTGTCGCTGTTCGGCGCAATTGCAGCCACGCCGGCACTGGCGCTGGGCAGCCCGGATGCCCGCCGGCGCGTGTGGTACGTGGGTGCGATCGCGGTCATCCTGGGGGCCCTGGGCGTGATGGGCGTGCAGGGCGGTGTCGCATTCCTGATCGCCTGGGAACTGATGAGTCTGGGCAGCGCGGTGATGCTGCTCGCCGAGCGGCTGGGCATCGAGGCCGACGAGGGTCGCGCCGCGCTGACCATGCTGGCATTGCTGGAAGTGGGCACCGTGGCCCTGCTGGCCGCCTGGCTGATTTTCGCCCTGCTGAGCGGCGGCATGGCCATGGGCGGTTTCGCCGCCGGCGTTGCCGGCATCGGCGGCGCCGCTACCGTGGGACTGGGCCTGCTGCTGCTGATCGGCTTCGGCGCCAAGCTCGGTCTATTGCCGTTCTACGAGTGGTTCGCCGGCGCCTATGCCAGCGGCAGCGGCGCCAGTGCCAGCCTGATGTCGGGCATCGTGCTCAACGCGGCATGGTTTGCGCTGGCGCGTGGTCTGCTGGTATGGCTGCAGCCCAGCGAATTGCTGGGCATCGTCACCGTGGCGGTGGCCGCGCTCAGTGCCATCCTGGCCGTGCTTTACGCCCTGCAGGCAGACGACTGGCGGCAACTGCTGGGCCTGTCCTCGGCCGAAAACGCCGGCATCGCGACGCTGGCGCTGGGAGCGGCATTGGTATTCCGCAGCGCTGGACTGACCGATTTATCCATGCTGGCCTGGATGGTGGGCCTTCTGCATCTGGCCGGACACAGCCTGGCCAAGGGCGCCATGCTGCTGGGTGCCGACGGCGCCTTCCGCGCGCGCGGCAGCTATCGCCTGCAGCAGAGCGGCCTTTTGCGCGCCAGCAATTGGATCTACGGCGTCGGTCTGGTGTTCGCCGGCATGAGCCTGGCCGGCATGCCGCCGCAGGCCGGTTTCGTCAGCGAATGGTTTACTTTCCAAACCCTGTTTCAGAACTTTCAGGTACCGGATCTGGCGGGGCGCCTGACGCTCTCGCTGGGTGGCGTGGGTCTGGCGCTGACCGTTGCGCTGGCCTATGCGACTTTCGTCAAGGCCATCGGCCTGGGCGTGCAAGGCATGCCCCGCGACGCGACCGATCGTACGCCGGTGCCGCTCAGTCACAGTCTTGCCGTCGGTGTGCTGGGCGCGCTGGTGCTGGCTTTGGCGGTGGGCATGCCGTGGTGGCTACGGGGGCTCGACCCGGTGGCGCACCAATGGTTCGCGCAGTCCGTGATGCAATTGCGCAGCGGCCTGCTGCTGGTGCCGCTGACCGCGCACTTTTCCTTCATTTCGCCGACGCTGCTGGTCATCGTCATGCCGCTGCTGGCGCTGCTGCCGATCGCGCTGGCGCTGTGGGCGAAGCGGCGTCACGGCGTGCGCCGTGCGCCGACATGGTTCGGCGGCAATGCGCCGGCGCCACGGGCGGCGACCACGGCACTGAGCTTCGCGCATGCGGTACAGGTGTTCTACAGCTTCATTTATCGACCGCGCCTGGACATGGAGCACGAGCAGGTCGAGCGCGAATACTTCGTGCGTCGCCTGAGCTTCGAACAGCGTATCGCTCCGCTGTTCGACACGCGCCTGTTCCGTCCGCTGACGCGTGCGGTGTGGTGGCTATCCGACCGCATCGCCGGCCTGCAGTCGGGCGACATGAACCTCTATCTGGCTCTGATCGGCCTGTTGCTGATCATCGTGCTGGGCGTGGGCGTGTTATGAGGTTCCGCGTGCGTGCCGATCCGGCTCACGCCGCGGGCGCAAGGTGTGCGGTGCTGTTGAGCAAGGCGATGCGATAACGGCCATCGTCGAGCGCCTCGATCCGGTTCACGCCCGTCGGATCCTGGCGCAGGCTGGCATAGCGATTGAGCGGTGCCTGCAGCAGATGCAAGATCAATACGCGAATCACGGTGTCGTGGGTAACCATGACGACCGTCCCGTTGCCGTGATGGTTCTCGATGGCATGCAGCGCGTTACCGACGCGCGCCTCGACCTGACGCAGAGTCTCGCCATCCGGCGGCGGATTGATGCCCGGATCGCGTATCCAGGCGCGAAATGCCTCCGGATCGCGTGCTGCGGCTTGCGGATGGGTCAGACCGGTCCAGCGTCCGTAATCGGTGTCGATCAGATCCGGACTGGTCTGTATGCGCAGCGCCAACGGCTCGCCGATGACGCGGGCGGTGTCGATGCAGCGCGACAACGGGCTGGCGTAGATTGCGCCCACCTCGCAATGATCGCGCACCCACCGGCCCATGGCCTGCGCCTGCAGCTTGCCCAAGTCGGTCAAAGCCAGATCCTGGCGACCGCGGAAGCGCGGCGGATCGATGCCGGGTACCTCGCCATGGCGAATCAACAGCAACTCGAGACTCACCGGGGACTCCTTCGCAGCAGACGAACATGTGGCCGTCTTCGGGTGCGACTCACTTGTGCGCGTGCGGCACGGTGTTGCCGTACTCGACCTGGTAGCGAGTCCAGAACAGCGGTGCCTTGTCTTCCTCGGCCAGAGCGATCAAGGCATCGGCTTCGTCCTTGCTCACCACGAACTCGACCAGTACGGTGAGATCTGCGGCCATTTCGAAGAAGCTCTGTTCGTGCAGACGGCCGTGGCGCCCGAAGCCGGCGATGGCCCGGAACGCCGAGCCGCCGTGGATGCCGCGCCGCTTGGCCTGCTCCAGCAACCATTCGTACAGCAGCTTGCCTTGGTGCTTCTGGTTCTCATGCATGTAAAAGCGCAACGCACAGCCGACCATCGCGGTTCTCCTCTCAATGACGCGTCAACAGGCGGCCCAGCCCGATGCCGGCCAGGCACAGGCCGATTCCGCCCACCACGTGCACGCCCATGTGGGCCAGCGCCCAGCCCCATTGCCCGCGCAACCACAGCGTCACCGACTCGGCGTCGAAGGTGGAAAACGTGGTCAATCCGCCCAGGAAGCCGGTGGCGAAAGCCAGGCGCACCTCGACCGGCAGCCCCATGTACGGTGGAAAATTGCTGATGACGATGCCCATCAGGAAGCCACCCAGAAGATTGGCCGCCACGGTGCCCAGGGGCAGCGTCGGAAACACCGGATTGAGCAGCAATGCAAATCCGTAGCGCAGCCAGGCGCCCAGCACGGCGCCGATCGCGATACCACCCCAGATACCCCAGCTCATCGTGCTCCTTCGCGCGTTTGGCGCAGCCATAATCGGTACGCAACAATGCCTGCCGCGCCACGGACGGCGGCGCGACAGGCATCATCAACCGGAAGGGTGGTTCGGCCTAACGGCCGGGAGAATGCCATCTCCCTTTGGCAGCGATTCGACTGGCGATACCGCGCAAAGTTCACGCGCCGCCATTGCCCGCGGCGCCGACGATCGTCTTCAGCAGCGCGGCCATCTCCTCGCGCGTACCGGTGACACTGAGCTGATGTTCGCGCACGGAATCGACGCCGAGGGTCACCGTCACCGCGGTGCCGAGGTCGTTACCTTCCTCGTCCAGGCGCTGGAAGGTTTCCGGCTTGCCGATCAGTACCACACGCGCCGCGTCCAGGAACCGCCCATCCGGAAGCTTGATCCAGCGTTGCATTGTCGTCCCCATAGCTCGGTGGTCAGCCACCGCACGGGGTGATGATAGGCGGCCGGCGCCGGCGCGCCAATCGCATGCGCGCCGCCGCTCGGCGAACGTCGGCCGGACGACCCGCGTTGACCATCACACCGGCGCTCCGTAAACTGCGCGCCTCGCGAATGGGCGGTTAGCTCAGCGGTAGAGCACTGCTTTCACACGGCAGGGGTCACAGGTTCAATCCCTGTACCGCCCACCAGTTCGCGGCACCTGGCGCTAGCGCAACCAGACTTCGTCCGGACTGCGTCCGGCCCGGATTCTTCACGCAGTACGCTTGGCCGCTGTATCGACGCGGCGACGCGACTGTCCGCCCATCTGGAGGCGGCCTAGGGCTGCGGTGGTTCCGGCCAGTTGCCGTTGCCAAGATTGTGGGCACGGCTGACGCTGATGCCGATGCTCAGCGCGAATGGATGACGGGCGCTGCCGAACAACTTGCTCATCTGCACATCGGCGCTTTCCCACTGGGTGGTGCCGAAAGCCTTGCTGTAACTCACCGCACCGGCGGCGCCGCCGCTGATGATGAGGGGATGCTCGGAATCGCCGTAGGCTTTGCTGGCGTTGATGTCCGCACTTTGCCAGCCCGAACTGCCCCAGTCGCTACCGTAGCCGTAGCCGGTGCCGAAATCACCCCAGACGTGCGGCGCCATCGCGCTCTGCGTAGGTGGCGCGTCCTGGCGCCTGCGCACGGGCGGCGCGAATGCCACGCTGGCCGGCGCTTGCGCCGAAGTCGAGGCAGCGGGTGTCGCCGAGCCAAACGTGTAGGGCTGCGCGGGCAAGCTCAGGTCGAGCGCCGGCGCTTTCGGCGCGGCGGCGGCGGCCGCAGCCAGCACCGGCGCGAATGCGAGCGATGCCAACAGCATGCGAGGCGCAAGTTTCATGGTGCGATCTCCAGGCACGCGCGCACGATACACCTCCAGCGTGGGGCCGACGCAGCAATGCGGCGCATCAGACAGCACGCATTGTGTTTGTCCGTTGCTGCAACACGGGTCGGAACGCACGGTGCGCGCTGCCGGATGCGCACCGGGTTCAGGGATGCTGCAATGTGCCGCCGCTGGCTGCCCAACCCGTGACGCCACCTAACACCGATGCCGCTTGCGCGCAGCCGATCTGGCGCAGAGCCATTGCCGCGTGGCGCGAACGCCCGCCGCTGGCGCAGATGCAGAGGATGTCGTGCCGGGCCGGATCGATGCCGTGCTGCCGCAAGGTGCTTTCGAGGTCACCTGCAAACGCGCCGAGCGGTATGTGCGCGCTGCCTGGCACCATGCCGCGCACCACCTCGTGCGTTTCGCGCACATCGATCATGCGTGCGCCATGATCCAGTCGTGCACGCGCGGTCCGGATGTCGATATCCAGGGGCTGCGTGCTGTAGTCGGAATTCGTCATGAATGACCTCCTGTGCCTGTCACCGCGATGATATTGGACGATTCAAAAAATTCGGCGGCCGCGTGCGCGTTCAAGTACCGGTACCTGTGGCCGCAGCCGGCACCGGCTGGTCTAATCCGCGTGCACCATCGCCGGCCTGCCGGGGTGTGGCGGCCCGCATCGGGACCTTGAGGTACGCCACGCCGTTGCTCTCGGCGGGGGGCGGTACGCCGCCGCGCACGTTGACCTGCACCGCCGGATACAGCAGCGTCGGCGCACCCAGGGTACGGTCGCGTGCGCTGCGCATCTCGATGAACTGCCCGCGGCTGATGCCGTCACGCGCATGGATGTTGCTGCGGCGCTGCTCGCCGATGCTGCTCTGCGCGCGGTGCTCGCGCCCGGCCGGCGCATAGTCGTGGCACACGAACAGGCGCGTCCGCTCGGGCAATTCGTACAGCTTGCGGATGGAGTCATAGAGCATGCCGGCATCGCCGCCCGGAAAATCACAGCGCGCGCTGCCGACATCCGGCATGAACAGCGTGTCGCCCGCGAACAGCGCGTCACCGATCAGATAGCTGACCGAGTCGCGGGTGTGGCCCGGCGTGGCGATCACCCGTGCCGGCAGGCTGCCGATCTGGAACCGCTCGCCGTCGACAAACAAATGGTCGAACTGCGAGCCGTCTGTGCGAAACGCCGGCTCAAAATTCAGCGCGCGTCCGAAATACGCCTGTACGTCGCGGATGCCTGCCCCGATGGCGGTGCGGCCGCCCAGCACCTCGCGTAAGTGCGACGCGGCGGAAAGGTGGTCGGCATGCGCATGGGTTTCGAGGATCCAGTCCGGTTTCAGGCGCGACGCCTGTAGATGCGCAGTCACCGCGCGGATGCTGTCGGTGGCCGCAGTGCCGGAGGCGTAGTCGAAGTCGAGCACCGGGTCGACCACCGCCGCGCGCTGGGTCGCGGGATCGACGACCACGTGCGTCCAGGTGGAACTCGGTTGGTGGAAAAAGCTGGTCACGAGTGGATGCATGGATATTGGTCGTTTTAATTTAGTTTCGTCTAAAATAAAATGCGTGCGGCATGGCCGAAATACAAGCACCGCGACTTGTGGTAGTCGTACGCAGGATGCCGGCGCGTCATGCACGATGGCCACCTCGCCCCAGTGCGACTGGAAACAATCCGTGAATACCTGTGTCCCCCGTATCATCGAAGGCAGGCTGTACTGCATGGGCCAGCCCAGCGCGGACGATCTGCGCGCGCTGGCCGCCAAGGGCATACGCCGGGTGGTGAATCTGCGGTCGCACAGTGAATTGAACTGGGACGAGGCCGCCTGTGCTGCGGCATGCGGATTGGAGTACGTCAACATTCCTGTGGTGACGGTGGCCGATCTCGATCGTGCGCATGCCAGTGCGCTGCGTGCGGCGTTGGATGGTGACGTGCATGTCCTGGTGCACTGTGGTAGTGCCAACCGTGTCGGCGCGCTCCTGGCGCTGGTGGCGGCATGGGACTGGGGCTACGCGCCCGAAGCAGCACTGGAGTTGGGGCGCCGCGCGGGATTGACCGCACTGGAACCCGCGGTGCGCGCGCGCCTCGACCTGCCGCTCGACTGAAACCGGGTCACGGGACAGGGATGCGCGGGGCGTTGGTGATCTGCCCCGCGCAGAGGTAGCCGGCGAGCGGTGCCTCGCCGGCGATGGCTTATGCCAGGTCGAAGCGATCCAGATGCATGACCTTGCCCCAGGCTGCGGCGAAATCCTGGACGAACTTCGACGGTGCGTCGGCCTGACCGTAGACCTCGGCGATGGCGCGTAGCTGCGAGTTCGAGCCGAATACCAGGTCGGCCCGGGTGGCCGTCCATTTGACCTTGCCGCTCTTGCGCTCGCGCACTTCGAAGATTTCCTTGTCTTCGCTCACCGGTACCCAGGTATTGCCCATGTCCAGCAGATTGACGAAGAAATCCGTGGACAGCGTGCCGACGCGGTCGGTGAACACGCCGTGCCCGGAGCCGGCGAAATTCGCGCCCAGCACACGCAGACCGCCGATCAGCACGGTCATCTCCGGGGCGGACAGGGTCAGCAACTGGGCCTTGTCCACGAGGAAGTGCTCGGTAGCGATTTCCTTGAACTTGTCGCTGCGGTAGTTGCGGAAGCCGTCGGCGACCGGCTCGAGCACCGCGAACGAGGCGGCATCGGTCTGCTCGGCGCTGGCATCGGTGCGGCCGGGCCTGAATGCGACTTCCACCGGGTGACCGGCTTTGCGCGCGGCCTCTTCGACGGCGGCATTGCCGGCGATCACGATCAGGTCGGCCAGCGAGACCTTCCTGCCAGCACCGGCCTTGGCGTCGAAGTCCTTGCGGATGCCGTCGAGCACGCCGAGCACCCTGGCGAGTTGTGCCGGCTGGTTGACCGCCCAGTCCTTTTGCGGCGCGAGGCGGATGCGTGCGCCATTGACGCCGCCGCGCTTGTCGCTGCCGCGGAAACTCGCCGCGGCTGACCAGGCCGTGTAGACGCATTCCGCCGTGCTCAGCCCCGAGGCCAGCACGGCCTGCTTGAGCGAAGCGATAGCCTTGCCATCGACCAGCGGGTGATCGGCTTTCGGCACCGGGTCTTGCCAGATCAGGGCTTCCTTGGGGACTTCGGGACCGAGATAGCGGGTCTTCGGCCCCATGTCGCGATGGGTCAGCTTGAACCAGGCGCGGGCGAAGGCGTCGGCGAACTCGTCCGGGTGCTTGTGGAAATGGCGCGCGATCTTTTCGTACTCGGGGTCATAGCGCATGGCCATGTCCGCCTCGGTCATCATGATCGGCACTTTCTTCGATGGATCATGTGCGGCTGGCGCCATGTTGGCTGCGGTGTTCTGCTTGGGTACCCACTGGTGCGCGCCGGCCGGACTCTTGATGTTCTCCCATTCGTTGCCGAAGAGCACGTCGAAGTAGCTCATGTCCCACTGCGTGGGTGTCGGTGTCCACGAGCCCTCGAGACCGCTGCCGATCTGATCGCCGCCCTTGCCGCTGCCGTACGTGCTGATCCAGCCCAGGCCCTGGTTCTCGATGCCGGCGGCTTCGGGGGCGTGGCCGACATGGCGCGGATCGCCGGCCCCGTGCGCTTTGCCGAAGGTGTGGCCGCCGGCGGTGAGCGCCACGGTTTCGTAGTCGTTCATGGCCATGCGCGCGAAAGTCTCGCGCACCATGCGCGCGGAGGCGAGTGTGTCGGGCTTGCCGCCTGGCCCTTCGGGGTTGACGTAGATGAGGCCCATCTGCACCGCGGCCAGCGGGTTTTCGAATTCGCGCTGGGTACCGTTGCGCTGGTCGCCCAGCCAGTCCTTCTCGGAGCCCCAGTACACCGATTCGTCGGGTTCGTAGACATCGGCGCGACCGCCGCCGAAACCGAAGGTCTTGAAGCCCATCGACTCCAGGGCGCAGTTGCCAGCCAGCACGATCAGGTCGGCCCAGGACAGGCTGTTGCCGTACTTGATCTTGATCGGCCACAGCAACCGGCGCGCCTTGTCGAGATTGACGTTGTCCGGCCAGGAGTTGGTCGGCGCGAAACGCTGCTGGCCCAGTCCGGCGCCGCCACGCCCGTCGCCGATGCGGTAGGTGCCTGCGGCGTGCCAGGCCATGCGAATGAACAAAGGACCGTAGTGACCGTAGTCGGCCGGCCACCAATCCTGAGAGTTGGTCATCAGCGCGTACAGATCGCGCTTCACCGCCTGCAGGTCGAGCTTCTTGAAGGCCTCGGCGTAGTTGAACGCGGTCCCCATGGGGTTGGTCGCCGGCGCGTACTGGTGCAGGATTTTCAGGTTGACCTGATTGGGCCACCACTCGCGGATGGATTTAACTTCATTGTCTGCGGCGACATGATGGAACGGACATTTCGATGCTTGCGACATGGCGACCTCCGTCTGGGGAATGCAGCGCGCGATGTGCGCGCAGGCGAATCGGAGGCCAGCGTGCTCGCATCAGACGGATTATGGAAATCGATTGTTCTAAGCGCAGCGATAGTCTGCGACTTGGTCAGGTGCTGCGTCGTGCCAGCAGGCGCACTACCTGGGCCGAGCCCTGGTGTCCCGCGCCTTCTGCGAGCAGAACTGTGCCGCTGAGCAGGGCCAGTTCTTCCAATCGAGCGAAGTCTTCACGCAGTTGTGCCTCGCTGTAGAGCAGGGCAGGATCACGCGGACCGCCCGATGCACAGGTCAACTGCGCCGGTGTGAAGGCCTCCAGGACCAGCAATCCACCGGGACGCAGCGCATGCACGATGCCGGCATGCGTGCGTCGACGCAGTGCATCGGGCAGGTGGACGTAGATGCTGGCGATCACGTCGAACGTTGCCTCGGGCCACACCCACTCGGCCAGGTCGGCCTGCACGGTCCGCAGCGCAACGCCGTGCTCTGCAGCCAGATGCCGGGCCTTGGCCAGGCCCGCGCCGGACTGGTCGAGGCTGGTCGTGTCGAGCTCCTGCCGCGCCAGCCAGACGCCATTGCGGCCTTCGCCATCCGCCACGGCCAGTGCGGTGCCGCGCTTGGGCAGACGCCAGGCCGTGCTGCGCAGCCAGGCATTGGGTTCGGTGCCGTAATGGAAGTGCGCGCCGGCGTAGCGCTGCTCCCACAGCGCGGCACTCATCAATGCACCACTTTGTCGATGAGCACGTCGACCGGTTTGGACTGGTCCACGGCGATCGGTCCGATACTGCCCTCGAGATCGCCGGGTTGCGGTATGGCCTGGCCACTGGCCGAGAGACGCGCGCCGATGATCACTTGCCTGGCGGAAGAGAGATTCACGTCAGGGGCCATGCTCATGGCATCGGTGAGGGTCACGGTGGCGGGCAGGGCACTGGCCGGTAGGCGCGCCACCGCCAGCGGCATCGGCGGGCCTGCGGGGTTGCGCGCGAACACGAACAGCAAGGTCTGGGTGCCCAGTCGCTGCGCCAGCGCCGGGGCCAGTTGCACATGCACGGTGATGTGCGGCCCGGCGGTGCTGCCCGCCGCCGCAGGTGCGCCGGCCAATGCGGCCGACAGCGTCCGCGACTGCTCGGCATCCAGGCGCAGACCGCCGCGTTGCGCCGCCAGGCGCACCTGGTCGGCAACACCGCGCGCCACGCCGGAATCGGGTGGCAGCAGTTTCAGCAGCCGGATCCAGGTGTCCATGGCGTCGGCATAACGCCCCATCTGGAAATCGCTGATGCCGAGCAGCCACAAGCCGCGCTGATGGGTCGGGTCTACCGCAACCGCGCGCTGCAATCGTGCGCGCGCCTCACCATCGATCAGATGCTGCGGCTGCGTCATCGAGTCAGCCTGGGCCCAAGCCACCAGCAAATCGGCATTGTCGGGTTTGTACTTCAGCGCGTGCTCGAAGGCGTTGGCGGCTTTGGCAGGCTGGTTCTTGGCGCTATAGGCCTGGCCCAGCAGCGTCCACAGGTCGGGATCGGCACTGTCGCGTGCCAGCGAAGCCTTTATTTTGGCGATCGCCTGATCGATGGTGAGCGGCTGCTTGGCCGCGCCGGGCTCGAGCGCCGCCGGATCGCCAACCAGCCGGTACAGCCCGGCGCTGGCCAGCGGAATACCCAGTGCCAGCAAGACGCCCAGTGCGTACAGGCCACGTCGCCGATCCTGCCGCGCCGCCTGGCGCAGCAATGGCCACAGCACGAGCACCAGCGCCAGCGTCAGCAGCAGGCCGCTGGCGATCAGAAACAAAGCGTTCACCAGTCCTCG
Organism: Pseudomonadota bacterium; assembly: GCA_021794575.1. Lineage (GTDB taxonomy): Bacteria > Pseudomonadota > Gammaproteobacteria > Xanthomonadales > Rhodanobacteraceae > Metallibacterium. The sequence goes on along the minus strand of JAJYQO010000024.1, from coordinate 28,154 downwards.
TCCTCGTCAAAGCCAGTGGCGGCCTGCGGCTGCGCGCGCCGGCGCAGATAGATACCCACGCCTCCGGCGCCGATGGCCAGCAACACGAAGGGGCCGAACCACAGCGCATAGTTCGATGGTTTCAGCGGCGGCTTGTACAACACATAATCGCCGTAACGGTCGACCAGCCACTGCTTGATCTGCGCATTGCTGCGTCCGGCCTGCATCTGCTGGAAGATCTCGTAGCGCAGATCCTGCGCCAGCTTGGCGTTGGAGTCCGAGAGATCCTCGTTCTGGCAGACCAGACAGCGCAATTGCCGGGTGAGATTCTGGAAGCGCACTTCCTGTGCGGCGTCCTTGAACGGCAACGCGTCGATGGCAGTCGCGGCCAGCGCTACGCCCAACAGCAGGGCCAGCGCGGCCCATCGCAACACAGGCTTCATGTCGTCACCTTGGGGTGCACGCCCAGCTTGAGCAGGCGCGGCAGCAGATCCTCGCGGATCACGTGCGGCGTCAGCGGGCCGATGTGTTTCCAAAGGATGATGCCGCGCGCATCAATCAGATAAGTCTCCGGCGCGCCGTACACGCCGAAATTGATCGCGGTGCGACCGCTTTCGTCGGCGACCACCTGGGTGTAGGGATCGCCATGCTTGGCCAGCCAGGCCAGCGCGTCCCCGCGCTTGTCCTTGTAGTCGTAACCGATCAGCGGCACGTCCAAATCGCGGCCATAGGCCATCAGCACCGGGTGTTCGTCGGCGCAGGCGAAGCACCAGCTGGCGAACACGTTGAGGATGTAAGGCCGGCCCAGCATCTGGGCCTTGTCGAGCGACTGTCGCGGGTGATAGAGCAGGGGCAGTTTCCAGTCCGGCGCCGGCTTGCCGATCAGCGGCGAAGGCACCAGTGTGGGGATGTGCGTGCTGTTCCACCACAACCCGAAACCGAACAGCCCGACCAGCGCCAGAAAGATCGCCAGCGGCACGTAAAGCTTCATGCGCCGGCCTCACGGGCGCGCGGCGTGATCGGCTGCGCATCCGCAGTTGGGGTAGACATCGACTCATCCGTTTGCGGCACGGCCACGCGGAAGCGTCGGTCCAGCAGCGTCACGAAGCCGCCCAGCGCCATGAACAGTCCGCCCAGCCAAACCCAGCGCACGAACGGTTTGTCGTACAGGCGCAGGGCCCAGGCGCCGTGAGCGCCCAAGCTCTCGCCAAGCGCCACGTAAAGATCGCGGAACAGGCCCGCGCTGACCGCCGCCTTGGTCTGCACGATGTCGCCGGAATACTCGCGCTTCTGCGGATGCAGCACGGTGACCTGCTGGTGATCGCGCGTCACCACCAGCGTTCCCTGGTGCGCGATCCAGTTCGGACCCCGTACATCGGTGACGCCCTCGAAGCGGAACGTATAACCGCCGACCACGGCGGTTTGTCCTGGCGCCAGACGCACATCGCGCTCCACGCTCAGGCTGTTGGTGAGCAGCGCGCCGGCCAGAAAGATACCGACGCCCAGATGGCCCAGCAGCATGCCGGCCATCTCCGCCGGGAAACGGCGTCCCGCAGGTACCGACACCCAACGTTTGCGCGCATACAGGGCCACGCCGGCAAACACCCACGCCGAAGACAAGCCCCCCAGCCAGGCCTGCCAGCCGGGCATGCCGCCACTGGCAGCCCAGGCGAACAGGCTGCCGCCGATGACGGAGGCCAGCGCCGCGATCAGTCCGATGCGCTTCCATTCGCGCAGATCGGCATGGCCCCAGCGCGCGAAAGGTCCGAACGGCAGCAGCAGCACTACCGGCGCCATCAGCACGATGAACAACGGGCCGAAGTAGGGCGGGCCGATGGACACCCGGCCCAGATTCAGCGCATCGCCCACGATGGGGTACAGCGTGCCGATCAGCACCATCGCCGTAGCGACCACCAGCATCAGGTTGCCGACGACGATCAGCGTCTCGCGCGAGGCCAGCGCGAAAGGCTTGCCGCCCACCACTTTGGGCGCGCGCAGCGCGTACAGCAGCAGCGAGGCGCCCACCGCCAGCCCCAGCAGCATCAGGATGAACATGCCGCGGCGCGGGTCCGAGGCGAATGCATGCACGCTGGTCAGCAGGCCGGAGCGCACCAGGAAAGTGCCCAGCAGCGACAGCGAGAAGGCGAAGATCGACAACAGCAGCGTCCACGCGCGCAGACCGCCGCGCTTCTCGGTCACCGCTTGCGCATGGATCAGCGCGGCTCCGACCAGCCAGGGCATGAACGAGGCGTTCTCCACCGGATCCCAGAACCACCAGCCGCCCCAGCCGAGTTCGGCATAGGACCACCAACTGCCCAGCACGATGCCGGCCGACAGAAATCCGAATGCCGCGTTGGTCCAGGGCCGTGCCCAGCGTACCCACAGGTTGTCGAAGGCCCCGCCCAGCAGCGCCGCGATAGCGAACGCGAAGGCCACCGAGAACCCGACGTAGCCCATGTACAGCATGGGCGGATGTATCACCAGGCCAGGATCCTGCAGTACCGGATTGAGATCCATGCCATTGGCCGGCGCCGGCAGCACGCGTACGAACGGGTTGGAGGTCAGCACCGAGAATGCCAGGAACCCCACACTGACCAGGCCCATCACGCCCAGCACGCGGGCCACGAACGCCTCGGGCAAGCGCCGCGAAAACATCGCCACGGCCAGTGTCCAGACGTTGAGGATCAGCACCCACAGCAACAGGGATCCGGCATGCGCACCCCACACCGCCGAGAAGCGGTAGTACCAGGGCAGGGTGAGGTTGGAGTTCTCGGCTACGTAGCGCACCGAGAAGTCGTTGACCAGGAACGCGTGCGTCAGCACCGCGTAGGCCAGGACCACGAACACGAATTGGCCGGCCACAGCCGGCCGCGCCATGCGCATCAGTGCGCTCGATCCGCGCCACGCGCCCAGCAGTGGAAACAGCGCCTGCACCGACGCCAACAGCAGCGCCAGGATCAGCGCCATCTGGCCAAGTTCTGGAATCACGGTGTCGGCTCCGATGCGGGCATCACGACGTGATGCTTGGCGTGCGCCTGCGCCATCGCCTGCTGCAACTCGCGCGGCATATAGGTGGCATCGTGCTTGGCCAGCACTTCGCTGGCCACGAACACGCCGCCCTGCATGTGGCCGGTGGCGATCACCGCCTGGTTGGCGCGGAACAGGTCTGGCAGGATGCCGGTGTACAGCACCGGCAGGGTATGGTCGCCGTCGGTAACGGTGAAGTCGACCTGCAGCGAATGCGGATCATGCGCGATCGAACCGGGCGCGACCATGCCGCCCAGCCGGAAGCTGCGGTAATCCGCCGCCTTGCCAGCCAGCACCTGGCTGGGCGTGAGCAGATAGCTCATATTCTGCGAAAGTCCGTAGACCATGGCGCTGGTCGCGATGGCCACGGCACCCAGAATCAGTCCGATCAGGACGATGCGACGGCGGCGCAAGGGTCTCATGCAGACACACTCCCACGCTGGCGGGCGCTGCGGCGCGCGATGCGACCGCGCAGTTCCCGCAGCACGCGGCGGCGGCGCAAAACGGTGGCCAGCACATCAGCCGCCAGAACCAAGAAAAATACGGCATAGGCCGGCCATACGAAATCGGCGTAACCGCCCATCGCCAAGAACTTATCCATGCGCCGGCTCCTTACGAACGATTTCGGCCACCCAGTCCTTGCCACGTTCGAGGCTCAGCAGCGAAACCCGCGCACGTCCCATCAGGCTGGCGCCGTAGTAGAACTTGGCGGCGATGGTCATCGCCAGCAGCGGCCACAGCATGCTGGGTGCGATCGAGGACGGCCCGAAGTAGCGCACCGTGGTGCCCTGGTGCAGCGTGTTCCACCACACCACCGAGTAATGCACGATCGGCAGGTTGACCGCGCCGACCACGGCCAGAAACGAGGCCGCGCGCGCGCCCTGGCGCGGATCTTCGAAGGCGTGATACAGCCCGATCACGCCGAGATAGATGAACAACAGCACCAGTTCGGAGGTCAGGCGCGCGTCCCAGGTCCAGTAGGTGCCCCAGGTCGGCCGGCCCCACAGCGAGCCGGTGACCAGCGCGATCAGCGTGAATGCCGCGCCGATCGAAGCTGACTCCATGGCCAGCACTTCGGCCATTTTCGGACGCCACACCACCGCGATGAAGGCAGACACCGCCATCACGCCATAAACGAACAGACTCATCCATGCGGCGGGCACATGCACGAAAATGATGCGGAACGCATCGCCCTGCTGGTAGTCGGGCGGCGCCAATACCAGCCCGCCGTAAAGGCCCGCCGCCGCCAGCGCCAGCGCGATCGTCCACAGCCACGGCTGGATGTAGCCGGCGAAGACATAGAAATAGGGTGGCGAACCGAGCTTGTGATACCAGAGCTTGAAGGCGTTCATGAATCCAGGGCGATACGCAATGCCGTGGCGCAGGCCAGCGGAGCCAGTACCAAGGCGAGGGCGAGCGCCGCCGCCAGCCACGCCACCGGGGCGACCCACGGAAGACCTTGCTGGGCGGCACCTACCGCACCGGCTGCGAAGATCACGATAGGCACGGCCAGCGGCAACAACATCAAGGCTAAAAGCATACCAGAGCGCCGTGTGCCCACCGTCAGCGCGGTCAATACGGTTCCGATCAGAGCAAGTAAGGCGGTCGCCAGCAGCAGGGCCAGCAGTAATACCGGTTGCGCGGCCCTTTCAAGCCCCAGCATGTAGGCCAGCAGCGGCGCCACCACGATCAGCGGCAGCGCGGTCACCAGCCAGTACGCCAACAGGCGCGCCGCGACCAGCAACGCCAGCGGCTGCGGTGACAGCACCATCTGCTCCAAGGCGCCATCGTCGAGATCGCCGCGGAACACCGCATCGAGCGACAGCAACATGGCCAGCAGCACCGTCACCAGCACCACGCCGCCGCTGATGCGCGCCAACAAGGCGTGCTCGGGGCCCAGCGCGAACGGGAACAGCGTGGCGACGATGACCGCATACAGCACCGGCAACAGCGCGTCGCCGCGGCGCCGCCAGGCCAACAGCAGATCGCGCTGCAGCATGGCCCGGAAACCGTCCGCGAGACCGACCGCACTCATGCAGGCAACCGAATGGTGCAGGACACGTCCTGATGAAAACGGACCGCGCCGTGGCTGGTGACCAGCGCCGCGCCGCCTGCGTCGGCATGTGCGGCCAGCAGCGCGTTGACCACGGCGATGCCATGGCGGTCGAGGTTGGCGTAGGGCTCGTCGAGCAGCCACAACCGCGCCGGCAACAGCGCCAGACGCGCCAGCGCGGTGCGCTTTTTCTGGCCGGCGGACAGCGTGCGCACCGGCTCCTCGGCATAACCCTCGAGACCAACCCGTTCCAGCATCGCGTGCGGATCGGCGCCGGCCTTGCATCCATACAGCCCGATACCGATGCGCAGGTTTTCCAGCGCGCTGAGATCGCCCTTCAGACCGAGCAGATGACCCATGCTGGCCGCGGCGGCGCGGGCATCCTCGCTGCCGGGCGCGGCGCCGAGCACACGCACGTCGCCGGCGGTCGGACGCAGCAGGCCGGCCAGCACGCGCAGCAGCGTCGTTTTGCCGCTGCCGTTGTCGCCTTCGATTAGGCCGATGCTGCCGGCGACCAGGGTGAAATCCAGCGGACCGAAGATGCGCTCGTCACGGCGTTCGAATGCCAACGCGCGGGCTTCGATCATCGGTTGCGCGCTAGCATCGGAGAACTTCATCTGAACGCGGATTCTGCCTGTCCCCGCACATTGCTGTCCATGCGCTTGTGCGCGCGGCGCGGCTGCACCGCGCGAAAAGGGACGCGCAGACTGCAATCATCGTCGCGCATCAGTTGTCGCAGTCCGCGCCGTAGCTGATGCCGAGGATCCGGTAGCGACGCGCGCCTTCGGGTAGTTGCGCCTCGCACTCGTCCCCCACGTGTTTGCCCAGCAGCGCGCGCGCCAGCGGCGAGTCGATGCTGACCCAGTGCCGCTTGGCGTCTGTTTCGTCGGGTCCGACCAGACGCAGGCGTCGATGCGCGCAGGATTCGTCGACGATCTCCACCAGGGCGCCGAAATACACGGTATCGCTCCGCACCGGAGTCTGCTCGATCACGCGCAGCGCCGGCAGGCGTTTGCTGAGATAGCGCACACGGCGATCGATTTCGGCCAGTTGCTTCTTGCGATAGGTGTACTCGGCGTTTTCCGAGCGATCGCCCTCGGCCGCGGCGGCGGCCAGCGCCTTGACCACCTCCGGCCGGCGCTGGTGCCAAAGCTCGTCCAACTCACGGCGCAGCGCCTCGAAGCCGGCGCGCGTGATCACGGCGGTCGAGCCTGGTTGTGGCGGACGCCAGCGGCTCAAGTCTGCATCGCCTCGGTTCGGCGCAGGGCAGGCGCGCGCGGCATGCGGGCAGTCGGACCGCCACCGGATGTGGTGATTGTTGCGATATCGCCGCCGGATGATTCCGCACGTGCCGCCGCCGCGAGCGGTGCGCATGCGCCGTGCATTCCCGTTATTCGTCGCCTGCGTGTCATGACGCCAGGATTCTATGCGGTCCACCACGCGGCGCGGCCCCCTCTTGAGCAACCCGGCTGGCGCGGCTACCGTGCGTGCGTAGTCTTTCGCTGGAGCCGCTTGTGAATCCGAACCACCGCGCCTTGATCTGGGTTGCAACTGCAGCTATCGGCAGCGCGCTGCTCGGCGGCTGCGCCAGCATGGGAACACCGCTGCGCAACGGCAACGCCGGTGTCCAGGGCGCACCGGTCGCCAGCATCTACGCGCAGCTCGACCAGGGCGTGCAGGCCTATCAGGCCGCGCTGCTGGCGCAGCAGCAGGACCAGAGCGGCGCCGGCAACGCCATTCTCGATGCGCTGGACCGCGTCTCGCACGCGGCAAGGCTGTGCGCCGATACGCCCAGTTGCGACATGCACCGTGTCAGCGCCAGCTACGACCAGATCCTGCAGTTGCGCCAGAACGCCAGCGGCGACAGCCGGGCGCTGGCCGGTACCGAGGCGCAGTCGCTGGCCGGCGAGTCCTCGCCGGTGCTGACCATCGTGCCGCAGACGCAACGCGCGGTGGCACTGCTGAAGGACGGTGGGCTCTCGGATCTGGTGGCCAACAACGATGCGGTAAAGGCCGCCATCGCCGAGTGGCTGACACAGATGCGTGGACAGCTGATTTCCAGCTACGTGAACTACCAGTTTCTGCGCGCCGAAATGGCGCCCGCTTATCACAAGGCAGGACTGCCCGAGGCGCTGTTGTTCGGCATCATGGCCAAGGAATCCGCGGGCAAGGTGCATGCGGTTTCACGCGCCGGCGCCGCCGGTCCATTGCAGTTCATGCCGGGTACTGCGGTCGAGTACGGGCTGAAAGTGGTGAACGGATTCGACCAGCGCTTCGACCCGCGCCTGGAGGCGCTGGCCAACGCGGCGTTCATCAACCAACAGTTGAAGGCTTTCAACGACAACCTCGAGCTGACGCTGGCCGCCTACAACGCAGGGCCGGGTTTCATTTCGCGTCTGGCGGCGCGCGGCGGCAACGACGCCAGCTTCTGGTCGCCGCAAGTTTATGACGGGCTGAGCCAGGAGACGCGCGAGTATGTGCCGATGGTACTGGCAGCCGCCTGGCTGTTCCTGCACCCGGACCGCTACAACCTGAAGTTTCCGGCCATCGACGGCGCGCCCGGTCAGGTCACGCTGACCGCGCCGGCTTCGTTGGCTGAGCTGACCATCTGCCTGGGTCAGGCCGGCGGCATGCAGGACGGCTGGTTCCGCACCCTGCGCAACCTCAACCCGAGACTCGATCCGGAGGCGGTGCAGAAAGCCGGTACGCAGGTGCGCATTCCCAAGCAGATGGAACACGTGTTTACCACCCAATGCGCGGCGGACAGCCGCTGGATGGCACTGGCCAATACCCTGCACGCCGCTATTCCGCCGCCGGTGCCCATGGCCGCGCCGCAACGCGCGCTGGCCGCCACACGCTATTACCGCGTGCGCCCGGGCGACACTCTGGTGGCGATCGCGCGGCGCATGGGCTGCGGTGATCCGCGCGCCATCGCACGCGCCAACGATCTGGCGCATGCGGGCGCGTTGATCCGGCCCGGCATGGATTTGCGCGTGCCGGCCTGCGGTGGTGGCGCATTCGCCGCGACTGATCCGCCTGCACTCGCCGCAGACGGCTACGTGGTGCGTCCCGGCGACACGCTGGGTGCCATCGCTGCGCGTTACGGATGCACCGATCCCGCGGCGCTGGCGCGCGCCAACGGCTTAGGCGCGAACGACCTGATCCGCCCAGGCATGCGGTTGCGGCTGGCGGCCTGTACGCGACCGGGCGGCGGTGACCTGGCGGATACCCGTACCTACCGGGTGCAGCCGGGCGACACGCTGAGTGCCATCGCGCAGCGCCTTGGTTGCGCGGATGCCACGCGCATCGCGCAGGTCAATGGTCTGAGCGCTCCGTACCTGATCGCGGCCGGCATGGAACTGCGCCTGCCGCAGTGCCGGCGCGGCTGAGAAAACCCGTTAGGCCGCCGCTTCGCCGCGTCCGGTCGACCACGCTTCGTAGACCCCCGGCTTGGCGCCGGCGGCGTCCTTGATCACGCGCAACAGCCGCAGCACCTGCCGATGCAAGTTCGCCATAGCGCCATGCTCGGCGTCCTTGGTTTCGTGATAGACCACGGCCATCCACAGCGCGATACCGCGCATGCGCACCTGCGGATTGTCCGAACGTGCGCGCTCGAATCCGATTTCCGCGCCTTCGCCCCAGGCCTGGTAGGTCTTGTCCGGAGCGGACCCGTACAAATGCGGAAACTCGGCACAGGCCGCGTTGGCCAGTTCCTTGATGGTGATCGCGGCCAGGGGGTCACGCAACGGCGCCGGCAGCGCCGCAATCACGGCTTCGATCTGCCGGGCCTGGCGGCCTAGCCGCAGCGCGCGATTGGCGGCGACGATTCGTGTAACCCATTGCATGCTGTTTCCCCCGGCGTGGTGATCGCGGCGCAGACCAAAGACAGCCTAGTCGTCGCAGCCGGGAGTATATGCGTTTCGGGTCACAATGTGACGCGGCAGGTCACTCGATCGCAGCGTGCAATCGCCCCAATCGCTGGCCCATGCGTACCGCGCGATCCGGTCGCAATTCCGCATCAAGCGTGGCGCCCCCCTCGGGAAACAGCGCAATCACCGTCGATCCCATGTGGAACTGCGCCATCTCCGCGCCCGCAGCCAGCAGCGGCCCCGCATGCCGGCGCCGCCGGATGTGTCGCGCGTAGGGCGGCACCACGCAGGCGTCCCAGGCCGTGGAGATGCCGGAAACCAGCAGTGCGCCCACCATCACCATCACAAACGAACCGCGCGCGCCCTCGAAATGGCAGACCAGCCGCTCATTGCGGGCGAACAGCCGGTCCACGCCCGCAACCGCGGCCGGGGCCACGCTGAACAGGCGACCCGGAATGTGCACAGTCTCCAGCAGTCGGCCAGCGCAGGGCATGTGCACGCGGTGGTAATCGCGCGGTGAGAGATACACATTGACGAAGCTGCCCGCGACATAGCGTCTGGCAGCATCGGGGTCGCCCAGCAGTTCGGCCACGCTGTAGTCGCGGCCCTTGGCCTGCACGATGCGCCCTGCCGCGATCGCGCCGGCCTGGCTGATACGGCCATCGGCCGGACAGAGCAGGGCATCCGCTGCCGGATCGAGCGGACGCGCGCCGGGTTTCAATGCGCGGGTGAAGAAGGCATCGAAGTGCGCGTACGCGGCGACATCCGGTTGCGCAGCCTCGTCGAGATCCACGCCATAGGCGCGCACCACCCGCCGGATCAGGAAGTGCTTCCACGGCCGCCAGCGCCAGCGCGTAGCGGCGCGCACCAGCGCGCTCAGTGCATGCTGCGGCAACAGGTGGCTGAGGGCGACGCCCGCTTTCATCGCGACTTCCAGGCCAGCAGGCGTTCGAGGTCGGCGGCCATGGGCGTGGCGTAGAGCGGCGGCATGAACACGCCGATCTCGCGCGCGTCCGGTCCGATGATGGCGACCGTGGCGCTGTGATCGACGCCATAGCCGCCGTGCGCGCCGGGCACGATCCGGTAGGGCAGCATCAGCGCCGCGGAGAGTTTTTTCAGTTCGGCCTCGCTGCCGGTGGCGCCGACGAAGGTCGCATCGAACCCGTGCACGTATTCGCCCAGCAGCGGCAGCGTGTCGCGCCTGGGATCGACGGAAACGAAGTCCACCCCGACACGCTTGCTGACGCCGGCTTTGTCCAGCGCGTTCCACATCGCGCGCAGCGTCAGCAGCGTGGTTGGACAGATGTCGGGGCAATGCGTGTAGCCCATGAAGACCAACGTGTAGCGCCCCCTCCAGTCGGCGCGCGTCAAGGGCTTGCCGTCGCTGCGGGTGAGTGTGAACGCAGGCACGGCGCGCGGCACCGGAAACAGTTGCGCGACTTGCAACGCGGGCGGCGGCGACCGCGAACAGCCCGCCAGCAGTGCGACCACGGGTAGCGCGGCGCAAATGCGAATCGAGAAACGCGGCATCGGGGAATTATAGCGACCGCCGGCGATGCTCCGACGGATTCGCGGCGCGCCTGCCGCCTATACTGTCGCGCCCCATGCCACGCCCGCCGCCGTGACCGACGCGCTCGACAGCATCATCGACTTCATTCGCTACGCGGCCAGTCGCTTCAACGCCGCCGGCTTGAGTTTCGGCCACAGCCACGACAATGCGCTGGACGAAGCCACGCACCTGGTGCTGGCCAGTCTGCAGTTGCCGCCGGACCTGCCGCCAGCCTACGGCCAGGCCAGGCTGACCGCGGACGAGCGTCTGCGCGTGCTGGCGCTGATCGAGCAGCGCATCATGGCGCGTGTGCCCACGGCCTATCTGGTCGGCGAGGCCTGGTTCGCCGGACTGAAATTCAAGAGCGACGCGCGCGCGCTGGTGCCGCGCTCGCCCATCGCCGAGCTGATCGAAAACGGCTTCGCTCCATGGCTCGATGACCGCGCGGTGTCGCGCGCGCTGGACCTGTGCGCCGGCTCGGGCTGCATCGGTATCGCGATGGCGGTGCACAACCCCGACTGGCGGATCGATCTGGTCGACATCAGCGACGACGCACTGGCGCTGGCGCGCGAGAACATCGCCTTCCAGCACGTTGGAGACCGGGTACGCGCGATCCGTGGCGATTTGTTCTCCGCGCTGACCGGGCAGCGCTACGACCTGATCGTGTCCAACCCGCCGTACGTCACCGAGGCCGAATACGCCGCGATGCCGGCCGAGTACGCGCACGAGCCAAAGCTGGGGCTGACCGCCGGCCGCGACGGCCTGGACCTGGCGCTGCGCATCCTGCGCGACGCGCCACGCCACCTCGCCGACGACGGCCTGTTGATCGTCGAGGTGGGCGAGGCCGAGCAGGCGCTCAGCGCTCTGCTGCCGCAGCTGCCGCTGGTGTGGCTGGAGTTCAAGGTTGGGCCGATGGGCGTTTTTGCCGTCGAACGCGCGGCGCTGGTCGAGCATGCCGCGGCTATCGGTGCCGCCGCCGACCGCGCCGGCGCCGATTCGCGCTAGCCTTGCCACAACGCCCCAACGCCAACACTCGCGCCCGTGTCCAGCAATACCTTCGGCAAGCTGCTCAGCGTCACCACCTTCGGCGAGAGCCACGGTCCGGCCATCGGCTGCGTGGTCGACGGCTGTCCGCCCGGACTGGCCCTGGCGCCCGAGGACTTCGCGCAGGATCTGGCGCGCCGCGCCACCGGCCGCACGCGCCACACCTCGCAGCGGCGCGAGGCCGATGTGGTCGAGATCCTCTCCGGCGTATACCAGGGCCTGACCACCGGCACGCCCATCGCACTGCTGATCCGCAACACCGACGCGCGCTCGCGCGACTACGACGATCTGCTCGACACCTTCCGCCCGGCGCACGCCGACTACACCTACTGGCACAAGTACGGCATCCGCGATCCGCGCGGCGGTGGACGCAGTTCGGCGCGCGAGACCACGATGCGCGTGGCCGCCGGCGTGATTGCCAGGAAGTGGCTGGCCGAGCATCACGGCGTGCGCGTGCGTGGATGCCTGACGCAGTTGGGCGGGATCACGCCGCGCGTTTTCGATTGGAATGCCGTCGAGGACAACGCGTTTTTCTGGCCCGATGTCGCCCAGGTGCCCGAACTCGAGGCCACGATGGATGCGCTGCGCAAGGCCGGCGATTCGGTGGGTGCGCGCGTCGAGGTGATCGCCGAGGGCGTGCCGCCGGGCTGGGGCGAGCCCATTTACGGCAAGCTCGACGCCGAACTGGCCGCCGCGCTGATGGGCATCAACGCCGTCAAAGGTGTAGAGATCGGAGACGGCTTCGCCAGCGTGGCCCAGCACGGCAGCCAGCACCGCGACGAGCTGACTCCGCAGGGGTTTGCCAGCAACCATGCCGGCGGCATCCTGGGCGGCATCAGCAGCGGCCAGTCGATCCGCTGCGCCATCGCACTCAAACCGACTTCCAGCATCCGTATCCCCGGCCGCAGCGTGAACCTGCGCGGCGAGCCGGTGCAAGTGGTCACCACCGGCCGCCACGACCCCTGCGTCGGTATCCGCGCCACGCCCATCGCCGAGGCGATGGTGGCGCTGGTGCTGATGGATCACGCCCTCCGGCACCGCGCGCAGTGCGGCGACGTGCCGCCGCAGACCCCGCGCATCGCCTGATGCCGCGCCGCCCCGGCCCCCGTTTCCACCCACAAGACAGAGCAATCGAGAGCCCATGTCCCCGAGCACACCCCGACGCATCGCGATGGTCGGCGCCACCGGCGCCGTCGGTGAAACCCTGCTGCAGATCCTGGCCGAACGCGATTTTCCGGTCGCGGAACTCGTGCCGCTGGCCAGCGAGCGTTCCGCCGGCAGCACGGTGGATTTCACCGGGCGCGCACTGACCGTGCGCAATCTCGATGACTTCGATTTCGAGGGCATCGACATCGCGTTTTTCTCGGCCGGCGGCGCGGTCAGCCGTGAACACGCGCCGCGCGCGGCGGCGGCGGGGGCGGTGGTGATCGACAACACTTCCGAGTTCCGCTACGTAGACGAGATTCCGCTGGTGGTCAGCGAGGTCAATCCGCACGCCATCGCCAGACACCGCGCGCGCGGCATCATCGCCAATCCCAACTGCTCGACCATGCAGATGCTGGTGGCGCTGGCGCCGATCCACCGCGCGGCGGGCATCGAGCGCATCAACGTGGCCACCTACCAGTCGGTCTCCGGCGCCGGTCGTTCGGGGCTGGAGGCCTTGGGACGCGAGACCGCGGCGCTGCTGAACTTCCAGGATGTCGAGCCCAGCCGCTTCCCGCAGCGCATCGCCTTCAACCTGATCCCGCACATCGACGTGTTCCTGGACAATGGCTATACCAAGGAAGAAATGAAAATGGTCTGGGAGACACGCAAGATCCTCGAGGACGACGCCATCCAGGTGAACCCCACCGCCGTGCGCGTGCCGGTGTTCTACGGCCACGCCGAAGCGGTGCACATCGAGACGCGCGACAAGATCACCGCCGCGGCCGCGCGCACGCTGCTGCAGCAGGCGCCCGGCGTCGTGGTGGTGGACGAACGCCGCGATGGCGGCTATCCCACACCAGCCGTGCACGCGCAGGGTACCGATCCCGTGTATGTGGGTCGCATCCGCGATGACATCTCGCATCCACGTGGACTGAATCTGTGGATCGTGGCCGACAACATCCGCAAAGGCGCCGCGCTCAATGCCGTGCAAATCGCGGAAATATTGGTGAAAAGCCTAATCTGAACTACAGTTGCGCCACTTTTCTCACCTTCCTTCGCAAGCGTGAGCCGAATCTTTAATGGGGGCATGACGATGAAGCGGGCGACCTCTCTTGCAATCGCTGTGGCCATGGCGCTGGGCACTCAGCAGGCGCTGGCGCTCGGATTGGGCCAGATCCAGGTGAAATCGGCGCTGGGTCAGCCCCTGCTGGCTGAAATTCCGGTGCGTTTCGACAGCGCCGCAGAAGCCAAGAGCCTGCACCTGGTAATCGCCTCGCCCGCGGCTTACCAGCGCGCCGGCATCAGCACCAACCAGATGGGCATTCCGCTGCAGTTCGCCCTGGTCAAAACACGCGACGGCGGCCACGTCATCCGCGTCACCACGGCGGATCCGGTGCGCGATCCCTACGTCGACTTTCTGCTCGACGCCAGCTGGAGCAGCGGCAGCCTGATCCGCGAGTACACCATCCTGCTCGACCCGCCGGGCTACTCCAGTGCCAGCAGCGGTAGCGTTCCGGCGCATGCGCCTGCCGCCGCTCCGGCAGCGGTTGCACCAGCGCCGACCGCCGCGCCGGCAATGCCCAGCGCCGTTCCCAGCAGCGCGACCGTGGGTGGCAACGCGGCTACGTACACCGTGAAAGGGGGCGACACCGCCTACGCCATCGCGACCCGCAACCTGCCGTCCGGCGTCAGCGTCGACCAGATGCTGCGCGCGCTGCAACAGGAAAATCCGCAGGCCTTCATCCACGGCAACATCAACGAACTGCGCAGTGGCGCGATCCTGCGCATCCCCACTGCGACTACGGCCAGCGCCATTCCACCCGCCGCGGCGCGCGCCGCCGTGCGCCAGCAGACCGAAGCCTGGCAGGCGCGCGCGCCACAGCCGCTGCTCAACGCCTCGTCCGTCGCCAGTACGGCGGCACCCACGGCTGCCGTCGCGGCGGCGCCAGCGGGCGGACACCTGGAGTTGGTGCCGCCGGCGCGTGGCGGCGGCGCCGCGACGCGGGCCGGCGTCAAGGGCGGCACCGGCGATGCGGCGGTAGCCGGGCTCAAACAGCAATTGGCGCGTGCTCAAGAAACCGTAGCCAGCGAGCAGCTGCACAGCGCCGACCTCAAGGCGCGCATCGCGCAGTTGCAGAAAATCAACACCGACAACGCCAAACTGCTCGCGCTGAGGAACAACGAAGTGGCGCAACTGCAGGCCAAGTTGGCGCAGGTCGAAGCCGCAGCCGCGAAACCGGCGCCCGCGCAGAGTGCGCCGGCCGGTGCCTCTGCGCCCAGCGTCGTGGCCAGCGCGCCAGCCACCGTCGCGGCAGCTGCAGCCGCGCTGCCCGTCGGCGCGGCCAGCGCATCTGCCCCTGCACCTGCGGTCAGCGCGGCAGCGAAGCCCACCGCGCCGGCACCTGCCAGGAAGCCGCCGCAACCGGTCGCGCCCGCGCCGCAGCCCGAATCCTCGGCGCCGATTTACCAGCAGCCGCTGGTACTGGGTGGCGCCGCGCTGCTCGTGGTGCTCGGCCTGCTCGGACTGGTGTTTGCGCGCCGCAAGCGTTCGTCTACCGCTCCGGCACGCCCTTCGCTTGCCGACCAGTTCGCCGCAGTGGTACCTGTTGCAGCCCCCGACGCGAGCGAGCAGGGCAGCGAAGACGAGGCGCAACTGCGCGCCGAGTTGAACGATCATCCGGATGATCTCGGCCTGTACCTGGAGCTGGCCTCGTTGCAGTACGGCCACATGGACAGCACCGGCTTCACCGCGACCGCCGAAGCCATGCATGCGCATGTGAGCCACGAGGACGCCGCGGAGTGGCAGGCCGTGCGCGCCATGGGTGCCGAGATCGCCCCGCAGCACCCGCTGTTCGCCGGCAGCGCAACCGCGGTTCATGGCGATGAACTCGATGCCGAACCCGACCTGACCCAGGCCGCTCCGGAATACGCCGAGCCTGCTATGGAGCCGGTGGCGCCGGAAGTCCACGAACTCGATGCAGCGCCCGGACAAGCGTACGAGGATCCCTATGCGCCGATGACCGGCGGCGGCGCCGAGATCGGCGGCGACCCCATCGACACCAAACTCGACCTGGCGCGCGCCTACCTGGACATGGGCGACTACGAGGGCGCGCGCGCCATGCTCGAGGAAGTGCTGACCGAGGGTAGCCAGATCCAGAAGGACGAGGCGCAGCGCCTACTGGATTCCGCGCATTGAACATGCACCGCCAGGTCAGCCGGTCGCGTTTCCGCGCATGCTGATATGCGCTGGGCGGCAGGCATCGAATACGCCGGGAGCGCCTATCTCGGCTGGCAGCGGTTAAGCCATGGCCCCTCCGTGCAAGCCGTTCTGGAGGACGCGCTGGCACGCGTGGCCGATCACCCGCTGTCGGTGACCTGTGCCGGACGCACCGATGCCGGCGTGCACGCGCGCTGCCAGGTGGTGCATTTCGATTCGAACTCCGTGCGCACGCCGCGTGCCTGGATACTCGGCGCGACCAGCGCGCTGCCGGCTGACGTGGCTGTACGGTGGGCACAAGTGGTCGCGCCCGACTTCCACGCGCGCTTCAGCGCGCGTTCGCGGCGCTATCGCTACCGCATCCTCAACCGCCCGGTGCGTCCGGCCCTGGATCAGCAGCGCGTGGCATGGGAACGCCTGCCGCTGGATGCCGGGCGCATGCATCGCGCCGCACAGGCGTTGCTGGGCGAGCATGATTTTTCGGCCTTCCGCGCGCTGGCGTGCCAAGCGCGTCATGCGCGCCGTACGGTGCTGGATGCGCGGGTCTGGCGCGAGGACGACAACGTGCTGTTGGAAATCGAAGCCAACGCCTTCCTGCATCACATGGTGCGCAACATCGTCGGCTCCCTGCTGCCGATCGGACGCGGCGAAAGCCCCGAGCACTGGCTGCGCGATTTGCTGGAGGGCCGCGATCGCAGCGTGGCGGGGCCGACCGCGCCGGCACATGGCCTGGTGTTCCTCGGACCGCGCTATCCGGCACAATTCGCGCTGCCCGAGGAGGTGACGGCATGAGGCCGCGTGTCAAAATCTGCGGCATTACCCGCATCGAGGATGCAGCACTCGCGGCCACGCTGGGCGCCGATGCCATCGGACTGATCTTCACACCGCGCAGCCCGCGCTGTCTTACTCTTGCCCAGGCGATGACGATTCGCGCGTCGCTGCCGCCCATGGTCAGCAGCGTGGCGCTGTTCATGGACGCCGATGCCGAGCAGGTGCGCGGCATCGCCGCAGCCCTGCAGCCGGACCAACTGCAGTTCCACGGCGGTGAGTGCGACGACTGGTGCGCGCAATTCGGGCGGCCTTACCTGAAGGCGCTGCCGATGCAGGATTGCAACGACGTGGCCGGACGCATGGCGGATTTTCCACGCGCCGCCGGATTCGTACTGGACGGTCACGTGGCCGGCCAGGCGGGCGGGCAGGGCCGCAGCTTCGACTGGTCGACGTTGCCGCGCATGCATCGTCCGTGGCTGTTGGCGGGCGGGCTGACTCCCGCTAACGTGGCACAGGCATTGCGCGTCGCCAGACCCTGGGGCATAGATGTCTCCAGCGGAGTCGAAAGCAGCCCGGGCATCAAGGACGCCCTCAAATTGCAGCACTTCTTCCGAGAAATCCACCGTGAAACCGCTGCGCAAAACTGAAGTCGAAATCGACTACAACGAT
This sequence comes from Pseudomonadota bacterium, assembly GCA_021794575.1. GTDB lineage: Bacteria > Pseudomonadota > Gammaproteobacteria > Xanthomonadales > Rhodanobacteraceae > Metallibacterium. The sequence goes on along the minus strand of JAJYQO010000024.1, from coordinate 10,830 downwards.
TACCCCGACGCACAAGGACGTTTTGGTGACTACGGCGGCGTCTATGTCGCCGAGACGCTGGTCGCGCCGCTGCGCGAACTCACCGAAACCTATCTCGAGCTGCGCGACGATCCGGCCTTCCAGGCCGAGCTGGCTCACGATCTCAGGCACTACGTCGGCCGCCCCAGTCCGATCTACTGCGCCGAGCGGCTGAGCCGCGAGGTCGGTGGCGCGCGCATCCTGCTCAAGCGCGAGGATCTCAACCATACCGGCGCGCACAAGATCAACAACACCGTCGGCCAGGCCATGGTGGCCAGGCGCATGGGCAAGACCCGCATCATCGCCGAGACCGGCGCCGGTCAGCACGGCGTGGCCAGCGCCACGGTGGCGGCGCGACTGGGCCTGGAGTGCGTGGTGTACATGGGCGAGACCGATATCGCGCGTCAGGCGATCAACGTATTTCGCATGAAGCTGCTGGGGGCCACGGTGGTTCCGGTCAGCTCCGGGTCGAAGACGCTCAAGGATGCGCTCAACGAGGCGCTGCGCGACTGGGTCACCAACGTGCGCAACACCTACTACATCATCGGCACGGTGGCCGGTCCGCACCCGTATCCGCTGATGGTGCGCGACTTCAACGCGGTAGTCGGGCGCGAGGCGCGCGCGCAGATGCTCGAGGAGTACGGCCGCCTGCCGGACGCCATCACCGCCTGCGTGGGTGGCGGCTCCAATGCCATCGGTTTGTTCCACGCTTTCCTCAACGACCGCCGGGTACGCATCGTCGGCGCCGAGGCGGCGGGCGAGGGGATCGCCACCGGACACCACGCCGCCTCGCTGGCGGCCGGCCGTCCCGGTGTGCTGCATGGCAACCGCACGTACGTGCTCTGCGACGACGACGGCCAGATCACCGAGACGCACTCGATTTCGGCTGGCCTGGACTACCCCGGCGTCGGCCCTGAGCACGCTTTTCTCAAGGACAGCGGCCGCGCCGAGTACGTCGGCGTCACCGATGCCGAGGCCATGCAGGCGTTCCATCTGCTGGCCCGTACCGAGGGCATCCTGGCCGCACTGGAGTCGGCGCACGCGATTGCGCAGGCCATCAAGCTGGCTCGCGAGCTACCGCGTGAAGGGCTGGTGCTGTGCAACCTCTCCGGCCGTGGCGACAAGGACGTGCACACCATCGCCGCGCGCGAAGGCATCGCGCTGTGACACGCGCGTCGAATCTTTTTTTCGCTGATATTCATTTGCCATGAACCGAATCGAGCAGCGCTTTGCCGAACTGCGCGGCAGCCGGCGCACCGGACTGATCCCCTTCGTCACCGCCGGCGACCCGCACGCCGAAGTCGCCGCCGCTGTCGACCTGCTGCATGCTCTGGTCGACGCGGGTGCCGATCTGATCGAACTGGGCATGCCGTTTTCGGATCCGATGGCCGACGGGCCGGTGATCCAGCGCGCGAACGAGCGGGCGCTGTCTCGCCATGTGGGCCTGACACAGGTGCTCGCGATCGCGCGCGGATTCCGCCAGCGCGACGCAGGCACGCCGCTGGTGCTGATGGGCTACCTCAATCCCATCGAGATCCGCGGCTTCGAACGTTTCGCCGGCGAGGCTGCGACAGCGGGTGTGGATGCGCTGTTGCTGGTCGACGCGCCGCAGGACGATGCCGCCGCCGTCGCTGCGCTGGCCGCGTACGGGCTGCACCTGATCCGTCTGGTCGCACCTACCACCGAGCCGGCGCGCATGGAGACGCTGGCGCGGCGGGCCAGCGGCTTCCTGTACTTCGTATCGATTACCGGCACCACCGGCGCCGCCCGCGCCGATGCAGGCGCCATCGCCGCGCAGGTCGCTGCCTTGCGCCGGCAATCGGCGGTGCCGGTCGCGGTGGGCTTCGGCATCAGGGATGCCGCCGACGCGCTGGCGTTTGCGGATTGCGCCGACGCCGTGGTGATCGGCAGCGCGCTGGTCGATGATCTGCAACACGCGCATGACGCGGCCGATGCCTGCGCGCGCGCAGCGCGATTTATCCGCCCCATCCGCGCGGCGCTGGACGCGCGCAAGGCCGCCTGAACAGGTTACGGGAGTTTTCGATGAGCTGGTTGCAGAAACTGGTCCCCGGCGGAGGCCGACGCGAGCGTCGCGCGGCGCCGCGCGGCAAGGTGCCCGAAGGCGTCTGGGAAAAGTGCGCGGGCTGCGGCGCCGCGCTGTATCGCCCCGAGCTCGAGCGCAATCTGATGGTCTGCCCCAAGTGCGGACATCACATGCCGATTTCGGCGCGCATGCGCCTCGCCGCATTTCTGGACGCCGATAGCGCCCATGAGATGGATGTCAACGTCATGCCCGTGGATGCGCTGGGCTTCCGCGACTCCAAAAAATACCGTGATCGCATCGGCGTGGCGCAGCAATCCACCGGCGAAAAGGACGCCTTGGTCGCCATGCGCGGCACGCTCTGCGGACGCCCGCTGCTGGCTGTTGCGTTCGAGTTCGCCTACATGGGCGGATCGATGGGTTCGGTGGTGGGGGAGAAGTTCGCGCGCGCGGCCGAGCACGCGCTGGAGCTGCGCTGCGGACTGGTGTGCTTCTCCGCTACCGGCGGCGCGCGCATGCAGGAGGGCCTGCTGTCGCTGATGCAGATGGCGAAGACTGCGGCGGCACTGGCACGCTTGCGCGAGGCGGGCCTGCCGTACATCTCGGTGCTGACCCATCCGACCACGGGTGGCGTCTCGGCCAGCCTGGGCATGCTCGGGGACATCAACATCGGCGAGCCGAAGGCGCTGATCGGCTTTGCCGGGCCGCGCGTGATCCAGCAGACCGTACGCGAAACGCTGCCCGAGGGCTTCCAGCGTTCGGAGTTCCTGCTCGAACACGGCGCCATCGATATGATTCTCGACCGCCGCCAGCAGCGGCAGCGCATCGCGCAACTGCTGGCGCTGCTGCAGCGCCAGGATGCCCGCGAATGCGCCGTTTGAACCGGATCTAGCGCCGAGTATTCGGCGGCGGGGTGTCGATGGGCGGCTCGCTCTTGCCGCGCGCACGAGCCAACGCGGCGCTCAGCAGTTCGCGCGCCGACTGCGCGTCGCTACCTGCGGTGACCGGCTCGGCCTGTGCGGCGGCCAATCGCTCGCGGCGGGCCTGATAGCGCGTCCGTGCCGCGTCCGACTCGGCGCGACTCATGCGCGGCTGCGCATGCGCGAGGATCTCGATGCAGTCCACCGGGCACGGCGCCACGCAGAGCTCGCATCCCGTGCACTCGTCGACGAGCACCGTATGCATGCGCTTGGGTGCGCCGAGAATCGCATCCACCGGGCAAGCCTGGATGCACTTGGTGCAGCCGATGCAGTCGGATTCGCGGATGCGCGCCAACTGCCGCGGCTTGTGGACCCCGCAAGAAGGATCGAGCGTAAGCACGGGCAGCCCTAGCAGCGCCGCCAGCGCCTCGACACCCGCGCTGCCGCCCGGCGGGCAGCGGTTGATCGCGGCCTCGCCGCGCGCCATCGCCTCGGCGTATGGGCGGCAGGCGCCGTAGCCGCATTGGCCGCACTGGGTTTGCGGCAACACGGCGTCGATACGCGCAGCGAGTGGATCGGTCTCTTGCACGGTGCCTGCTCGTTGAGCGCGTATTGTGCCGGCAACGCGAACCGGCGTGGAACCCGTACGGCATGAGAGCATCGCGTGCCATGACCCTGCTTGCTGCGACCCGCAAGATCATCCACGTGGACATGGACGCGTTCTACGCTTCCGTGGAGCAGCGCGACGATCCGGCACTGCGCGGCCGGCCCGTGGTGGTGGCCTGGCGCGGGCCGCGCTCGGTGGTCTGCGCGGCCAGCTATGAGGCGCGCGCCTTCGGCGTGCGCTCGGCGATGCCGGCCGTGCGCGCCGAGCGTCTGTGCCCGGATGCCGTGTTCGTGGCACCGGATTTCGCCCGTTACCGGAGCGTGTCGCAGCAGGTACGTGCGATTTTCCTGCGCTATGCGGAAACAGTGGAGCCCTTGTCGCTCGATGAGGCCTATCTGGATGTCACCCGTCCGTTGCGCGCCCTGCCTAGTGCCACCGCGATCGCGCAGGCGATCCGCGCGGAAATCCGTGCGGAGACCGGCCTGACCGCATCGGCGGGGGTCGCGCCCAACAAATTTCTGGCCAAGATCGCTTCGGAGTGGCGCAAACCGGACGGGCTATTCGTGATCCGGCCGGCGATGGTCGAGTCGTTTCTGGAGCCGCTGGCGGTGGCACGCCTGCCCGGCGTGGGCAAAGTGATGGAGCGGAAGCTGCACGCGCTCGGCATCGAGCGCGTCGGCGATCTGCGCGCACAGGACCGCGCACTCCTGGAAAACCGCTTCGGCCGCTGGGGGTTACGTCTGCACGAGCTGTCCAAGGGCATCGACGACAGCCCGGTCAGTGCGGACCGTCCGAATCTGCAGATCTCGGCCGAGGACACCTTCGAGACGGACCTGCCGCTGGATGCGCTCGATGCGCCGATCACGCGGCTGGCGCAGAAGGTGTGGAGCGCGTACCGGCGCGAGCCGGGGCGCATTGCGCGCACCATCGTTCTGAAGCTCAAGACCGCCGAGTTCCGCACGCTGACGCGCAGCCAGACCAGCGCACAGCCACCGGGCTCCGCCGATGATCTGGCGCGCCGCGCCGCCGGGTTGCGGACGCGCGTCGGATTGCCGGTGTCGACGCGCTATCGACTGGTCGGCGTGGGCGTCTGCGGCTTCATCGATGGCGACACCGCGCAGGCCGAACTGTTCGCCGCGCCGGCGCCCGATACATGAGGCTCAGCGCACCGGCATGCCGGCCGCCGCGCCCGCATCGGCGTCGAGCAGGAACAGTTCCGCGCCGCCGCTGCCGGCGGAAAGGATCATTCCTTCCGACACGCCGAAACGCATCTTGCGCGGCGCCAGGTTGGCGATGAAGACCACGCGACGGCCGATCAGCTTGCCGGGCTCTGGATAAGCCGCGCGGATGCCGGAGAAGATCTGCCGTGTGCCCAGTTCGCCGGCGTCCAGTTCGAAGCGCAGCAGCTTGTCCGAGCCTTCGACGAATTCGCAGGCCAGCACCGTGGCGATGCGCAGGTCGAGTCTGGCGAAGTCGTCGATGGAAATGCAGGAGCCGGGACTGGGGGCTGGGGACTGCGGACTCGGGGTAGAAGAGCCGGAGTTCGCAGATGCGGACGCAGGAGGGGAGTTCATCGGTCGTGCCTTCGGTTCGGCGGCGGGTGCTGCCGGCTGCAGGGATTCGGTGGACGCCGCGACCATCGCCTCGACCTGCTTGCGGTCGATGCGGGCGAGCAGCGGCGTGAAGGCGTTGATGCGGTAGCCGAGCAGCGGCCGCCCGGCGGTGTCGAAACTGGTGATGGGGGCATCGAGGAACGCCTCGGCGCGGGCGACCGTGGCCGGCAGGATCGGCTTCAGCCAGCCGGCCAGCAGGCGGAACGCCGACAGCGCGAACGTGCAGACCTGGTGCAGTTCTGCGCGCCGCGACTCGTCCTTGGCGATTTTCCATGGCTGCCGTTCGGCGATATAGCCGTTGACGATGTCTGCGGCCACGACGAAGCTGCGCACAACATCGGCGAATTCGCCTTGCCCGTAGAGCGCCGGCACTTTGTCGAAGTGCGATACCAGCACGCGCCACAGCTCGCTCTCTTGCGCCCCGAGTGCGTCGGCCAACTGCCCCTCGAAATGCTGATGCACAAAACCAGCGGTGCGGCTGGCGATGTTCACCCACTTGCCGACCAGATGCGAGTTGACGCGCTCCTCGAAGCCGGCGAGATCGAGATCGACGTCGGTGGGCGCCGGCCCCAGCATGCCGGCGAAGTAGTAGCGCAGGTACTCCGGTTCCAGGCCCGCGTCGAGGTAGGTGCGCGCCTGGATGAAGGTGCCGCGCGACTTGGACATCTTGGCGCCGTTGACGGTGAGATAACCGTTGACGTGCAGCGCGGTCGGCACGCGGTAGCCGGCGCCGTGCAGCATCGCCGGCCAGAACAGGCCGTGGAAGTTGATGATGTCCTTGCCGATGAAGTGGTGCAGTTCGCTCTCGCTGCCGGCGCGGAGGAACTCATCGAAGCTCGCGGGCTGCAGGCCGAGATTCTTGCCGTGCTCGCTGGCGCACAGCGCGCGGAAGCTGGCGAGGTAGCCGATCGGCGCATCCAGCCAGACGTAGAAATACTTGCCCGGCGCATCGGGAATGGCGAAGCCGAAGTACGGCGCGTCGCGCGAGATGTCCCAATCGCGCAGTCCGCCGTCCAGCCACTCGCGCAGCTTGGCCTTGACCGCCGGATGCGCGACATCGCCTGCGAACCACTCGCGCAGCAGAGCCTCGAAATCGCCCAGCTTGAAAAAGTAGTGCTCCGAGTCGCGCAGTTCCGGCGTCGCGCCCGACATCACCGAGCGCGGCTCGATCAGGTCGGTCGGTGCATAGGCCTTGCCGCAGACCTCGCAGTTGTCGCCGTATTGGTCGGGCGATTTGCAGTGCGGGCAGGTGCCCTTGACGTAGCGATCGGGCAGGAACATGCCCTTGACCGGATCGTAGAGCTGCTGGATCGAACGCCGGGCGATGTGGCCGCCGTCGCGCAGGCGCGCGTAGATCGCCTCGGCGAGTTGGCGATTTTCCTCGCTGTGCGTCGAGTGGTAATGGTCGAAGGCGACGCCGAACGCGGCGAAGTCGCGCTCGTGCCCGCGCTGGATATCGCGGATGAAAACCTCGGGTGCGACGCCGGCTTTCTCCGCCGCCAGCATGATCGGCGTGCCGTGGGCGTCGTCGGCGCAGACGAAGTGTGTGCTGTTGCCGGCCATGCGCTGCGCGCGCACCCAGATGTCGGCCTGGATGTAGCCCAGCAGATGGCCCAGATGCAGATGGCCATTGGCGTAGGGCAGGGCGCAGGTGACCAGCGAGCGGCTCATATCGGCGGCATTCCAGATGCGAGCCGCCGATTATCGCATGCGTCGCAGCGCGCCCAGCGCCGGCGACGCATGCCTGCAGCGGGGCGGACTCAGGCTGGCGGCGCGGTGCTGCCGCTGGACGCAGGCGCCGGCTGGCTCGCTTCACGCAGCCACACCTGAGTGCGCCCGAACAGCGAGAAGCCGATGTAGCCGCGCACCTTGAGCTTCTGCCCGCCATCGATGACCCTCATCGTGCAGCGATAGGTGCTGCCGGATTTCGGATCGAGGATGGTGCCGCCGCTCCAACTGTTGCCGTCCGGCTTCATGTTTTTCAGGATTTCCATGCCGGTCACCGGCTGGTTTTTGAGCGCGCCACTGCATTTTTTGCAGATGGGATTGGGGCCTTGGTCGGACTTCAGCACTTTCAGGACTTTCCCGACTAACTTGCCATTGACCTCGCGGATCTCGATCAGCGACTTGGCCGCACCGGTCTTGTCGTCGATCTGCTTCCACACGCCCACCGGGGACATGTCGCCGGCCGGACTCGCGGCGGCGGCCAGAACTGGCTTCGCCACCATGGCAGCAAGCAGCAGGCAGGCCGCCAGCAAGGGCCTGGAGAACGGTCGTGGCATGCGCATGTGCATACTCCGGGGAATGGTTGCGGCAGGGTGCGCAGCGCGACGCGGCGCGTCAAGCGGCGGCGCCGCACGGGATAAGTACGGCGCGGGGCTCTGGCATACTGGTGGGCCATTTTCGCCGGTCCAGGCGCTCATGTCCGATCACGAATCCCGATTGCGCGAACGCCTTGCCGCCATCCCGGATCCACACCGTGGCGGATCGCTGGGCGCCGAAGCGGTGCGCGCGCTGGGCATCGACGGTGCGCGCGTAGCGCTGCAACTGGAATTGCCCTACCCGGCACGCGGCTGGTGGCCCGCGCTGGAAAACGCGGTGCGCATGGCGGCCAGCGCCGAAGGTCTGGAGGCGGTCAGCATCGACATTGCCACGCGCGTGCGCAGCCACGGCGTGCAGCAAGGCCTGCAACCGCTGGCCGGGGTCAAGAACATCATCTGCGTTGCCTCGGGCAAGGGCGGGGTGGGCAAGTCGACCGTGGCGGCCAATCTGGCTCTCGCACTTACCGCCGAAGGCGCTGCAGTCGGCCTGCTCGATGCGGATATCTACGGCCCCAGCCAGCAACGCATGCTGGGCCTCTCGGGCAAGCCCGATTCGCCGGACAACAAGCATCTGGCGCCGATGCAGGCCCACGGCCTGCAAGTGATGAGCATCGGTGTGCTGGTGGGCGAGGACACGCCGATGATCTGGCGCGGTCCGATGGTCACGCAAACCCTGATGCAGTTGCTGCAGGGCACACTGTGGTCGGATCTCGACTACCTGATCGTCGACCTACCGCCCGGCACCGGCGATATCCAGCTCACGCTGGCGCAACGGGTGCCGGTCGCCGGCGCCATCATCGTCACTACGCCGCAGGATATCGCGCTGATCGACGCCATGAAGGCGCTGAAGATGTTCGAGAAGGTCGCGGTACCGGTGCTGGGCATCATCGAAAACATGGCGACCCACGTGTGCTCGAACTGCGGTCACGAGGAGCACATCTTCGGCACCGGCGGTGGCGCGCGTCTGGCGCGCGATTACGGCGTGCCTCTGCTCGGCGCATTGCCGTTGGATATCCGCATCCGCGAGCAGATGGATGCCGGTACGCCCACCGTCGTCGCCATGCCCGGTTCGGACCTCGCGGACCGCTATCGCGCGATCGCGCGCAGCGCCGCGGCGCGCCTGGCGCTGCAGGCGCTGAACAAATCCATCGGCTTTCCCAAGATCGTCGTCGAATAGACTCATCGCGAACCGCACGGAAACCGCAATGTCCATCAAGTCCGACCACTGGATACGACGCATGGCTGCGCAGGGCATGATCGAGCCGTTCGAGCCTGGCCAGGTGCGCGAGGTGAACGGTCAGCGCATCGTGTCCTACGGCACCTCCAGCTATGGTTACGACGTGCGCTGCGCGGACGAGTTCAAGGTGTTCACCAACATCAACTCGACCATCGTCGATCCCAAACGCTTCGACGCGCGCAGCTTTGTGGATGTGCAGGCCGCCGAGTGCATCATTCCGCCCAACTCGTTCGCGTTGGCGCGCACGGTCGAGTATTTCCGCATTCCGCGCAGCGTGCTCACCATCTGCCTGGGCAAGAGCACCTATGCACGCTGCGGCATCATCGTCAACGTCACGCCGCTGGAGCCGGAGTGGGAAGGTCACGTGACGCTGGAGTTCTCCAACACCACGCCGCTGCCGGCGCGCATCTACGCTAACGAAGGCGTGGCGCAGATGCTGTTCATGGAGTCCGACGAAGTCTGCGGCACCAGCTACCGCGATCGTGGCGGTAAGTACCAGGGACAGAAGGGCGTTACACTGCCGCGCGCCTGAATCCAGCTACCGGAGTACCCGCTCGATGAGTCACCGCACCACGTTCATACGCGCCACATTGGCTTCCGGCGTCCTCGCCGCCGGCATGCTCCTGGCAGGTTGCAACGGCAACGTACGCTCCGGCGGGCCGGTGGTGGCCAATGTGCCGTTGCACTACGACATGACGCTCGAGGCCTACAAGAACGGTCAGTTTCTGCTCGATGGCGCGCTGCTCTCACCCGAGGATCTGGCCAGCCATTTCCGCTACCTCGACGAGCAGAAGAAACTCCCCAAGACGGTGCTTTTGAAGCCCAGTTCCGAATCGGGGGTGAAGGATACGCAGTTGCGCTGGTTCGCCGGCCTGCAGGTAACCTTCGGCTTCAAGGGCTATGCCGAGCTCGATGGCAAGTTGACCGTGGTCAACGCGCAGGCGCAACCGAATACCAAGAAGTGATCTGGCGGGGCGCCTGCTGAAGCTTTGTCGGACTGGCGCTGCATCGAGCAGCGCCAGTCGTTCGGACGCTCACGCTTCGCTGTTGCGGCGCCGGAACCACACCGCGCCGGCAATCATCGCGATGCCGATCGCGGCGCCGATCCACATGCCTGGCGTGGCGTAGATATCGGCCACACCATGCCAGGCGAGGCTCCAGTCCACTACGTCTCTGTGGTTCCTGCCGAAGGCAGCCTGCGCGACGATCTCGTTCGGCGGACCCACAATAGTGCCGAGTAGCAGGCGCTTGATGCCTTCCCCCCACATCAGCCGAGCCGGGACATTGGGCATGCCCATTAGGCCGATCCAGCCATTGGCGATGCCGACCAGCACGGGAGTCAGCACCGCCCACAGGAAAGGTTTGCTGCGCGCCCATGCCGAGCACAGTAGCAGCCAGCCCGCCGTGAGCAGCGCGAACAACATGTGCGCAGGCAATGTCGCGATCTGCAACGTCAGCAGCGGCAACAGGTTGCCCTGGCCCCAGATCAACTGCCATGGGCTGCCGCCATGCAGCAACACGGCGACACTCATCATCACCAGAAGCAGCAGCCAGGTAGCCAGAAAGATGGCGAACACCAGCAGCGGGATCAGCGTGATGGCCATCAGCGCCTTGCTGATCACGGTGGCGGCATCGGAGACCGGCAGCGACTTCCAGAACAGCACACTGCGATCCCGGCGGTCGTCGTACAGCGCGCCCAGCAGATAGAAAAACAGCACGATTCCAATCACCAGCGTGAACAAGGATCCCAGCCCGTACAGCGAACCGGCCAGTGCCGCGGCCGCCTGTTCGACCTGCTTTGGACCGACGTGTGCAAGCATGTCGCTCAGGTTCGTTGCCACGCCGTTGACCTCGAAGGAGCCGCGCGAGCCATGCACCACCAGCCCCACCTCGCCCGCGATCAGACTCAGCAGGGTCAGGGTCAGCAGGGCGATGCCGATCCATACCGGCGCCCAGAAAAACCCGCCGCGGTGTTCCCAGAATTCACGCTTCAACAGCCAGGTCAGATTGTTCATGTGTAGGAGCCCTGCATGGTGGCCACGAAGATGTCGGCCAACGAAGGCCGGCGCACTT
>JAJYQO010000089.1 GCA_021794575.1 Pseudomonadota bacterium | reverse complement strand
GAGCGCGCGCAGGGTTTCCGCCACCGCCACGCCGATCGCCAGCGACAACCCGGCTAGCGCCGCGTAGCCGTGCTCGAAGCGCCACAGCAGCGAAAAGGTCAGCCCCAGCAGCGGCGGCGCCAGCCAGCCGCGCCCGCGCCGGCCGCGGCCGGCGCTCTGCCACTCGGCGAACAGCGCCGTTGCGCCGGGCAGATCCTCCGCCGCACGCAGTAGTTCGCTGGAAGTGGAATCAAGCTGCCAGCGCACCTCGATGCATGGCCACAACGCGCGCGCGGCGCGCGGCAGCGCGGCGCCGATGGCCCCGGCATCGAGCATCTGCAAAGGCCGCTCGACGCGATAGCCGCGCCCGCCCTCGGCCAGAACCGGCAGGCCCGCCGCGCGCAGCGTCTCGATCTGCTTCCACACCGCCGCACGGCTGACGCCCAGCCGCCGCGCCAACGCGGCGCCGGAGTGCGTGTGGCCGTCGGCCAGGGTGTCGAGCAGCGCGCGTGCGTCCATGCACGAAGTTTAACGGCGCTGCGCGCCGCGTTTGGATGGCCTTTCCGGCCGAACGGTCAGGCACTCCATCATCCGCCCTGATTCGCGCTGCAGTTCAGCCGGTTTCATGGTGACGATTGCTCGGCGCTGAGCCCTCACCCCCTCCCGGCTGGAGAGAGCTTCAGCTGCCGAGCTTCGACGCGGATGCGGATCAAGTCATCCGCTTAGCGCGATGCCAGAAACGCGCGCAGGGCGGCGGCATCGAAAGGCCAATCCAGTTCGGCGCCGTCGCTGCGCGCCAGCACCGGGATGCGCGTGCCGTAGCGCGCTTCCAGCGCCGCGCCGGATTCGATGTCCACCGTTGCGTGGCGGATGCCGGCTTCGCCCAGCAGCGCCTCGGCCAGCGCGCACAGCAGGCAGGCGTCGCGGCGGTACAGCGTCAGCATGGGCTGCTGCATTGCGGAGAACCGACGTGGAGGTGGTGCCTACAATAAGCCACTTTACCTGCAGTGACTGCGCATGGCCGTCAGCGTCTTCGACCTGTTCAAGATCGGCATCGGGCCCTCCTCTTCGCACACAGTGGGGCCGATGCGTGCCGCCGCGCGCTTCGTGCGGCGCTGGCTGGACGAGGCCGGTCTGCTGCAACAAACGGCGCGTATGCAAGTGGAACTGTACGGCTCGCTGGCCATGACCGGCCGCGGCCACGGCACCGACAAGGCGGTGCTGCTGGGACTGGAAGGCCACTGGCCGGATGCGGTCGATCCGGACGGCATCCCCGCCGTCCTCGAACGCATCCGCGGCGAGAAACATCTGCGCCTGGGCGGCACGCACACCATCGCTTTCGACGAAGCGCAGGATCTCGTCTTCAACAAACGCCAGAAGCTGCCTTACCACGTCAACGGCATGCGCTACAGCGCCTTCGACGCCGGCGGCGCGTTGCTGGCCACACGCGACTATTACTCGGTGGGCGGCGGCTTCGTGGTCAACCAGGACGAGGCCGCCGAAAACCGCATCGTCGCCGACACCACACCCTTGCCGTATCCGTTTCACAGTGGCGCCGAGCTGCTGGCGCACTGCGCGCGCGAAGGCAAAAGCATCGCGCAGCTGATGCTGGCCAACGAGTGCGCCTGGCGCAGTGAGGACCAAGTGCATGCGGGCCTGCAGAAACTGTGGCGGGCCATGCAGGACTGCGTGGCGCGCGGCCTGCGCGCGGACGGCGTGCTACCGGGCGGGCTCAAGGTGCAGCGGCGCGCGCCGCAGATGGCGCGCGAACTGCGCGAACGCCCCGAGGCCGCGCTACGCGACCCGCTGTCCATCCTCGACTGGGTCAACCTGTATGCCCTGGCGGTGAACGAGGAAAACGCCGCCGGCGGCCGTGTGGTCACCGCGCCCACCAACGGTGCCGCCGGCATCATCCCGGCCGTGCTGCACTACTACGACCGCTTTGTGCCCGGCGCCAGCGCGCAGGGCACGCTGGACTTCCTGCTCACCGCCGGCGCCATCGGCATCCTGTACAAGGAGAACGCCTCGATCTCCGGCGCCGAGGTGGGTTGCCAGGGCGAGGTAGGCGTGGCCTGCTCGATGGCGGCCGGCGGCCTGGCCGCGGCGATGGGCGCTACGCCGGCGCAGGTGGAAAACGCCGCCGAGATCGGCATGGAACACAACCTGGGGCTGACCTGCGACCCCATCGGCGGGCTGGTGCAGATCCCCTGCATCGAGCGCAACGCGATGGGCGCGGTGAAAGCCATCAACGCCGTACGCATGGCCATGCGCGGCGACGGCACGCATTTCGTCTCGCTGGACAAGGTCATCAAGACCATGCGCGCCACCGGCGAGGATATGAAGGAGAAGTACAAGGAAACATCGCGCGGCGGCCTCGCCGTCAACGTCATCGAGTGCTGACAAACTCGCGGTAGATTCGGGGCCAGGCGTCTTCGCTGCGCTTGTCCCCCATCCACGGGGTGTTGCACGCTCGTCCGCACGTCCTGCCGTCACGGACGCTCTTTGCGTGATGTCGCCTCGGCGAATGCCGCGATCAGATCGCGCAGCAACTTGCGGTGCGCGGCCGGCAGCGCTAGGAATGACTCGAAAGCCAGGCGGTCGGGGCCGCCCAGATGATCCGGCCACGCGGCTCGCGGCTCGCGCACGCCCTGCGCCGCCTTGCCGCCGTACTGCAATTCGTGCGGCTGCAGGCCGACGATCCTGGCGAGCGCGCGCATGTTGGCCTGCTTCGGCAGGTGCCTGCCGTTGAGCCAGCCGGAGACCGCCTGCGGCGTGACCGGGGCGCCACCGTACCGGGCAAGCAGTTTCACCAACTCCGCCGGGCTTGCATCGATGGTGGCTGTGGCCAGTGCTGCATTCAGGCGCTCGGCAAACGCCGCTTGTTCCTTCTTCATGGCCCCGACGTTAGGCCCGGGGATCGGCCGCATCGCAATTATTACTTTCGTTTAATTGAAAGTTTTGCTTTCATGCGGTCTGCGCCCCGCCGACCGTCGCCATGGCCAAGTCCCTGCTGGAGCAACTCCCCGAGATCGTCGCCCGCGGACGGCTGCAGGCCGAGAAGATCCTGGAAGGGCTCGAAGGGCGCCATCGCGTGAGCCTGCAGACGCGCGAGTGGGTGCTGCCGTCGAAGGACGCACGCGACAGCGACTGGATCGCGGCGGCGAACCGGCGGGTGCAACTGGGTGGCGATGGCCGCGCCGACTGGACCAACCGGCTGATCTACGGCGACAACCTGCTGGCGATGGCCGCGCTACTGGCCGGCGACGAACACACGCCCAGCCTGCGCGGCAAGGTCGACCTGATCTACATCGACCCGCCGTTCGACTCCAAGGCCGACTACCGCACCAAGGTTTCGCTGCCCGGCGTCGAACTCGAACAGCGGCCGACGGTGATCGAGCAGTTCGCGTATTCCGACACGTGGTCGGACGGGACGGCATCGTATCTGGCAATGATCACGCCGCGGCTGATCCTGATGCGGGAGCTATTGGCCGAAACCGGCTCCATCTACGTGCACCTTGATGCCACGGTGGGCCACTACGTCAAGATCGTGCTGGACGAGATTTTCGGCAAGGAACGCTTCGAACGTGAAATCGTCTGGCGCATCGGCTGGATCTCCGGTTACAAATCAGCCGCCGTCAATTGGATCCGCAACCACGACAACATCTACTACTACACAAAGTCACCCGACTTCATCTTCAACAAGCTCTACATCCCGTATGCCAAGGACTACGTGCGACGCGACGGCAAGAAACCGGAAGGTGCTGGTTATCCCATCGAGGACACTTGGAACTGCTCAGACATGGATCGGATGGATTCGATACAGATCATGAGCTTTTCGCGTGAGAAGGTGGGTTACGAAACCCAGAAGAACGAAAACCTGCTCGCCCGCATCATCGAGGCTTCCACGCATCCCGGCGCGCTAGTTGCCGACGCCTTCGGCGGCTCCGGCACCGTCGCTGCCGTCGCCGAAAAGCTCGGCCGCCGCTGGATCACCACCGACCTCGGCAAGCCCGCCTGCATGATCATGCGCAAGCGACTGATCGACCAGGGCGCCAGACCCTTCCTATACCAGGCGATCGGCGACTACCAGGTCGAGGCGGCGAAGAGTTCGCTGGGGCGCAAGTTCCGTATCGGCGACCTGTCCGACATCGTGCTGTCGCTGTACGGCGCGCTGCCGCTGCCGCCGGAGGACAACCCGCCGCGCAATCTCGGCGCGGTGGTATTTGCCGGCAAGAAGACGCTGGTGATGGTGGATTCGCCAAACAAGCTCACCGGCGACGCCACGCTGCGCAAGGCGATCTCGCAGCGCAACCACCTGCTTGGCGGCTGGGACCGGGTGGTCGTGCTGGGCTGGAACTTCGAGCCATCGATCGGTCAGAGCATCGCCGCGCTGAACGATGCGCGGCTGGAAGTGCTGGTGATCCCGCCCGACCTGCTCGACCGCCTGCGCAAGAAAGGCGGCATCGAGAAGCTGCGCGGCCAGGTGCGTTTCTCCAGCCTGCAGTATCTGACCGTGAAACCTGTGCGACGCCTACGCAACGGCGACGAGGAGCAGCTGCAAGTCACCCTGGACAACTACGTGCTGCTCTCGCCCGAGGCGATCAACCTCGACGAAGAGAACCGGAAAAATCTGCTCAAGGTGATGAACGCCGAGCCGCTGGCGCTGATCGAGTACTGGGCGGTGGACCCGGATTACGACGGCGAAGTGTTCCGCTCGGTCTGGCAGGACTACCGCGGCAACACCGCCAACGACGAGGATGCACTGCGCGTGGTGACCGCCGCCAACTTCAACGTGCCGCATAAGAAGGGAGAACGCCGCGTCTGCGTGCGCGTGGTCGACGTGTTCGGCTTCGAGGCCGAGGTGGTGCAGGTGGTGGCGGAGGGCGGGAAGTGATTGTTCGCGGGACGCCCCGACCTTCGTCATTCCGGCGAAAGCCGGAGGCGCCCTTCAACAGCGAACGCTGGTCATCCAGTGACTTCAGGCAGGCCAAGGCACTGGATGACTCGCTTCACTCGTCCCTTCGGGGCCATCCTTCGGATGTTCTGCGCGCTT
This sequence comes from Pseudomonadota bacterium, assembly GCA_021794575.1. Taxonomy (GTDB): domain Bacteria; phylum Pseudomonadota; class Gammaproteobacteria; order Xanthomonadales; family Rhodanobacteraceae; genus Metallibacterium. Next base: position 5,686 of record JAJYQO010000089.1, on the reverse strand, counting down.
CGCGCTTGTCCAGCTTGCGCTGGAATGACGGCAAGGAATATTCAGGCCGCCAATGGCTGAACTTTCCGCAGGCTCGCCTTCAGTTCGCGCTCGGCGATCTTGAGGTCATAGCCAGTCTGCAGGTTCATCCAGAACTGCGGGGTCTGCCCAAAGGCACGCCCAAGCCGCAGCGCGAGTTCAGCGGTAACCGGTCGCTCCTCACGGACGACATGCGATATCCGCATCGGCGACACGCCAATGGAGCGAGCAAACGCGGCCTGACTCAGGCCCAGCTCCTCCAAAATCTCACGAAGGTGCTCGCCGGGGTGGATGGGTGGAAGGCCGTTCTTGGTGGCTGGTATGGACATGGGTTCAAGGCCTCAGTGGTAATCGACGATTTCGACATCAAAGGCGTCACGACCTTCAAAACGGAAGCACAGTCGCCATTGATCATTGATGCGCAAGCTCCACCGCCCCGCGCGATCTCCTCTCAAAAGCTCAAGTCGGTTCGAAGGTGGGAACCTCAAGTCATCCAGCACCTCAGCGTGATCGAGATGGTTAAGTTTCACCAGGGCGCGGCGCTGAATCTCCGGAGGCAATCGACGGGACCGCTCCGTGGCAAACAGCAACTCGGTTTCCTTGTCAGCGAAGCTCCTTATCACCCGATGACTCCTGTCGGCACGGTCGATGTTCGCCTGCCCACCATAAACAATGCGTTTACGTCATGCAAGCGCAGGGAGCCCGACCATGGGTGAGCCGACCCAGCCATTGGCGCTGGCCGCCGCGCTCACCCGCCGTTCCGGGCAGTTGTGCATCGGGCTGGAACAGGGCGTCGCCGACATCTACGAGTGGGTGACGCCGGTGACCGCCGAACTGCTGCGCTGGTGGTTCGGCGACGACGCCTGCGAGTCGCGTATGTTCAATTTCCATACCGGCCAGAAGCAGGCGATCCTCAACGTGATCGTGGCTCATGAGGTGCTGGGTAGCCCGAACCTGGAGGATCTGTACCAGCAGGTGTGCGCCGAGGCGCTACTGCAGGGCACGCGCCTCGACGAGGTGCTGCGGGGCAAGAACGGCCACCCCAAATACTGTCTGAAGATGGCCACCGGCACCGGCAAGACCTGGGTGCTGCAGGCGCTGCTGATCTGGCAATTACTAAACAAGACGACGGCACTGGACGAGGGCCGCGACGATTCGCGCTTCACCCGCCGCTTCCTGATCGTGACCCCCGGCCTGATCGTCTACGAGCGCCTGCTCGACGCCTTCCTCGGCAAAGAGCGCGAGGACAAGAGCCGCGACTTCGCCAGCTCCGACATCGCCAGCTACGCCGAACTGTTCATCCCGCCGGCGCGGCGCGAGCGCGTGGCGCAGTTCGTGCGCGGCAACGTGTGCATGAAACAGGAGATCGGCCTGAAAGCCACCGGCAACGGCATGATCGCGATCACCAACTGGCATCTGCTCAGCGAGGCCGAAGAAGAGGCCGCACAGGAGGAAGCCGAACAGATCGCGGCGCCCGGCATGGTCGCCGATGCCGCCGCGGTGGCCTATAGCGTGCTGCCGCTGACGCCGGGGCGCGCCGCCGGCAACAGTCTCGACGTGCTCGACCGCCGCTGGGCGCGCGGCAACGTATTGAGCTATCTCGCCGGCCTGCCCGACCTGATGGTGTTCAACGACGAGGCGCACCACATCCACGAGCTGAAAAAGGAAGGCGAGACCAGCGAGGTCGAATGGCAGAAAAGCCTGTCGATCATCGCCGAGGGCAAAGGCCGGGGCTTCGTGCAGGTGGATTTCTCCGCCACGCCCTACAACGACGTGGGCGGCGGCAGGAAAAAGGCCAAGCTGTACTTCCCGCACATCGTGGTGGACTTCGACCTGAAGGCGGCGATGCGTCTCGGGCTGGTGAAATCGCTGGTACTGGACAAGCGCAAGGAGCTGGGCGCACTGCCGCTGGAGTTCAAGGCCGAGCGCGACGACGACGGCAACGTGCGGCTGTCGGAAGGCCAGCGCGTGATGCTGCGTGCCGGCTTGCAGAAGCTGCGCAAGCTGGAGGCGGATTTCGCCCGCATCGACGCCGCCCGCCAGCCGAAGATGCTGGTGGTGTGCGAAGACACCACGGTATCGCCGCTGGTGACGGAGTTCCTGCTCGACGAAGGCCTGCACGAAGCCGACGTGCTGACCGTCGATTCCGGCAAAAAGGCGGAACTGGGCGAGAAGGACTGGGCGCCGCTGCGCCAGCGCCTATTCAACGTCGACAAACATGCGCAGCCGCGGGTGATCGTTAGCGTGCTGATGCTGCGCGAGGGCTTCGACGTCAACAACATCTGCGTGATCGTGCCGTTGCGTTCCAGCCAGGCGCAGATTCTGCTGGAGCAGACCATCGGCCGCGGCCTGCGCCTGATGTGGCGCGATCCGGAATACACCGACCTCAAGCGCGAGAACCGCGAGCGGATCAACCGCGGCGAGGAGCCGGGCAGCCTGATCGACATCCTCTCGATCGTCGAGCATCCGGCGTTCCAGAGTTTCTACGATGAACTGATGCGCGAAGGCCTGGTCGGCAGCACCGGCGATGATGACGAGGGCAGCAGTACCGGCGACCTGATCGCCGCCGAACTGCGCGATGACTACGAAAAGTACGACTTCGCCATCCCGTTCATCCTGCGCGAGGCGGACGAGACCATCGAACACCTGCCGATCGACATCGCCGCACTGCCGCCGTTCGCGGCAATGAGCCGCGCGAAGCTGGCCGAGCTGCTGGGCAAGGGCGACACCTTCACCTCCCAGGACCTGCAGAGCAGCACCCTGTTCGGCGACTACCGCGTCGACGGCGTGGCGATGAACGTCAGCGGCTACAACGAGCTGCTGTCGCGGCTGACGCGGCGCATCGGCCAGGCGCTGAGCCAGCCGCTACCCGCGGGCAACCGCATCGCCGACCATCTGGTCACACCCTACCTGCAGATGCATACGGTCGCGCTGGCGACGGCGCTGGACGACTACATCCGCGAGCGGCTGTTCGCCGAAGCATTCGAACCCCTCGCGGACGAGGGCTGGCGCCTGCTGCTGCTGCAGCCGGTGCTGGAGCACATCGTGCGCATCTTCGGACTGGCGCTGGTCCGCGCCGAGGAGCGCAGCACGACCGGTTCCACCGAGGTTCGCCATCGCCGCCTGTCGGAAGTGCCCCGGCTGATGGTGCGCGAGAGTGCGTCTGTGGCAGTGTCCAAGTGCATCTACGAACGCCTGCCCTACCCCACGCGCAGCGGCGGGCTGGAACGTGCGTTCATCGAATGGGCACAGGCGGACGCCAGCGTCGAGGCATTCTGCAGGATCAGCGAGAACCGCCACGACTTCGTACGGCTTCGCTATGTCAGGGATGACGGCCTGTCAGCGTTGTACATACCCGATTTCATCGTGCGCACCGGTGACGGCATCTACCTCGTCGAAACCAAGGCGCAGCAGCAGGTCACGCACTTCAACGTGCAGCGTAAACTGAAGGCCGCAGTGACCTGGTGCGAGCGGATCAATGCGCTGCCACCCGAGCTTCACGATGAACGCGCCTGGCATTACGCTCTGGTCGGCGAGTCCCTGTTTCACGACTGGCGGCAGAAAGGCGCACGCATGAGCGAGTTGCTGTCGTTCTCGCGGGCGCGCGCCGCATCGACGGCACATGCGCAGGGCAGCCTGGCGCTCGGGGACTGAAAGCCGCGGTGGGGCGACGAGCGCCGCATGCCACCGGGCAAGGCGGTCACGACCCTGCGCATCTCCCGCGACAACCTCGGCAGAGCCCCGACTCCGTTGCGCTGCAACCGGACCGTGGTATCGCTCGAACCCGCAGGCTGACAGCGCGAGTCGCGACTGCGACAATCCCGCGATCATGCCGTGACCGGACCCATGCCGCTCATCGCGTGATCCGGGAATCCCGTTCGATCCGTGCCATAACCGGCGACCCGCGTCGCCCGCAGGAGCAGCGCATGTCGCAACCCCACGCTTCGCCCCCCACCGCGCCGCGCCGTGACGTCGGCGCGATGGCGCTGATGTTCACCGGCCTGGGCTCGATCATCGGCTCGGGCTGGCTGTTCGGCGCCTGGCGCGCGGCGGGCCTGGCCGGCCCCGGCGCGGTGTGGGCGTGGGTGCTGGGCGCGGCCATCATCACCAGCATCGCGCTGACCTACGCGGAACTGGGCGCGATGTTCCCCGAATCCGGCGGCATGGTGCGCTATGGCCACTACTCGCACGGCTCGCTGGTCGGCTTCATCGCGGCGTGGGCCAACTGGATCGCGATCGTCTCGGTGATTCCGGTGGAAGCCGAGGCCTCGGTGCAGTACATGGCCTCGTGGCCGTTCGCCTGGGCACAGGCGCTGTTCGTGCACCATCCGGGCGGCGCCGGCGAGCTGACGCCGCCGGGGCTGATCATCGCGGCGCTGCTGGTGCTGGTGTATTTCCTGGTCAACTTCTGGAGCGTCAGGCTGTTTGCGCGCTCCAACACGGCCATCACCTGGGTCAAGTTGGTGGTGCCGGCTGCCACCGGCATCGCACTGATCGCCAGCGGCTTCCACACCGGCAATTTCAGCGTGGGCGTACACGGCGGCCCGCATGCCTTCAACTTCGCGGCGGTACTCACCGCGGTGGCCACGGCCGGCATCGTATTCAGCTTCAACGGCTTCCAGAGCCCGGTGAATCTGGCCGGCGAGGCGCGCCATCCGGGCCGGAGCATTCCCTTCGCGATCCTCGGCTCGATCGCGCTGGCGACCGTGATCTACGTGATCCTGCAGGTGGCCTACCTCGGCGCGGTGCCGCCGGCGATGCTGGCCAAGGCCGGCTGGCACGGCATCGACTTCCGCTCGCCGTTCGCCGAGCTGGCGATCATCGTCAACCTCAACTGGCTGGCCATCCTGCTGTACGCCGATGCATTCGTCAGCCCCAGCGGCACCGGCATCACTTACACCGCCACCACCGCGCGCATGCTGGTGGGCATGCAGCGCAACGGCACGCTGCCGCGCGTCTTCGGACGCATCCATTCGCGCTGGGGCATCCCGCGCCCGGCGATGTGGCTGGACCTGGCGGTGGCCTACCTGTTCCTGTTCTTCTTCCGCGGCTGGGGCACGCTGGCGGCGGTGATCTCGGTGGCCACCATCATCAGCTACCTCACCGGTCCGGTCAGCGCGATGACGCTGCGCCGCACCGCGCCCGAACTGGTGCGCCCGCTGCGCATCGCGGCGCTGCCGGTGCTGGCCGGCATCGCCTTCGTGATGTCCACCGAGTTGTTGTACTGGGCGCGCTGGCCGCTGACCGGCGAGATCATCCTGCTGATGGTGGTGGCGCTGCCGGTGTACGTTTATTACCAGGCTCGGGGCGGCTGGCGCGACTTCGCGCGCCACCTGCGCGGCGCATGGTGGCTGATCGCGTATCTGCCCGCGATGGCGCTGCTGTCGTGGCTGGGCAGCACGCGCTTCGGCGGCAAGGGTTACCTGCCCTACGGCTGGGACCTCGTCGTCGTCGCCCTCGTCGGCCTCGCTTTCTACCTGTGGGGCGTGCGTGCCGGCTGGCGCACTCCGGCCGTCGAGGAAGAACTGCAAACGCCGTGGGACCAGCGTGCCGCGCATCCGGACGAGGCGCGCGAGCTGCCCAGTCCGTGAGGCATCCGCTGCGGGCACGTTGCTGACGTCCGTCTGGATCCCGGCTCGGCGCAAGGCCGCTGGATCCCGGCTCGGCG
>JAJYQO010000031.1 GCA_021794575.1 Pseudomonadota bacterium | reverse complement strand
CCGGGCACGGTCACCGACGAGGCGCTGCTGGAGGAACGCCGTGAAACCCTGCTGCTGGCGATCGCGCCCGGCAAGGCAGGATATGGCCTGGCGTGGGCGGACGTGGCCGCCGGGCGACTGCGCGTCAGCGAGCTGCCCGATGACGAGGCGCTAAGCGCCGAACTGGCGCGTCTGCGGCCCGCCGAGATACTGCTGCCCGAGGGCGACGCGCTGCCTGCCGCCGCGCGCGTGGAAGCCACCGGCCTGCGCCCGCGGCCGCCCTGGCACTTCGACGCGGCCAGCGGCCGCGCCGCGCTGCTGCGCTTTTTCAACGTGCGCGACCTGACCGGCTTCGGCTGCGATGCACTCGGCGCGGCACTGGGCGCGGCCGGTGCCCTGCTCGCTTATCTGGAGGAAACCCAGCGCAGCGCGCTGCCGCACTTCGGCGCACTGGCACAGGAATCGCCGGCCGACACCGTGATCCTGGATGCCGCGACCCGCCGCCATCTAGAACTGGACGGCAGCCGCGACGGGCCGTCCCTGTTCTCGGTGCTGGACCGTACGATTACGCCGATGGGCGGACGCCTGCTGCGCCGCTGGCTGCAGCGCCCGCTGCGCGACCGCGCCACGCTGCGTCTGCGCCAGCAGGCGCTCGGCGCGTTGCTGGAAAGCGGCCTGCACACGCCGCTGCGCGAGGCGCTGCGCGCAGTGGGCGACCTCGAGCGCATCCTGGCGCGCGTGGCGCTGCGTTCGGCGCGGCCACGCGATCTGGCCACTCTGCGCGACGGCTTGCTGGCCGCGCCCGCGCTGCGCGCGCTGCTGGACGGCTGCGACAGTCCGCACCTGCGCGCGCTGCTGGACCGACTGGGCGAGCACGCCGACATCGCCGCGCAGTTGTCCGTCGCGCTGCCACCGCAGCCGCCGGCGTTGCTGCGCGATGGCGGCGTGATCGCCAGCGGCTTCGATGCCGAACTGGACCAGTTGCGCCTGCTCAGTACCGACGCCGACCGCTTCCTCTCCGAACTGGAGGCGCGCGAACGCGCCGCCACCGGCATCGCCACCCTGCGCGTGGCCTACAACCGCGTGCACGGCTACTACATCGAGATCAGCAAGGCGCAGTCGGCTCGCGCCCCCGTGCACTACACGCGGCGGCAGACGGTGAAGGACGCCGAGCGCTACATCACGCCCGAACTGAAAACCTTCGAGGACCAGGTGCTGTCCGCGCGCGAACGCGCGCTGATGCGCGAGCGCGCCCTGTACGAGCAGTTGCTGGATGCGCTGAATGCGCGCCTGGCGCCGCTGCAAAACGCCGCCGCCGCGCTCAGCGAGTTGGACGTGCTGGCGGGCCTGGCCGAGCGCGCCGAAGCCCTGGACTGGCGCTGCCCGGAACTGGACGAGGCGCCCGGGCTGCACATCGAGCGCGGCCGCCATCCCGTGGTCGAAGCCGCGCGCAGCGAACCGTTCGAGCCCAACGATCTGCACCTGGACCCGGCCCGCCGCATGCTGGTCATCACCGGCCCCAACATGGGCGGCAAAAGCACCTACATGCGCCAGGCGGCGCTGATCGTGCTGCTCGCGCACATCGGCAGTTACGTGCCCGCGCAGCGCGCGTGCATCGGCCCCATAGACCGCATCTTCACCCGCATCGGCGCCGCTGACGATCTGGCGCGCGGCCAATCCACCTTCATGGTCGAGATGAGCGAAACCGCCAACATCCTGCACCACGCCACCACGCACAGCCTGGTGCTGATGGACGAGATCGGACGCGGTACGTCGACCTACGACGGCCTGGCGCTGGCGCGCGCCAGCGCGCTGCATCTGGCGCGCGTCAACCGCAGCTATGCGTTGTTCGCCACGCATTACTTCGAGCTGACCGCGTTGGCCGCCAACGAGGACGGCATCGCCAACGTGCATCTCGATGCCGTCGAGCATGGCGACACGCTGGTGTTCCTGCACGCGGTCAAGGATGGACCGGCCGACCGCAGCTACGGCCTGGCGGTGGCCGCCCTGGCCGGCATCCCGAAGCCGGTGCTGGCCGAGGCGCGGCACATGCTGCTGGAACTGGAGCGCAGCGCCCGCCGCGACACCGCGAATCCGGCGCAGCCCGATCTGTTCGCCGCACCCCCCGCCATGCCAACAGCACCGCGGACGGATGAACTGATCGCGGCGCTACACGCACTCGATCCCGACAGCCTCAGCCCGCGTGCCGCGCTGGAAGCGCTGTACCGCCTGCGCGCACTGTTGCCGGCACCGGATTGAACGACACGAGGTCATGCGTTGGCGACACTGCGGCAGCGGGTTCGCGAAGGGCAAGTTTCGGCCAGCAGCGGACGGTGGCCGGTAGCCCGCCTAGCGCTCACGGAAGTCATAAGCCTCAAAGTGCTACCGTCAGCTTACTGGCCAACATCCGACACTTCGCGAGGTTCTTGAAAAGGCTTGCCGGATAAGCATCAGGGTACGTGCTTCTAACGAGAGCAATTATCTGGGAAACAGCGTCAGTCACCGCAGCTGGGATCTTGGCAGCGACACTAGAATATGCGGTTCCGCTCTTCATCTGCACAGACTGGAGCACCGCCCATTGGATGAACCGGTTGCCATGAACGCAGATTAGGTTATCCCGGCCGCTATAACCCTTCGCCTTTGTACTCAGATGCGTCTCTATCTCGCGAAGCGCTTGTACGGTCTCCCATAGAGCCGGGCCCGACAAGCCCGAATTGAATAGCTGTCTGTAAGGGGCCTTACCGATATCTTCCCAGAGCTTGCCGATTTCGCGCTTTGCCTGGACCGCCAGACTCACATCCGGATTGACGCACGCCATCGCAATAGTGGCTTCGGTAAGGTCAAACCTCGCACCTGAGGACCCGGAGCCGCTGCCAGCCTTGTACGCGTACTCCACGGATTCGATATGAAGTTCTAAACGAATCCTTTCTTGCTCAGGATCCAATGCCACAAAATCACGCTTCTCAATGGCGTTCTGTGTATTCGTGAAGCGAGTCACATCAGAGCTGAAGGTGTCTCCGTTCTGTTCGTTAGAAATGATCCTGACCGGAACCATGGCTTTCGCCACCGCCTCGGGCTTCTGCGCGTCTGCAGCATGAATTGAACCAACCGTCTGAGCACCGTTCACTACTGAGAAACCCGCACACTCGAAGATTCCTGTCTCAGTAGAGTTGCCGCCTAGCGGCTTCTTGGCCACCTCGGTCGCAATAGCAGTGATCCCGTTGTTGAAGTACCAGAAATCTTCCGGGCGCTCCATCAATGTTGCAACTATGTCCTGATTCACAATGCTGGTGCCAAGAAAGTGACGAAGATTGCTGTCAAAGAGTCTAGCGCCATGCGCCTTCATCCAAGCCGCAACGTCGGTAGCACAAACCTGCCCATAAATAGCGAAATGAGGGGCCCTCAATTGTCCCCACGCAGACATCTGAACCTCAACTGCTATCGGGGAACCTGCAACACCCGCTGCGACCACACGATGCAATTCTGCCTGAGTCAGAACATTTACGCTCATTAGCTCAGATGTGTCGTTCTGCGAATCTACATACGAGTTCACCGCCGAGGAGACATCAGTGCTTAGAGACTCCTGTCCTGTATGTGCCAGCACCAACACAAACCTCGCATTCGCATCGTAGAGCGCGCTCTCAATGTCTGTCTTGCGACCCTTAATACAATCGTTCATGGAGTCGATATCGTTATCGAGAACTTTACGCACGCCCGCGATGAACTTGAGAACGTCTCCAAGCACGATGGAGCCATGGCCGTCTTCGTGCCACTTTGACTGCACCAAATATAAAGAACGCTCGTTGACGTCGAAGAAGATCAGGTCGATTCCACCGTCATCTTGTCCGTCAGTGACGAAGTGGGCGAGTTCGCTGAGCGACTTTCCCGACAAATGAGAGACCGCCAATGCCGCCAATCCACGTGATAAGAAAGCCTTCTGGGCTTGAGCGGGATCTTTGTGGTTGTCATAGTCACTCATGTTTATTAACTGACTAAGGTTCCGGCTAATGTATCCCTCAATTTGCTTCACATGAAGCTTCGACATAGCAACTCCACTCGATTCTTGTATGGCGATAATATCGCGGCGCTGAAAAGCCTACCTTTTTGCAGAATTTTGTGCTCCTGTACGCGGGGCTCCTACAGAAACGCGAAGCAAGCCCCTAACCCCACAGACTTCACCAGCCGACCAGTGTCTGCAACGGGCCGCACTGCGCCACCCCGGAGAATGCGGCGCCAGCAGCCGCTAGGATCTCACTCCCGATCTCAGAAACTCTGCACAGCAGTCGACTCGATCGCTCGGACGGATGATCCGTGTCCTTGCCGCGACGCAGCGCTCGACGCGCATGCCGGTCGTGCTTGCCAGCGCGTGCGGCGGTGCGCCGCGTCCTCATACCCCTGCGCCATTGCCCGGACCGCGCGGCGCGCATTGTTTCGTTTTGGCGACACAATCCGGAAATCAGCGACATTTTTTGCGGGCCGCACAGGGCCGGAGTAGCTGTGCGCGATCGCGACGGCTGATCCGACCGCAATTCCGCGCCCGGGCGCGCCGCGATAGTGGGGAGTCGCGCAATGAACAAGAACAATGCAGTGCGTCGATGGCTGGTCATGGCGGGTCTGGCGGTGGCGGCGGCGACCGGCGCCGTGCACGCCAAGGACAGCGCAGCGGTATCGCGGATGTGGTTGGCCGAGGTGACGCCGGCGCAGGATCAGGCTTTCCGCGAGGGCATCAAGACCTACATCGGATGCCTGCATCAGCACGGCGCCAAACAGACGGTGTGGGCATGGAGCGCGCAGACTGGTGATGTGGGGCGCTACGTTTTCGAGGTGGGGGCCGAAACCTGGGCCGGCCTGGACTTCATGGACCCAGCCGACAAGGACTGCGACCCCGTGTTCAACACCAACGTCCTGCCGCACAGCGGCAAGTGGGTGGGTTGGGTCACCGAACGGATGCCCAAGCTCAGTCACATGGTCACGGACAGCAAGGCCGTTCCCGCTTTCGCCTATGTGTACAGCGTGCGCATCAAGCCCGGACACGGCCCGGCATTGATGGAAGCCATGGAGAAATACGCCAGCGCCGCGCGTAACAGCAAGTGGGAAGGACAGTGGTTCGTGCGCCAGAACAGCGGCGGCGGACGCGACATGTCCGACTTCAACATCATCTGGCCCAACGCGTCCTGGGCCGAGATCGGCAAGGAGCCCAGCCCATCGCTGAAGGCGATGATGGAAAAGGCCTACGGCAAGGCGCAGGCGGCGGCCATTCGCAAGCAATTCATGGACGCCATCGCCGAGCAGTGGGACGGCGTCTGGCGCGCCAGCAAGGAACTCAGCTACATCCCCGCCGGCTGAGTACGGCGACAACACGCGCACTCTGAAACTTTCGACGCGACGCCGGGCCGAAGCACGGCGTCAGTCTTCACCGAGGATCTGCTTGAACGCATGGATGCGGCGCCGATCGCGCTTGCCGGGTCGTGCGGGCGGCGGCTGCGGCATGCCGGCTTGCTGCAGGCGCCGCTGCTCGCGCTGCGCGGCACGCGCGGCGAGGCTGGCTTCGGTTTCGCGATACAGCGTTTGCGCCACGGCGGCAGGGCCGCGCGTGTTGTCCAGCGCCAGCACCTCGATCTCGAAACGCTCCTCGCCGCGCGCAATGTGCAGCATCTCGCCCGCGCGCAGCATACGCGCGGGCTTGCAGGCCACGCCGGCACAGGTGATCTTGCCGGCACCCAGCGCCTGCTTGGCCAGTGCACGGGTTTTGAAGAACCGCGCCGCCCACAGCCAGATGTCGGCACGCACGCCGGGCGGCGCGGTGTCCACGTTTATGCCGTCGCGCCCAGCAACAGCCGGTTCACGCGCTTGATGAAGGCAGCCGGATCATCGAGCTGCGCACCTTCGGCCACCTCGGCCTGTTCCAGCAGCAGCAGCGCCAGATCCGCGCCGCGCGCGCTGTCGGTTTCCGTTGCGTAACGCTGCAGCAGCGGGTGCGCGGCATTGATTTCAAGCACCGGCTTGGCCGCCGGCATGGCGTGTCCGGCTTCCGCCATCAGCCGCCGCGTATGCAGGGCCATGTCGTGCGCGTCCAGCACCAGACAGGCCGGCGACTCGGTCAGACGATGGCTGAGGCGCACCGCCGACACGCGCTCGCCCAGCGCCTGCTTGAGCTTGTCCAGCAGCGGCGCGGCGTCTTTTTCGGCGGCCTCGCGGCGCTCCTTCTCGGCAGCGTCCAGCGGCAGGTCCAGTTCGCCTTTGCCGGCATGCTGGAAGCGCTTGCCCTTGTACTCGCTGAGGTACTGCATGGCCCACTCGTCGATGCGCTCGCTCATCAGCAGCACCTCGATGCCGCGCGCAGTCAGCGCCTCGATCTGCGCGCTGTGCCGCGCTGCCGCCCAGGATTCGGCGGTGAGGTAATAGATGGCCTCCTGCCCGGCCTGCATGCGGCCGATGTAGTCGTCCAGCGATACGTCCTGCGTCGCGTCACTGTTATGCGTGGAGGCGAAGCGCAGCAGACCGGCGATGCGCTCGCGGTTGTCGCTGTCCTCGACGATGCCTTCCTTGAGCACGTTGCCGAAGGACTTGTAGAACGCGGCGTAGCGCGGCGCCTCGTCCCGCGCCAGCCGGTCCAGCAGATCCAGCGTGCGCTTGCAGCACGCCGCGCGGATCTGGCTGACCAGACGGTTTTCCTGCAGGATTTCGCGACTGACGTTCAGCGGCAGGTCGTCGGAATCGACCACGCCGCGCACGAAACGCAGATAGGCCGGCAGCAACTGCTCGCTGGCATCCATGATGAACACGCGGCGGATGTACAGCTTCAGCCCCTTGCGCTCGTCGCGGCCGCTGAACAGGGCATCGAACGGCGGTTTCTCCGGCAGGTACAGCAGCAGCGTGTAGCTCTGCTTGCCCTCGACGCGATTGTGCGTCCACGCCAGCGGCGCGTTGAAGTCGTGGGTGAGGGTCTTGTAGAAGCTCTGGTAATCCTCGTCCTTGAGTTCGCTCCTGGGCTGCGTCCACAGCGCGGCGGCGTGATTGACCGTTTCCAGCTCATCGCCCGGCTTGCCCTCCACCGGCTTGGGCATGCGGATGGGAAAGCCGATGTGCTCGGAGTACTTCTTGACCAACTCGCGCAGTCGCCAGGGGTCGAGAAATTCGTCCTCGTCGGGCTTGAGGTGCAGCGTCAGCGTGGTGCCACGCGCGGCGTGCTGGATGGTCTCCAGTGTGTAGGCGCTGCTGCCGTCCGAACTCCAGCGCACGCCATCGGCGGCCGTGGCGCCGGCACGGCGCGTTTCCAAGGTGACGCGATCGGCAACCACGAAGGCCGAGTAGAAACCCACGCCGAATTGGCCGATCAGGCGCGAGTCGGCGCGCGCATCGCCGCTGAGCGATTCGAGAAACTTGCGCGTGCCCGAGCGCGCGATGGTGCCGATGTTCTCGATCACCTCGTCGCGGCTCATGCCGATGCCGTTGTCGGTGATGTTGAGCGTGCGCGCGTCTTTGTCCCAGCGGATCTCGATGCCCAGCTCACCACCCTCGCCCATGAGTTCGGGCTTGGCGATGGCCTCGAAACGCAGCTTGTCGCAAGCATCGGAGGCGTTGGAGATCAGCTCGCGCAGAAATACGTCTTTGTGCGAGTACAGCGCGTGCGTCACCAGGTGCAGTACCTGGCTGACTTCGGCTTCGAATGGAAGGGTCTGGGTGGCGGCTTCGGTCATGGTTCGCAGGCTCCGGGAACGGGCGTGCCGTGGTCACCCACGGCGCGCGGGACCGTCGAACTATGGGGATCAAGCCGCGGCGCGCAAGGCCGCAATGCGCTCCTGCAGCGGCGGGTGGCTCATGAACAGGCGCCTGAAGCCGTGCGCCAGATGGCCGGAAATACCGAAAGCCGCAATGGTCTTGGGCAGGGTGGACTCGCCATAGGTGGCGCCCAGGCGCTGCAGCGCCGAGATCATCGACCCGCGCCCGGCCAGGCGCGCGCCGGCGGCGTCGGCGCGGAATTCGCGCCAGCGCGAAAAAGCCATCACGATCATCGAGGCGAGGATGCCGAATACCACTTCCAGCACCATCACCGTCACGAAATAGCCGATGCCGGTAGCGCTGTTCTCGCGGTCGCGTCCGCCGGACAGCCACGAATCCACCAGCCGGCCGACGATGCGCGCGGCCACGATCACGAAGGTGTTGAGCACGCCCTGGATCAGGGTGAGGGTGACCATGTCGCCATTGGCCACGTGGCCGATCTCGTGGCCCAGCACCGCGCGCACCTGTTCGCGATCCATGTTCGCAAGCAGGCCGGTACTGACCGCCACCAATGCGTGGTTGCGGTTCATGCCGGTGGCGAAAGCGTTCATCTCCGGTCCCTCGTAGATGGCCACCTCGGGCATGCCGATGCCGGCCGTGTGCGCGTGCTCGGCCACGGTGGCCAGCAGCCAGCGCTCGGCTTCGGTCTGCGGCTGTTCGATCACCCGCGCGCCGGTCTGCCACTTGGCCATGCGCTTGGACAGGGCCAGCGACACGAACGCGCCGCCCATGCCGAACACGGCGGCGAACACCAGCAGACCACCGAAGCTGACGCCGTTGGCCGCCGCGTACTGGTCGATGCCGAACAGCCGGGCGATGATCGTGAACAGCAGCAGGACCGCGAGGTTGGTCGCCACGAACAAGGCAACGCGTTTCATGGTGTTGTCATTGGGCCGGCGGCACATGCCGCAGGACGATTCTCGGGGTGCCGCGCATGGTTTCAAGGGTGCCGGATGGCATGATTCGGTCATGCGTCATGTCGGCCGCTTCGCGCCCTCGCCCACCGGCGATCTGCACTGGGGTTCCCTGCTGGTCGCGTTGGGCAGTTGGCTGGAAGCGCGTGCCGCGGGCGGCCGCTGGCTGCTGCGTATCGAAGACGTGGACACGCTGCGGGCGGTCCCCGGTGCCGCCGCGCGGCAGCAGGCGCAACTGGTTGCGCTGGGGCTGATTGCCGATGCGCCTCCATGGGTGCAGAGCGCACGCGGCGAGGCCTACGCGCAGGCGCTGCAGCGGCTGGCGCAAGCTGGTCATGCATACCCCTGCGCCTGCACACGCGGCGACCTCGCGGATCATGGCGGCGTCCATCCGTCACGATGCGTGCGCCCGGTGCGAGGCGACGCGCACGCCTGGCGCCTGCGGGTTCCTGCCGGCATCACGGCTTTCGACGACGCGCTGCAGGGGCGCTTCGAACAGAACCTGCGGCAGGCGGTGGGCGATTTCGTGCTGCGCCGCACTGACGGCCCGTGGGCCTACCAACTGGCGGTGGTGGTGGACGATGCCGCCGCCGGTGTCACCGATGTGGTGCGCGGCGCCGATCTGCTGGACTCGACGCCACGGCAGATCCTGCTGCAGCGCCTGCTGGGCCTGCCGACGCCGCGCTATCTGCATCTGCCGGTACTGGTGGACGCGACCGGGCAGAAGCTCTCGAAATCGGCGGGTGCCACAGCGCTGCCCGCCGATTCGGCGCGTGCGCTGCGCGTGGCGCTGCGGCTGCTGGGCCAGACGGCCGCCGCCGCGGCGCCCGCACGCGACCGGGCGGCCCTGCTCGCGCATGCGGTGAAGCACTACGACCGCGCCGGGCTGCCGCGTGCGCGCACGCTTGCTGCGCCGCAAACGGATGCCGTGGAAGCCGCGCGTACACTCGCCGCATTCCCTGACACAAGGAACGCACCATGAGCTCCCGCATCGCCCTGGTCACCGGCGGCACCGGCGGTATCGGCACCGCCATCGTGCAGCGTCTGGTGCGCGAGGGTCACCGCGTCGCCACCAACTATCGCGACGCCGCCAAGGCCGAAGCCTGGCGCGCCAGGATGGCCGAGGCCGGCGTGCCCGTCACGCTGGTCGCCGGCGATGTCAGCCGACCCGATTCCAGCGTCGATATGGCGCGCGCCGTGGAAAAGATCCTGGGCGGGCCAATCGAGATCCTGGTCAACAACGCCGGCATCACCCGCGACACCACCTTTCACAAGATGAGTTACCAGCAGTGGATGGACGTGGTCAACACCAACCTCAACGCCTGCTTCAACGTTACCCGCCCGGTGATCGAATCGATGCGCGAGCGCAAGTGGGGGCGCATCGTGCAGATCAGCTCGATCAACGGCCAGAAGGGCCAGTACGGCCAGGCCAACTACGCCGCCGCCAAGGCCGGCATGCACGGCTTCACCATCTCGCTGGCGCAGGAAAACGCGCGCTTCGGCATCACCGTCAACACCGTCTCGCCGGGTTACGTGGGCACCGACATGGTGATGGCCGTGCCGGAGGATGTACGCGCCAAGATCGTGGCGCAGATTCCGGTCGGACGCCTGGGCAAGCCCGAGGAAATCGCCCATGCCGTGAATTTCTTCCTCGGCGAGGAAGCCGCCTGGATCACCGGCGCCAACCTGGCCATCAACGGCGGCCACTACATGGGTTGGTAATGCGCATGCCCTGAAGCTGCCAGTGGCAGCTTCAATGCGCATTACCAGGTGAGGCAGGATGCCGAACGGGGCGCGTCCCAGGGACGGCTGCTTGCCCAACCCTCCAGGCCGCGCATGCGACATGCCATGAATGGCATGTCGCGCGGCGTTCACCAGGTGAGGCAGGATGCCGAACGGGCCGCGACCCAGGGACGGCTGCTTGCCAAACCAACCGCGGATGCATGCCCTGAAGCTGCCAGTGGCAGCCTCATTGCGCATTACCAGGCGAGGCAGATTGCTGCGCAGCATCGTAAGTGGTGCGGCGCAAAAAACTCTGCTAGTTTTGCCGCATGGCACAAACAACGCG
>JAJYQO010000040.1 GCA_021794575.1 Pseudomonadota bacterium | reverse complement strand
TGGCCGGCGCGGCAACTGCTGGCGCCGCTGCTGCGCAGGCAGACCGCCGCCAAGGTGCGCAAGGCGCACTATCCGGCGCCGTTCGCGCTGATCGAGGTGTGGCGGCGCGGCGGCGACGATGTGCGCCAGCGCCTGAAGCTGGAGGCCGACTCGGTGGTGCGCCTGGCGGCCACGCCCACCGCGCACAACCTGGTGCGCGTGTTCTTCCTGCAGGAGCGGCTGAAGGCGCAGGGCGGCGACACCGCGCACGGCATCGCCCACGTGCACGTGATCGGCGCCGGCGTGATGGGCGGCGACATCGCCGCCTGGTGCGCGCTGCGCGGCTTCAGCGTCAGCCTGCAGGACCGCGAGATGAAGTTCATCGAGCCGGCGCTGGCGCGTGCGCGGAGCCTGTTCGAGAAGCGCCTGAAAACACCGGCACGCATCGAGCCGGCGCGCGCGCGGCTCAGCGCCGATGTCGAGGGCACGCAGGTGGCCGCCGCCGATCTGGTGATCGAGGCCATCTACGAAAACGCCGAGGCCAAGCGCGCGCTGTACGCCGCGGCGCAGCCCAACCTGCGCGCCGAGGCCATCCTGGCCAGCAACACCTCCAGCATCCCGCTCAACGAGCTGGCGCGCGGGCTGGGCGCGCCGGAGCGCTTCGTCGGCCTGCACTTTTTCAATCCGGTGGCGCAGATGCCGCTGGTGGAGGTGGTGCGCCATCCGCGTCTGGCGCCGCAAACCGAGCAGCGCGCGCTGGCGTTCTGCCGCGCCATCGACAAGCTGCCGGTGGCGGTGAAGGGTACGCCCGGCTTTCTGGTCAACCGCATGCTGGTGCCGTACATGCTGGAAGCGGCGCGCTGCCTCAACGATGGCATCCCCGGCGCCGTGCTGGACCGCGCCGCACGCGGTTTCGGCATGCCGATGGGACCGGTCGAGCTGATGGACACCGTGGGCCTGGACGTAGCCGCGTCGGTGGGCCAGGAACTCGCGCCGTTCCTCGGGCTCGAGCTGCCGGCCGGCATCGAGCGCCTGCTGCAGTCGGGCAAGCGCGGCAAGAAGGACGGCCAGGGCTTCTACCGCTGGCAGAACGGCAAGCCGGTGAAGCCCGAGGTGCCCAAGGATTACCGCGCGCCCGAGGATCTGGAGCTGCGCCTGATCGGTCCGATGCTCAACGAGGCGGTGGCCTGCCTGGCCGAGGGTGTGGTGGACGATGCCGACCTGCTGGATGCCGGCGCGATCTTCGGCACCGGTTTCGCGCCGTTTCGCGGTGGTCCTATCGCGCACATCCGCTGCCTCGGCGCCGATGCGCTGCGCGCGCAGCTCGAAGCGCTGGCCGCACGCCACGGCCCGCGCTTCGCGCCGCGCCCCGGCTGGGACAACCCGGCGCTGCGCGCGCCGGGCTGAGCCGCGCGCCTCAGCGCGAGTCGCGGTACACCAGCAGAGCGCCGGCGCCAGGATCGCAAACGTAAGCATGGTCGCGGCCATCGGTGGTGACGCAGTGGCTGCGCGCCGCCGCCGGCAACGTCTGCAGCACGCGCAGCGCGTGGCCGTCGTAGCCGAGCACGGTGAGCGTCTTGGCGATGGCGCCCGGCGCGTAGAGGTGATCGAGGGCGGGATTCCAGGCGATGATGTCCACGCCTTTGCCGGTGGGCGCGCTGGCAATGACCGCGCCGTTGCGGGCCAGATCGAGCGCGACCACCTTGCCCTCGGCGCAACCCACGAACACCGTGTGCCGGGCGCTGTCCAGCGCCAGCCCGCGACTGCCCTTGCAGGTGTTCGGCCACACGTCGGCCACGTGCGGATCAGCCAGCGGTATCACCATCGTGTGATCCTGCCACTGGTTGCTGTAGGCCATGCCATTCGCGCTGTCGATCAGCAGCGACTCCGGTCCATGCGGCACCGGCACCGCGCCCAGGCGACGGAACGCGGGTGCGGCGCCGGCGGTCACCGCGAAACGCTCGATCTGCTTGGCGTGCGGCTCGGTCACCCACACCTGCTGCAGCGGCGCCACGTAGCGCACGTAGTCGGGCTGGCCGGCCAGGGCGATCCGCGCCAGCACCTTGCCGGAGTGCGGATCGACGGCCAGCAATTGCTGCTGCGGATGGTCGCTGGCAAACAGCATGCCGAGACCGTAGCTGGACGAGGTGGTGCCGGCGTCGTGATGTGCCCCCGCATCGGCATCGCCGGGCGTGATGTCATGCAGCACGGTCAGGCGGTTGCCAGCCGGATCGACCAGCACCAGATTGCCGGTCTGCGCGGCCGGCACCAGCACGCGGTCCAGGGTGTGGCTGAAGCCGATGTCGTCGAAGCCCAAGTCGTGCGCACCGCCCGGAATCTTCAGCAGCGTCGGCGGCGAGGTGGCCGCGCCGGCTGCCGTGATCGACAGCGCCAGCAGCAGCGGCACTACGGCGTGGCGCAGCGGCCACAGGACGGCATGCCGGCCCGACGGCGGGTTCGACGGGCGATCGGGAAACGGCTTCGGCTTGAGCATCGCGAACTCCTTGACTGGTCGTACGGAAGAACCATCTTGACGCATCGGCGCCGCAGCCGCGGCTCAGCCGCGATGGTAGGGATGCCCGGCCAGCAGGCTGGCGGCGCGGTACAACTGCTCGGCCACGAGCACGCGCACCAGCATGTGCGGCAGGGTCAGCGGACCCAGCGACCAGCACGTCTGCGCGCGCGCCAGCACCGACGCGTGCAGACCTTCGGCGCCGCCGACCAGCAGATACACGTCGCGCCCGCCCATACGCCAGGCGGCCAGGCGCTCGGCCAGTTGCTCACTGCTCCAGGCGCTGCCGCGCCCGTCCAGCGCGATGACCCAGCCCTCGCGCGGCAGCGCGGCCAGCAGCGCTTCGGCCTCGCGGATCTTGCTTTGCTCGGGGGCGAGCGCCTTGCCGCGCAATGGGCGGATCTCGCGCAGTTCCAGCGGCAGCCAGGGCGCCAGGCGCTTGCGGTATTCGGCGAAGCCCTGCGCCATCCAGCCGGGCATGCGCTCGCCGACGCTGAGCAGGTACACGCGCATGGTCGGACGCCGCGCGCGCGCAGCCGGTCATCCCGCCGCGGCGTCGGCCGGCGTCTCCACGCTCCACAGGCGCTCTAATCCGTAGAATTCGCGGATGCGCGGCAGCATCACATGCACGATCACGTCGCCCAGATCCACCAGCACCCACTCGGCCTCGGTCTGGCCCTCGACACCCAGCGGAAACATGCCGGCCTGCTTGACGAAGCGCACCACTTCATCGGCCAGCGCCTTGACGTGACGGGTGGAGGTGCCGGAGGCGATCACCAGCGTATCGGCGACGGAGGTCTTGCCGCGCACGTCGATCACGCGCACCTCCTTGGCCTTGAGCTCTTCCAGCGCGGCCAGCACGCGCTCACACAGCAGATCGGAATCGGAAACGGCGGATGCGGATGCGGTGGTCAATGCGGAGAAACCTCATACGGATGCGAAGCGCGCGGCAGTATAGGCGCGTGCGCGCCGGCGGGTGCAAGTGCCGCCGATTCGGATTCTCAGGCGCGCGACGCGCGGTACGGCGCCAGCAGCGCCGGATCGGACAGCAGTGCCTCGGGCAGCAGGTAGCGCGGCTCGCGTCCCGCCGCCAGCAGCGCGCGCACCTGCGAGGCGCTGATCTCCAGCGCGCTGACACGCAGCGCCAGCGCGCGGCCGGCCGGCGCCAGGCACAGTGCGCCGGGCGCGGCGACCAAACGCTGCTGCCACTGCTGCTGCAGCGGCCCGGGCCAGGCCGGCAGGCTGGCCGGACGCGTCAGCACCACGAGGTGCGCGAAATCGAACAGCTCGGTCCAGCGCCGCCAGGTGGACAGCCCGGCGAACGCATCCTGACCCAGCAGCAGGATCAGCGGACGCTGCGCACCGATTTCGCCGCGCAACGACTCGAGCGTGTCGATGCTGTACGACGGCCCGTCGCGCTCGAGTTCGCGCAAATCCAGACCCAGGCGCGACTGCCCGGCCAGCGCCGCGCGCAGCATCGCGACGCGCTGCGCGGCGCCGGCCACCGGCTGCGGCCGATGCGGCGGCGCACGCGCGGGCAGCAGCCGCACCTCGGCATGCAGCGCCTCGGCCGCCTCCCAGGCCGCGCGCAGGTGGCCATGGTGCACCGGATCGAAGGTGCCACCGAGGATCGCCAGCGGCTGTGGGGCGTGCGGGTCGGCGGTCACGGCGCGACTCACGAAGCCAGTGCCGCGGCACTGCGCGGCTGCATCAGCGCCAACAGCAGGCGCTCGAACTCGCGCCACGGCTCGCCGGCTTCGCGGCCCTTGACCATGCGGTCGATGCGTCCCGCCCAGACCAGCGCGCGCTGCCAGAAACGCGGTTGCGGGGCGCGCGCCAGCGCGCGACGAAACTGCGCGGCGCGCGCCTGCCACAGGTGCTCGGCGCGCACGCCGGCTTCGAAATCGCGTGCCGCCGCCAGCCGCGCCGCGATGCCCAACTGCAAGTTGAGCAGGCCGAGCAGGGGCAGCACCTCCTCGCCCTCGGCGCGCAGGCCGGCCAGGATGCGCAACGCACGCGCCGACTCGCCGGCCAGCACCGCATCGACCAACTGGAAGGCGTCGTAGCGCGCGCTGTCGCCCACGCGCTGCTCCAGCGCCTCGCGATCCAGCCGCGTGCCGGCGGGCACCAGCAGCGCCAGCTTGTCCACCTCCTGCGCGCCGGCCAGCAGGTTGCCCTCGACGCGCGCGGCCAGCCAGTCCAGCGCGTCCATTTCGGCCGACAGCCCGCGCGCGGCCAGGCGCTGACCCAGCCACTGCGGCAACTCCTGCGGACGCGGCGCCTGCAGATGCACGGCCAGACCGGTGCTCTCGATGGCCTGCGACCAGGCCGCCTCGTGTTTTTTGCTCCACTCCTGGCAGGTGACCAGCAGCACGGTGTCGGGCGCGGGCGCGGCGCACCAGGACTGCAATGCCTCACCGCCGTCCTTGCCGGGCCTGCCGGTGGGCAGGCGCAGGTCCAGCAGCCGGCGCGTGGCGAACAGCGACAAGCCGGCGCCGGCGCGCGCCAGGTCGTTCCAGTCGAAACCGGTTTCCGCATCGAGGCGCGTACGCTCCTCGAAGCCGAGCGCGCGGGCGCGGGCGCGGGCAGCGTCGCCGGCCTCCAGCACCAGCAGCTCGTCGCCGGCCAGCAGGATCACCGGCGGCAGTTGCGGCGCATGCAGTGCGCGCGCCCAGTCGGCGGCGCCGCGCATCTCAGCCTCGCCCTGCCCCGGCGGCACTGGCCGCGGCGGCCGGTTTGCCGGCGGCGCCGTAGCCTTGCGCCTGCAGGCGCATCAGGATGGCCTGGGTCATGTCGTCGACCAGGCTGCGCTGGATCTGCTGCTGCTGGCCGGCGCTGCCGATCACCTGGGTCTGGTCGAAAGTGAAGTTGCGCGACATGTGGATCGCCTGCAGTGGAATCAGCAGGCGGCCGCCGGCGCCGACCACCTCGAACTGCACGTCGTAGTGCACGCTGTACTCGCTGACGCGCGCGAAGCCGGTCAGCGTCAGCGCCTGCGTGCTGAACGCATTGACCGGAATGCGCAGCGTGGCGATGCCCGGCCCGCCGGACGGCTCCAGCGTGACGCCCGAGAGGCGCAGCGCCGTGGCCAGTTGCCGCTGCAGCGCGGTGTCGCCGGCGATGTCCAGATGCATGCGCTGCAGCACGGGCGCAAGCTGCGCGCTGCGGCGCAGATGGAAGCCGCAGCCGGCCAGCAGCAACGCGCCAAGCGCGACCAGAGCCAGGCTGCCTGCGATCGGGTGCTTCATGCGCGGGCCTTCGCGTGGTGGGGCCTGCATCATATCCGCGACGGCACGCAGTACCGCGCTCAAGGCGCCGCCAGCAGGCGTGCGGCGATGCCTGCGTACAGCGCCGGCAAGCGCTCCAGATCGGCCAGCGCGATGTGTTCGTCGATCTTGTGGATGCTGGCATTGACCGGGCCCAGTTCGACCACCTCGGCGCCCAGCGGCGCGATGAAGCGCCCGTCCGAGGTGCCGCCGCCCGTGCTCAGCTCGGGTTTGCTGCGCAACTGCGCGGCCAGCTCGCCGCACACCGCGCGGCGCAACGGGCCGTCGGCGCTGACGAAGGGGGTGCCGCCGAGGCGCCACTCGAGGTGATAGTCCAGCCCGTGCCGGCGCAACACCGACTCCAGTCGCGCCTGCAGCTCCTGCGCGGTGCTGGCGGTGCCGAAGCGGAAATTGAACAGCGCCTCCAGCGTGCCCGGGATCACGTTGTCGGCGCCGGTGCCGGCGTTGAGGTTGGAAATCTGGAACGAGGTGGGCGGGAACGCCGCGTTGCCGGCATCCCAGCGCATCGCCGCCAGTTCGGCCAGCGCCTGCGCGGTCTGGTGGATGGGGTTGCGGGCTTTTTCGGGATAAGCCACGTGGCCCTGCACGCCGCGCACCCGCAATGTGCCGGTCAACGAGCCGCGGCGACCGATGCGGATCAGATCGCCCAGCTGCTCGCGCGCCGACGGCTCGCCCACCAGACACCAGTCGATGCGCTGTCCGGTTTCACGAAAGTGCTGCGCCACGCGGCGCACGCCGTGTTCGGCCACGCCCTCCTCGTCACTGGTCAACAGCAGCGCGACGGTGCCCGCGTGCGCGGGGTGGCGGGCGACGAAATCCTCCAGCGCCACGCACATCGCGGCGACGCTGCCTTTCATGTCGGCGGCACCGCGGCCGTACAGCTTGCCATCGCGCAGCGTGGGTTCGAACGGCGCGCTGCTCCAGGCCGATTCCGGCCCGCTGGGCACCACGTCGGTATGACCCAGCAACACCAGCACCGGCGCGCCGCTGCCGTGCGTAGCCCACAGGTTCTCGACGTCGCCGAACGGCAGTGCGGTGCACTGGAATCCGGCGCGCGCCAGCCGCGCCGCCAGCAGCGCTTGACAGCCGGCGTCCTGCGGCGTCAGCGAGCGGCGACGGATCAGTTCACGGGTCAGCTCGACCACGTCCGACACGGCAGACTCCTGCGGGCGAATGGGTACGGAAACGGAAACGACGACCGCAGCCGCGCCGTCATCGCCATGCTGGCGTCGGCGCGAAGACGCGGCCAATGGCGCAGCTTACCGCCGAATCTACGGATCGCCATTCGATCCGTCGTCGTCGCATCATGGCAAGGCCATCCGTCCGCCGCCGCCTGAGTCTCCGGCAACGTGCGCCGGGCATGGCCACGGCGGCCCAGCGTAGCGCCGCGTGTCAAGCTTGTGGCCGGTTGTGGCGCTGGCTAGGCTGTGGCGATCGCTGCGCGCGGATCGCCATGAACCCCGGTTTCGTCCATCTGCATGTCCACAGCGAATATGCGCTGGCGGACTCCATCATCCGCATCCCCGACAAGCCCGAGTACGGCAATCCCGCCAAGGCGCAGCAGCCCAACCTGATCAGCCACGCGTGCGCGCTGCGGATGCCCGCGCTGGCACTGACCGACGACAGCAACCTGTTCGCACTGGTCAAGTTCTACAAGGCCGCCGTCGCCAACGGCATCAAACCGATCGCCGGGTGCGACCTGTGGCTGCGCGGCGAAGGCCAGAGCGAGGCGCGGCGCCTGACCCTGCTGTGCCAGGACCACGCCGGCTATCTCAATCTGTCGCGGCTGGTCTCGCGCGCCTGGCGCGAGGGCCAGCAGGGCGGCCGCGCCATCGTCGAGGAACACTGGCTGGACGCCGCCAGCGGCGGCCTGATCGCGCTGGCCGGCCCGGGCAGCGCGCTGGCGCAGGGCGCGCTGGCCGGACACGCCGACAGCGCGCTGCTCGAGCGCATGCGGCGGCGCTTCCACGAACGCCTGTATCTGGAGCTGACGCGCACCGGCCGTGTCCACGAGGATGCCTGGATCGACGCCGCGCTGGACCTGGGCGCACGCCACGACCTGCCGCTGCTGGCCAGCAACGACGCACGCTTCCTGCAGCCCGAGGATTTCGAGGCGCACGAGGCGCGGGTGTGCATCCAGCAGGGCCGCGTGCTGGCCGATCCCAAGCGCCCGCGCGAGTACACGCGCGAGCAGTCGCTGAAATCCGCCGCCGTCATGCAGGCGCTGTTCGCCGACCTGCCCGAGGCGCTGGAGAACAGCGTCGAGCTGGCCAAGCGCTGCAATCTCGAGCTGCGCTTCGGCACCTACCACCTGCCGGCGTTCCCGACGCCGAAGGGCGTGTCGCTGGAGCAGCACATCCGCGCCGGCAGCGCCACCGGCCTCGAGCAGCGCCTGGCGCGCCACGGCGTCAGCGCCGGCCACAGTGCGGCCGACTACGGGGAACGCCTGGCGCGCGAACTGGACGTGATCGTGCGCATGGGTTTCGCCGGCTACTTCCTGATCGTGGCCGACTTCATCAACTGGGCCAAGCGCAACGACATCCCGGTGGGGCCGGGGCGCGGTTCCGGCGCCGGCAGCCTGGTGGCCTGGGCGCTGGGCATCACCGATCTCGACCCGCTGCAGTTCGAGCTGCTGTTCGAGCGCTTTCTCAATCCCGAACGCGTGTCCATGCCCGACTTCGACGTCGACTTCTGCATGGACCGCCGCGACGAGGTGATCGACTACGTCGCGCGCAGCTACGGCCGCGACCAGGTCAGCCAGATCATCACCTACGGCACGATGGCCGCCAAGGCCGTGCTGCGCGATACCGGTCGCGTGCTGGGACATCCCTACGGCTTCGTGGACTCGGTGGCCAAACTGGTGCCCAACGTGCTCGGCATCAGCCTGGCCGACGCCCTGGGCGAATCGGAAAAAGCGCGCGCGGAACCCGAGCGCGTTTCCAGCGAACTGGTGCGGCGCATGCAGACCGAGGACGAGGTGCGCGATCTGGTGACGCTGGCGCGCGCGCTGGAGGATCTGGTGCGCAACGCGGGCAAGCACGCCGGCGGCGTGGTGATCGCGCCGGGACCGCTCACCGACTATTCGCCGCTGTACGCCGAACCCGGCGGCGGCGGCGTGGTCACGCAGTTCGACAAGGATGACGTGGAAGCCGTGGGCCTGGTCAAGTTCGACTTTCTCGGCCTGCGCACGCTGACCATCATCGACTGGACGGTGAAGGCCATCAATGCGCGCCGCGCAGGGACGCGCCAGTGTCGCGACAGGCAGGATGCCGACAGCGACTGCCGCGCGCAGGCCGGCGAGGCGCTGCTGGACATCACGCAATTGCCGCTGGACGACCCTGCGCCCTACGATCTGCTGAAGCAGGCACGCACGGTGGCGGTGTTCCAGTTCGAATCCCCCGGCATGCAGCGCATGCTCAAGGACGCCCGGCCCGACCGCTTCGAGGACATCATCGCGCTGGGCGCACTGTTCCGCCCCGGCCCGATGGACCTGATTCCCAGCTTCGTGGCGCGCAAGCACGGCCGCGAACCGGTCAGCTACCCCGACCCGCGCGTCGAGCCGATCCTGCGCGAGACCTACGGCATCATGGTCTACCAGGAGCAGGTGATGCAGATGGCGCAGATCATCGGCGGCTACTCGCTGGGCGCCGCCGACCTGCTGCGCCGCGCGATGGGTAAGAAGAACGCCGAGCAGATGGCCAAGGAGCGCGCCCGGTTCATCGCCGGCGCCGCCGGCAACGGCGTCGAGGCCGACCGCGCCGACGCCATCTTCGACCTGATGGAAAAGTTCGCCGGCTACGGCTTCAACAAATCGCACGCCGCCGCCTACGCCATGGTCAGCTACCAGACCGCCTGGCTGAAGGCGCACTACCCGGCCGAATTCATGGCCGCCACGCTGTCCTCGGACATGGAAAAGACCGACAAGGTCGTGGCCATCCTCGACGAGGCGCGCGCGCTGGGGCTCACCCTGCTGCCGCCGGACATCAACCACTCGGCATGGATGTTCGTGGCGGTGGACGGACGCACCGTGCGCCATGGCCTGGGCGCGCTGAAGGGCGTCGGCCGCGCGGTCAGCGAGGCCATCGCCGAACAGGCCGCGCGCGCGCCGTTCCGCGATCTGGCCGACCTGTGCCGGCGCGTCGGCGGCGGACGCGTCAACAAGCGCGTGCTGGAAGCCCTGATCCAGTCCGGCGCCTGCGATGCGCTGGATGCCGACCGCGCCGTGCTGTGGGCGCAGATTGCCGACGCCATGAAGGCCGCCGAGCAGCACGCGCGCGCGGCCAGCGCCGGGCAACACGGCCTGTTCGGCAACGACGATGCCGCACCCGAGCCGCTGCCGCGTCCGCACGTGCCGCCCTGGACGCTGGAGCAGCGCCTGGACGGCGAGCGCACCATCCTGGGGTTCTATCTCAGCGGCCATCCCACCGATGCCTGGCGCAGCCTGCTGACGCAACTCACCCCCTGCCTGCTCGGCCAGATCGCCAAGGAGTGGAAGCCACCCGAGCCGCGCAACGGCCGGCCCGCCGACGTGCCATGGACCGTCGCCGGCCAGGTGGTGGACGTGCGCCGCCGGCGCGACGATCTGGCCATCGTGCAGCTCGAGGACGCCAGCGGCAGCCTCGAGGTGATCGTCGCGCAGGAGGTTCTGCAGGAGGCGCAGGCGCTACTGGTGGCCGGCGCACTGCTGGTGATCGAAGGCGGGCTGCGGCAGAGCGAGTTCGGCCTCGGCCTGCGCGCGCGCCGCATCCATACGCTCGATACCCTGTGCCAGCGCCGCGGCCGCCTGCTGCGCGTACAACTGGGCCAGGCCACGCGCGGCTTTGCGGCCAGCCTGGCCAGCACGCTCTCGGCCTGGCGCGGCGGCAGCGCGCGCGTGCTGCTGTGCGGCTACCGCAATGCGCGCGGACAGGCCGACGTGCTGCTCGACGACAGCTGGGCCGTCAACGCCCATACCGATTTGCTGCGCGCGCTGGCGCAACTGCCGCAGGTGGGGGGCTGGGAGTTGCTGCTGGCGCGCAACACCGAGAACTGAAGCCCGGCCTAATCGGCAGCCGCTATACTGCCGATCTTTGCTTGCCGAACGGCTGCGAATGAACCCGAACTTCCTCGATTTCGAGCAGCCGCTGGCCGAACTGCAATCCCGCATCGATGCCCTGCGCCAAACCGGCGCCGGCCAGGCGCTGGACCTCGA
>JAJYQO010000025.1:72871-104885 GCA_021794575.1 Pseudomonadota bacterium | reverse complement strand
TACGACCTGCCGCGCGGTCTGCGCGTGCCGGCGCCGGTGTTGACCGCCTCGCCGCGCGGCGCCTGGCGGCGCGCGGCCAGCCGTGCCTGGCTTGGCGCCGCGCTGCGTGCCACGCGCCGCGTACCGTTATTGCGCGTCGGCCTGCATCCGGCGGACATCGAACATCCCGCACTGCTGCGCACCTGGCGCGAAGTACTGCGCGCGCTGCTGGCCGAGCGCCGCTGTAGCGTCAAGCAGGCGGCGCTGCGGGCGCAGCCGTCCGCGCTGCGCGAGGCGCGCGCCTGATGCGCCGCCTGGGCACCCTCGGCGCGGGCGTACTGGCGCTGGCCTTCGCGCTGGCGCTGCCGCTGGCCTGGGGCGGACTGCCGGCACTGCGCAGCAGCCTGGATTTTCCGCTCGCTGCCTGGGGCACGGTGCTGCTGCTGGCGGTGCTCGCCGCCTGCGCGCGCGCCTGGCGCCAGTTGTTGCTGCTGCGCCGGCTGGACGCCGCGCCAGGCGCCGGCTTGAACCTGGCCGTTTCGCTGGCCACCGAAACCGCGTACACGCTGACGCCGGGAAGCACCGGTGGCCTGCCGGCCTCGGTATGGCTGCTGCGCCGCGCCGGCGTGCCGCTGTCGGCGGCGCTGGCGGTCAGTGCCGCCGATCCGCTGCTGGATGCGTTGTTCTTCGCCATTGCGCTGCCGGTCGCGGCAGTGGCGCTGACGCTGGAAACCGACGTGCCGTTGCTGCGCGAAGGCGCCTGGCTGGTCAGCGCGCTGCTGCTGGTGGCATTAGGCAGCGCCTGGCTGCTGCGTCGGCCGCTGCTGCGTCGCGCCGGTGCCATCGCCTGGCGCCGGCCGCGCTGGCGTCGCGCCTGGCATGAACTGCGCTGCAGCCTGCGCGATCTGATCCGTGGCGGCGTGCGCCTGTGGCTGCCGCAGTTGCTGCTGGCCACGCTGCAGTGGTGCGCGCGCTACGGCATCCTGGCGGTGATCCTGCACGCGCTGGGCCATCCGCTGCCGTTCGCGCTGCTGCTGCTGCTGCAGGGCGTGGCGCTGCACGCCGCGCAGTGGACCGGCGCGCCGGCCGGCGTCGGCGGCGCCGAGCTGGCGCTGGGTCTGGCGCTGGGTGCGTGGATGCCGGCCGCCAGCGCGGCCAGCGCGGTGCTGCTGTGGCGCATCGGCACGCTGTTGCTGCCCACCGTGGCCGGCGCGCTGGCGTTCATGCTGCTGGGCGCGCGCCGCGCGCAGGCGCTGCCCGAGCCGGGCTGATCAGCCGCCATATCGCGGCGCCGTTTCGATCGAGGAACTGGGTAGGCCGACCCGGTGCGCGCCCATTGATAATCGCCATGGTCAAGGCGCGCATTCCCGCCGGCCAGGCGCCCGAGTGAGTCGGGCGCCCCCTGCCCCGCCGCGCACCCGGTTGCGGCCGGGTGTCAGGCATCAAAGCACCTGTTCACCATGCAGGCTGATGTCCAGGCCCTCGCGCTCCTGTTCCTCGCTGACGCGCAATCCGATGGTCATGTCGATGAGCTTGAGAATGACAAAGGACACCACGGCGTCGTACACGACGGTGACCCCGACGCCCTTGGCCTGGATCAGCAACTGGCCGATGTTGCCCTCCAGCACGCCGGCAGTGCCGCCGATGGCCTTGACCGCGAACACGCCGGTCAGGATCGCGCCCAGCGCGCCCCCGATGGCATGCACGCCGAAAGCGTCGAGCGAATCGTCGTAGCCGATCATTTCCTTCATGTACACCGCGGTCCAGAAGCACACCATGCCGGCGGCGATGCCGATCGCCAGCGCCCCGCTGGGGCCGACGAAGCCGGATGCTGGCGTGATGGCGACCAGCCCGGCCACCGCGCCCGAACAGGTGCCCAGTACCGTGGGTTTCCCTTTCGCCGCCCACTCGGTGAACATCCACGCCAGGGCCGCCGCCGCGGTGGCGATCTGGGTGGCGGCCATGGCCATGCCGGCGCGGTCATTGGCGGCACCGGCGGAACCGGCATTGAAGCCGAACCAGCCCACCCACAGCAGCGAAGCGCCGATCAGCGTGAAGGTCAGATTGTGCGGAGGCATCGGCTCCTTGCCGTAGCCCAGGCGCTTGCCCATCACCAGCGCCGCCACCAGACCGGCCACGCCGGCATTGATGTGCACCACGGTGCCGCCGGCGTAGTCGAGCACGCCGTCACCGCCCAGCCAGCCGCCCGGCCCCCACACCATGTGGGCGATGGGCACATAGACCAGCAGCAGCCAGGTGCCCATGAACCACAGCAGCGCCGAGAACTTCATGCGGTCGGCGAACGAACCCGCGATCAGCGCCGGGGTGATGATCGCGAAGGTCATCTGGAAGCACATGTACGTGGTTTCGGGAATCGTCGGCGCCAGCGCGTTGACGCTGTCCAGACCCATACCGGCCAGAAAGAACCGACTGAGCCCGCCGATGAACGGGTTACCCGCCGTGAAGGCCAGGCTGTACCCGGCGATCATCCACAACACGGTCACCAGGCAGGTGATGGCAAAGCTCTGCATGAGCGTCGCCAGCACGTTCTTCTTGCGCACCATGCCGCCGTAGAACAGCGCCAGGCCGGGGATGGTCATCATCAGCACCAGCGCCGTTGAGGTGAGCATCCAGGCGTTGTCGCCACTGTTGATGAATGCCGAGGGGCTGGGCGGAGTTACAGCGGTTTGTGCGGCAGCGGCGGCACTGGCCAGCAGGGCGAGCACGCCGGACAGGATCGGGACGAGGCGTTTGTTCATGGCGGAAGCCCTTGAGGGGTTGACGGAATCAGAGCGCATCGGCGTCGACCTCGCCGGTGCGTACACGCAGCACTTGTTCCAGGGACAGGACGAAGATCTTGCCGTCGCCCACCTTGCCGGTGCGCGCGGTGGCCGTGATGGCCTCGATGGCGCGCTCCAGCAGATCGTCCGCCAGCGCGATTTCGAGCTTGATCTTGGGCAGGAAATCGACGACATACTCGGCGCCCCGGTACAACTCGCTATGCCCCTTCTGGCGGCCGAAGCCTTTGACCTCGGTCACGGTCATGCCGTTGACGCCGATTTCCGACAATGCCTGGCGTACTTCGTCGAGTTTGAATGGCTTGATGATGGCCATGATCATTTTCATCACGTTTGCCCCTTTCGATGGATACACGGTTCAACATGCGTGGCCGGTGCAGTCCGTTAGCGCCGCCCGTTCAAAACAGGAAGCCGGCTTCCAGAAGAGCCCGGGCCTGGGTCGGGTTGTTTCCCTGCGGACCCCAGACCGCGCCGGCGGTGTAGCGGATCGCCTGTACCAATGACAGTTCGGCGCGAACAAAAAAACCTTGGTCCTGGTAAGTCGGCGTGATCGTGAACGACCACGCCTTACTGCCGGGGCCGTACAGGAGATTGACGGCGCCGTCGTAGGCATTGCCGGTACTGGCGATATATTCGGCGCGGGCCGCCAGAGAAACACGTGGAGAAAAACTGTAACTTGCCAGGACGGCTGCGCCCTTGGTCGCCGTACCGCGCCCCACACCGATTACGGGATTGGTGGGTACATAGGTGTATTGGAGATAGGGCTGAACCATCCAGGGTCCGGAGACATAGGTATAGATCAGGTTGTACATAGTGCTGTTGTTCTGATAAATCGGGGTGGCCGGGCTGGAGTAATTGGTGTGCCCCATATTGCCCATGGCTACGACACTCACCGTGTTGGCGGAATTGATCGCATAGGACAGGGCGCCGGAGATCCAGTTGTAGCGCTTCGAGTAAAACCCATCACTCCATTGCAGCGAAGCGCTCAGCGGTCCGGCGCTGTAATTAGCCTGAATGCCGTGGGCGACGGCATTTTCCTGATTCCACAACAGGCCGCGTTCGATATTCATGTTTTCGAAAGTAAAGGTATATTCCGCACCGATCAGGGTTGGTAGTTTGCCGATCAGCACAGAGAACGTGTCGCTCGGCGCAATCTTCAGATAAGCCTGCGGCAGCGCACCGTAGTAATCGTTTACGGTATTGCCTGTAGAGAGGAACGACGTGCCCAAGGCAGGCATGTTGTAGGCGCCGGCCTGGAGAAAGAACTGGATCAGCCCATGCGTCTTCTGGATGAAGATCTGGCCATTACTGATGTCGGCGCGAGTGGATCGATCGCCGGTTACGGGGTGGTCCTGCCAAACGCCCATACCGCTCATCACGCCGGTGATGTCCAATTCTCCAAACGGGCCCGCGTTGAACAGAAAAGGCGATGGCGAAACGAGCGGACCGGTCATTGCCGGCATCGGCAAAGGTGCCGCATGAGCATGGCTGGTCCCGAGTAGCAGCAAACCGGTCAGTAAAGCCGAGCGGAGCGTCCGTCGTTTCGTGCAATAAGGCAGTGTGCGGATAGGCATGGCCATTGATTTTCCTTCAAATTGGATGATGAATGGATGAGCTTCCGGATAGATGGGCCGACGCCGGCCGGGTCGTTCTATTAGTCAATATGGATCAGTTTGCAAAACCGGGCATCCTGCCGTCCGACTCAAAGCGGCTGCATGCAAGCAAACGGGCGCGGCAAAGCCGCGCCACCTTTGCCGCGACAAGCACTCGCGTGCTCGTCGCGGCGGCATATCCAGGCGCCCGGAGCGGTTTTGCAAACCGCTCTATGCTTGCCGACATAATTTTTCCTGAGGTGGCGATTACGCTGCACCGAACCCTCGCTCCATCCCCTCGCTCGGCGGAATCGGGTCTGACTTTCCGCAGCGCGGTATCGAAATCGTTGTTTGTACCGACCGCGTAACCGTCCGGGCTTCGCATCCGGCGGCGCCGGATCGATGGCGACGGCCGACCACGAGGCCACGGGCGGTTCGGACGCGGTACGGGTGTCCGCCGATGCCGAGAACGCGACGGCAATAGGGCAAAGCATGAGAACGGCAAGCTGCATACAGACCCCAGTGGAGCGGCGGGAAAGCTGCGTTGTGGCGCTGGTCCACCCAGCAAAGCATCGATCATGCCATCCTTTACAATCAAAAAGTTATATAGATCTAGCCCTGTATTGCATCAAATATTGCACTTTTGTAGTGCTACAGGATGGGGCTCTGCATGCTCATGGTGCGATGCAAAATCGAGCGCCGGACGGGACTGGCCGGAACGATCGCCGGCATTCCGGCTCTACCGGCTCACATCACTGATCGAGACGAGGAGCAAGCCGGGGCAGTCGCGGGCGGGCGGGCCCGCAGCAGATCGGCCGCCCATCGCGCCGCGCGGGGCTGCGAGGGATCTGATCGGGATGATCGACTACGTGCCGTCTGCCACGAATCGATGGCTGGCAGGAATGCCGCCGCTACAAAAGGCAGGCCTGAGCACGTCCGGACCTAGCGCACGCGAGAGGGATGGCCTGCCGTGCGACACCTGCGCACGTGCACGTCGCGCGTAGCCGACTACGTGCCGGAGCCGGGCTCGACGCCCACCGGCAAGTCCAGAGCCTGCCCCGGGCTCGATCCGGGGACGGACTGGTCCAGAGGCTCCAAAACAGGTGCTTTCAGAAACGGTAGCCGCGATGGATAGCGACGATGCCGGCACTGAGATTGTGCACGCTCACCGACTCCAGGCCGGCGTTTTCCATCATCACCTGCAGCGTGGCCTGGTCGGGATGCTTGCGGATCGACTCGGCCAGATAGCGGTAGCTGCCGGCATCCTGCGCGAACACGCGGCCCAGCCGCGGCAGCACCTGGAACGAGTGGAAGTCGTACAGCGGCCGCAGCCACGTCTGGGTGACGCGCGAGAATTCCAGCACCAGTGCGCGCCCGCCGGGGCGCAGCACCCGCCGCATCTCGCGCAGCGCGGCATCCTTGTCGGTGACGTTGCGCAGGCCGAAGGCGATGGTCACCGCATCGAAGCTGGCATCGACGAAGGGCAGCGCCTCGGCGTTCATCTGTTGGAAATCCAGGCCCTTCAGCATGCCGCGGTCGAGCAGGCGGTCGCGGCCCACGCGCAGCATCTCGGCGTTGATGTCACCCACCACCACTGCACCTCGATCGCCGACCACCGGCAACAGCAACGCTGCGATGTCGCCGGTGCCGCCGGCCAGGTCCAGCACGCGGTCGCCGGCGCGCACGCCGCTGGTGGCGACGAAAAAGCGTTTCCACAGTCGATGCACGCCGAATGACATCAGGTCGTTCATCAGGTCGTAGCTGCGCGCGACCGAGGTGAACACCTGGCCGACCAGGCGCTGCTTCTCGGCGATGGGCACCTCGCGGTAGCCGAAGTGGGTGGTGGGCTCGCTCATGCGCGCATGGTAGCGGAGTGCATCGATTCAACCATGGCTCATGCGGCCGCGGCCGGCTGCAGTCGCGGGCTGTGCAGATCCGGCAGGAAGTACGCCAGCAGCCCGATCAGCGGCAGGAACGCGCATAGCCGGTACACGCCGACGATGCCGATGCCATCGGCCAGTTGGCCGAGCACCGCCGCGCCGATGCCGCCCAGTCCGAAAGCCAGTCCGAAGAACAGTCCGGACACTGCGCCCACGCGGCCGGGCAACAGCTCCTGCGCGTACACCACCATGGCCGGAAACGCCGAGGCCAGCGTGAAGCCGATGATCGCGGTCAGCACCGCCGAGGCGCCCAGGCCCACATAGGGCAGGGCCAGCGTGAACGGCGCCACGCCCAGGATCGACACCCAGATCACGCGCCGCCGGCCGATGCGGTCGCCGATGGGGCCGCCCAGCAATGTGCCCGCCGCCACCGCCGCCAGGAACACGAACAAGTGCACCTGGCCCTCGCGCACGCCGATGTGGAAGCGGCTTTGCAGGTAGAAGATCAGGTAGGTGTTGATCGACGCCAGATAGAAAAACTTCGAGAACACTAGTGCCATCAGCACCGCCAGCGTGCGCCGCACCAGCGGCGGCGGATGCGCGGCGTGCGCTGTCGTCGCGTGGTGCCGGCCCAGCGTGAGGTGATGTGCGGACCAGCGCCCGACGAACACCAGCACCAGCATCGCCAGCAGCGCCGCCGCCGACACCCAGGCGATGCTGTGCTGCCCGTGCGGAATGATCAGTAGTGCCGCCAGCAGCGGCCCCAGCGCGCTGCCCGTGTTGCCGCCGACCTGGAAGATCGACTGCGCCAGCCCGTGCCGGCCGCCCGAGGCCAGCCGCGCCACGCGCGAGGACTCCGGGTGGAAGATCGACGAGCCCATGCCCACGCAGGCCGCTGCCGCCAGCACATGCGCGAAGCTGTCGGCACGCGCCAGCAGCAGCAGTCCGACGAAAGTGAAACCCATGCCGATGGACAACGAATACGGATGCGGGCGGCGGTCGCTGTACAAGCCCACCAGCGGCTGCAGGATCGAGGCGGTGACCTGGTAGGCGAGGGTGATCAGGCCGATCTGCCCGAAGCTCAGATGCAGGTTGCCCTTCAGCAGCGGGTAAATCGCCAGCATCAGCGACTGCATCATGTCGTTGAGCAGGTGCGAGAAGCTGATCGCGCCCAGCACCGGGTAGCGGGTAGCCGGCGGGGTTTCGGCCGGCTCGGCGAGTACATCGGCAGTTATGGACATGATGGTGGGTTCGCAATGCTCGATGGGGTTTTCCGGAGATGGCATCCCTGGCCCCGGTGACACGATCACAGCGGCAACGGGTGCGGTGGCTTCCCGGCGCACCTTGCCCGCATCCAAACAACGTCGATCGTGCGGCTAGTATTGCGCCGGGGCTCGGATTCGGATGGTGGCATTGTGATTGTCGCCGGGTCGGATGAATAACTGGTGCCAGAATATCCGCGGTTGGTTCGGCGCCTTTTGCCTGACCGTGTCGTGTCTGCTGCTGGCCGGCTGCGCGGCGTCCAGTACGCGGCCAAGCGGCGCGACCACGCCGGCGCAGTGGCAGGCCGAGCAGATCGCCGCACTCGACCAGGCGCAGCAGATTTACGATCAGGCGCAGCAGCAGCCCGGCCTGCTGGCGCAGGACGAGTTCATGCGCCATGCCGGCCACCAGCACAGCGGCGCGGCGTTCACGGTGATCTTCGGCCAGTACCAGAACTGGTACGACGGCTTTCTGGGCAGCTATCTGCGTGCGCAGCGCAAGTTCGCCATCGCCCAGCCGTTGCCGCACCATGCCGCCGCCTCGCCCTTGGCCCAGCCCGGCGCGTGGCACGCCGTGCCGGCGCTGCCGGCCATCGCGCGGCTGGCGCGCGGCAAGCGCGCAGTGTTTCTCAACGAGGACCACACCAATCCGGAGACGCGTTCGCTCAGCGTGGCCTTGCTGGCGCGCCTGCGCGCCGAGGGCTTCAACACCTTCGCCGCGGAAACGCTGTATCGGAAGGGCATCGCCGGTCTGCGCCGGCGCGGCTATGCCACCGCCGACAGCGGTTTCTACACGCGCGAGCCGGTGTACGCCGAGATGGTACGCACGGCGCTGCGGCTCGGTTACCGCGTGATCGCCTACGAGGCCGCGGACAGCGCGCATGCCGACGCGCGCGAGCGCGAGGAGGCCGCCAACCTCTATCGGCGCGCCTTCGTCGGCCATCCCGATGCACGGTTGGTCGTCAACGCCGGTTTCGCGCACATCGAGAAGCACGGCCGCTATCTGGGTGGCCACTCGATGGCCGAGGATTTCATGCGGCTCAGCGGTATCGACCCGCTGGCGGTCGAGCAGACCATGCTCACCGGCCACTTGCGCAAGTCCTACGACAGCCCGTACTGGCGCGCAGTGATCGATGCGTTGCATCCGCGGCAGCCGGTTGTGTTCCTCAACGCGCAAAACCGGCCGTGGTCGCTGTTGCCGCGGGCCTACGACGTCAGCGTGTTTTTTCCGCGCGAACGCACCGCCGACGGCCGTCCGATCTGGCTCGGTCTATGGGGCTTGCGCGTGCCGGCGGCGCTGCCGAGCGGCTTCTGCAAGGGGCAGTACCCGTGCCTGGTCGAGGCGCGCGCCGTCGGCGA
Organism: Pseudomonadota bacterium; assembly: GCA_021794575.1. Lineage (GTDB taxonomy): Bacteria > Pseudomonadota > Gammaproteobacteria > Xanthomonadales > Rhodanobacteraceae > Metallibacterium. The sequence goes on along the minus strand of JAJYQO010000025.1, from coordinate 96,015 downwards.
GCCGCGCGCGGCGATTCCGGCCGACCGCGTGCTGCTGCGCTGCGACGCCCAGCAGCGCGCGCTGTGGCTGCGTCCCGGCATCTACGCGCTGATCGCCGTCGATGCGGCCGACCACGTGATCGACAGCGCCACACTGGTCGCGAAGGCCGGGACGCCGCTGCCGCGCGGCGCGCCGGCAACCGACTATCGCGCCATGGCCTGCCATCCGCTGATGCAGGTGTTCAAGGTCCGGCATTGAGGGACGCAGCATCGCCGCGAACGGGGTGGACACCCTGAGAAAACGTGCGGCCACTCTGCCCGTGTTGGCCATGCTGTCGCCGGGACCGCCGTCGCCCGACGACTACTCAACGTGCGAGCGATATCGAAGCGCATCGACCAGCAATGCAAATGCAGGTGAGGGCTGGCGCCGGCTCGGGTAATACAGGTGGTAACCGGGGAACAGGGGGCACCAGTCGTCCAACACCTGGCGCAGGCGACCGGCCTCGATGTGCGGGCGGACCATGTCTTCGGGCAGGTAGGCCAGGCCGAAGCCCGCCAGCGCGGCGACGCGGATGTACTCGATGCTGTTGAACGTGAGCCGTCCCTCCACGCGCACGTTGAGCGGGTGGCCGTCTTTCTCGAATTCCCACGTGTACAAGCCGCCGTGCGTGAGGAAGCGGATGTTGATGCAGTTGTGTCCGGTGAGGTCGCGCGGCGTGACGATCGGCGGGTGTGCGTCCAGGTAGGCCGGTGTGCCGGCCACCACCAGTCGCATCGGTCGCCGGCCACAAGGTCGGACCGGGTGGCGCGGTGTATGCCGCCACCAAGCACGCGGTGCGCGTGATTTCCGAGGGGCTGCGCCAGGAGGTCAAACCCTACGGCATCCGCTCCACCATCATCTCGCCTGGCGCCGTCGCGACCGAACTGCCCGAATCCATCACCGAGCCCGACGTCGCCGAGCGCATCCGCAAGCTGTACGAGATCGCCATCCCCGCCGATGCGTTCGCCCGCGCCGTGGCCTTCGCCATGAGCCAGCCGGAGGATGTGGACATCAACGAGATCCTGTTCCGTCCGACCCGGCAGGAATACTGAGCCGGTTCGCGCGGGCCGGGCGCGCACGGCGCCCCGGGCATGGCCATCGTCGGCGATGACGTCGATCACGCGCGCTTCGGGCAGGCGGGGCTGTATCGCGAAGAACCGGTCCTGGTTGGTGCACGCAGCTATCGCACGGGGCGCAACCCGATCATCATCGGCTCCCTGCGGGGCGGCAGGCTCGGGCTTCCTCTCCCGCCGACCCCGGATTCCGTCACACGGTCACATACGCGCATGAGTCTTTCCGCAAGAAACATGGAAGCACCCCTCCGCTTCCATCATCCGCTGGCGTTCTGGACCGGTTGCGCCGCGGTGGTGGCGGGTGTGCTGCTGCACATGCCGATGTACGTGATGGCCGCGCCGGTGCATTACCGCCTGGCCGGCATGCCGATGGACCCGGCGATGATGGTGGGCATGGTGCTGATCCCGTGCGGCGTGCTGCTGGCGGGCTACGGGCTGATGCCGCGAATGGCACAGCTCAGGCGGAGCCTGCATCGTCCCGACAACCGCTGGTATTTCCACATTGCCGACGGCGTGCCGCTGCATCACGAGCACTGGAAACTGGTGACGGCACTGACGCTGGCACTGGCAATCGACGTGATGAAGCCGGCCTCGCTGGCGTTCGTGATGCCTGGCATGGCGGCGGAATACGGTATCGGGATGAGGACTGCGGGTTGGCTGGCACTGATCGCCCTGGCCGGCACCGCGCTCGGCTCGGTCGTGTGGGGACGTCTGGGCGATCTGTTCGGTCGCCGCTCGGCGATCCTGCTGTCCGCGATTCTGTTCATGGGCACCGCGATCTGCGGCACGATGCCGGCCTTCGGCTGGAATCTGGTCATGTGTTTCCTGATGGGGGCCGCGGCCGGCGGCATGCTGCCGATCGCCTTCACCCTGATGGCCGAGACCATCCCCTCCGCGCACCGGGGCTGGCTGTTGGTGGCGCTGGGCGGGGTAGGAACCTCGATCGGCTACCTCGCCGCCTCCGGCGCGGCGACGCTGCTGGAACCTACCTTCAGCTGGCGCTCGCTGTGGCTGCTGAACCTGCCCACCGGCGCTCTGATCCTGTTCCTCAACCGCTATATCCCGGAGTCGCCGCATTTTCTCTCCAATGCCGGCCTACCTGCCCAGGCGCGCGCGGTGCTGACGCGCTTCACCGGCGCGCGCAGCGCGGTGATCGCCGACCCCGACGGCACCGACATCGATCCGCCGATCCTGGAAAGCGCACATCCGGTGGCGGATCTGCGCCAATTGCTGCGAGGCCGCCATGCGCGTATCACCGTGGGACTGGCCATGGGCGGGCTGGCCTGGGGGCTGGTGAACTTCGGATTCCTGCTGTGGCTGCCGGCGAATCTGACCGCACTCGGCGTGAACGCGCACGGCGCCGCCGCGCTGCTCGCGCGCTCGGCGCTGCTGGCGATCCCGGGCACCGCGCTGGTGGTATGGCTCTACCAGCGCTGGAGCAGCTTCCGTACGCTGGTCCTGTTCATTGCCACGACCGCGCTGGCACTGCTGGCGTTCTGCGCCATCGCCGTGTTCGGCGTGCACACCGGGACGGCCACCGTCGCCGCCACCGTGCTGCTGCTGGTGGGCAGCAGCGGCGTGATCGCCACCCTGTTGCCGTACTCCGCGGAAATCTATCCGGTGCACATGCGCGGCACCGGTTCCGGCGTGATCGCCGCCAGCTCGAAGACCGGAGGCATCCTCGGTGCCGGCCTGGGCGTGCTGGGCCTGTTCGGGCATCTCGCGCTGTCGGCGCTGCTGATCGCGCTGCCGATGGCGATCACGGGCTGGATGCTGGCCCGCAGCGGCATCGAGACGCGCGGTCGCAGGCTCGAGGCGATCCAGCGCGCGCTGGCGGGTTGATCGCAGGCGAGCAAACTTTGTTGAACCGCGCAACACGACTGCATCGGATCGCGTCGATCTGGGCCCACCAGGACTCGAACCTGGAACCAAGGGATTATGAGTCCCCTGCTCTAACCGATTGAGCTATAGGCCCATAAACTGTTGTGCTCCATACGCGGCCTGCCCGAGCGGCCTTGCGGTTGCCGCGGGCACGATCCGGCGGCAGGGCAGGCGGGCGCTCAAGCGCCGACGCTGCCCGGATAGCTGAGGCTGAGGCCGGCGCCCTGCACGGTTTCCACCCAGTCGATCCTGATGCCGCGCGCGCGCTGCGCACTGGCCGGGTCGAGGTGGATCTCGAAGCCGTTGGCGCGGGCCACGATGTCGCCGGGCGTGGGCGGCGCCAGCTGGAAGCCGGCCGAACGGTCGGGGCCGATCTCCAGATGCAGCGTCATGCCAGGCGATTCCTGCATGCCGGAGCGGATGGCTGCGGCGGCTTTGTCGGTAATGGTGATTTCCGGCGGCGTGCGGTCGGGCGGCGGCAGGCCCAGCGCCTGCTGCAGTTCGCCGCTGGCGTACATCTGGCGGATGATGTCGGCGCCGCCGACCAGTTCGCCACCGATGTACAGCTGCGGAATCGTGGGCCAGCTGCCGTACTGCTTGATGCCTTCGCGCAGCTCCATATCCTCCAGCACGTTGACGGTGTGGTAGTCGGGCAGCAGCTCGTTGAGCACGTTGCTGGCGGCGGCCGAGAAGCCGCACATGGGCTGCTGGCGCGTACCCTTCATGAACAGCACCACGCGGTGCTGCCGGAGCAGCGCTTCGATGCGCGCCTGGGTTTCGGGGGCGATGGACATGACGGCTTCCGGATGTGCGGGACGTGCATTTTAGCGCGCCGCGCCGGATGGTCTTGCATCACCGGGCCGCGGCTCAATATCGGAAGCCTCGCCGCCGCCGGAGCCATCATGGAAAGCTTCCACGCCACCACCATCGTCAGCGTGCGCCGCGGCGGGCATGTGGTCATGGCGGGCGACGGCCAGGTCACGCTGGGCAACACGGTGATGAAGGCCAACGCGCGCAAGGTGCGCCGCCTGGGCACCGGCAAGGTGCTGGCCGGCTTCGCCGGCGCCACCGCCGACGCGTTCACGCTGTTCGAACTGTTCGAGGACAAACTGACCCGACACAACGGCAACCTCACCCGCGCCGCGGTGGAGCTGGCCAAGGATTGGCGTACCGAGCGCCGCCTGGGCCGGCTGGAGGCGCTGCTGGCGGTAGCCGACGCCGAAGCCTCGCTGCTGATCTCCGGCAACGGCGACGTGATCGAGCCCGAGGACGGCCTGATCGCCATCGGCTCCGGCGGGCCGTACGCGCTGGCGGCGGCGCGCGCGCTGCTGGCCAACACCGAATTGGATGCCCGCCATGTCGCCGAGCAGGCGCTGACTATCGCCGGGCAGATCTGCATTTACACCAACGGCAATGTCACCGTGGAAGAGCTCGGCTGAAGCGGGCCGGGACTCGTGACTCGCGCAGGCTTGTGCGATCGCGGGCTGACCTGGCCATCGTGCATCTCGCGATGCGCACCCACATCATCCGTACTGCTGGATTCCCATGTCCGAACTGACCCCGCGCGAAATCGTCAACGCCCTCGACAAGCACATCATCGGCCAGGACGCGGCCAAGCGCGCGGTGGCCATCGCGCTGCGCAACCGCTGGCGGCGCATGCAACTGCCGGCCGAGCTGCGCGAGGAAGTGACGCCCAAGAACATCCTGATGATCGGCCCCACCGGCGTCGGCAAGACCGAGATCGCGCGTCGCCTAGCTGGCCTGGCCAACGCGCCGTTCCTGAAGATCGAGGCCACCAAATTCACCGAGGTGGGCTACGTGGGCAAGGATGTCGAATCGATCGTGCGCGATCTGGTGGACGTGGCCTACAAGCTGGTGCGCGCGCAGGCCGCCGGGCGCGTGCAGAGCCGCGCCGAGGATGCCGCCGAGGAGCGCCTGCTCGATGCCCTGCTGCCGCGCCGCGGCGGCTGGGAGGCGCAGTCCGGTGGCGAGCCGGCCGACAGCGACACCCGTCAAAAACTGCGCAAGCAACTGCGCGAGGGCGCGCTGGATGCGCGCGAAGTGGAGCTGGAGCTGACCCCCGGCGCCAGCCACGCCGAAATCCTCACCCCACCCGGCATGGAGGAAATGGGCCAGCAACTGCAGCAGATGTTCCAGTCGCTGGGCAGCGCGCGCGCGCAGCGCCGCAAGCTGCCGGTATGCGAGGCGCGCCGCGTGCTGGTCGACGAGGAGGCCGGCAAGCTGCTCAACGAGGACGAGCTGCGTCAGCTGGCGGTGCAGGCCGCCGAACAGCACGGCATCGTGTTCCTGGACGAGATCGACAAGATCGCCCAGCGTGGTGGCGCCGGCGGGCAGACGCCGGGGATCAGCCGCGAGGGCGTGCAGCGCGATCTGCTGCCGCTGGTCGAGGGCACCACGGTATCCACCAAGTACGGGGCGGTGCGCACCGACCACGTGCTGTTCATCGCGTCCGGCGCGTTCTCGCTGGCCAAGCCCTCGGACCTGATTCCGGAACTGCAGGGGCGCCTGCCGATCCGCGTCGAGTTGGATGCGCTGTCCGTCAACGACTTCGAGCGCATCCTCACCGAGCCGCGGCACGCGCTGACGGTGCAGTACCGCGAACTGCTGGGCACCGAGGGTGTGCGCGTCGAGTTCACCGCCGCCGGCGTGCGCCGGCTGGCCGAGCTGGCTTGGCAGATCAACGCCCGCACCGAGAACATCGGGGCGCGCCGGCTGGCCACGGTGATGGAGCGGCTTCTGGAGTCGATCTCCTTCGAAGCTTCGGATAAATCCGGCGAAAAATACGTGATTGACGCCGAATATGTCGATCTCAACCTGGCCGGCCTGGCGGCCGATGAAGACCTGTCCCGTTACATTCTCTGAACCCCGACGGATCGCTCCGCTGCTAAGCTGATCCACCCGCGGGCCTGATCCGGCCCGCCCGCGCCGCTGGCGCCGATACCCCTTTTCCTGGCACTTTCAATCTTCCCCATGGGCACGATCATCCCCCTGAAAACGCCGGGCTTCCGCGCGCGCCTGCGCGAGGCGCACGTCAAGAGCGAACTGGTGCGCGTCTGGCGCGGCAACCTCGAACACGGCAGCTTCTGCGGCTATGTGGCCGGCATCGGGCGCGAGTACTTCCTGTTGTCGGTGGTGGGCGACACGCTGGGCTTCGACGGCCTGTATGCCATGCGCCACCGCGATCTGACCGAGTTGGAGGCGCCCGAGGAGCACGCCGGGTTCATCCGCCGCGCGCTGGCGCTGCGCGGCGTGGACGTGCCGCGCCCGCAGGATTTTCCGCTCGACGACATCGTGCAAGTGGTGCAGGCGGCCAGCCAGTACGGGCCGGTGATCGGCGTGCATGTCGATTCCGAGGAGGAGTCCGAGGTCTGCTACATCGGGCGCCTGCTGAATATCGAGGACGACGGCTTCAACATGCAGGAGCTGTCGCCCGATGCCGAATGGCTGGGCGAGCCCTCGTACTTCGCCTGGTCCGAGGTGTCCACGGTCAGCTTCCGCGAGCCCTACGGGCTGGCGCTGGCCGATATCGCCGGCGCCGCGCCGCCCATCAAGCTGGACGGCCCCGACGTCGGTCGTCTGCATTGAGTGCACCGCCCAGCGAGCTGCGTCTGCGCCGCGCCGAGCGCGTGCTGGAGGTGCGCTGGGACGACGGCACGCAGTACGCGCTGCCGCTGGAGTACCTGCGCACACACTCGCCCAGTGCCGAGGTGCAGGGCCACGGTCCGGGCCAGCAGGTGCTGGTGGCCGGCAAGCGCAACGTCGGCGTCACCGCCATCGAGCCGGTTGGCCACTACGGCGTGCTGTTGCGCTTCGACGATGGCCACGCCACCGGTATCTTCAGCTGGGAAACCCTGGCGCGGCTGGGCCGCGACCAGGCGCGCAACTGGCAGTCGTATCTCGCGGCGCTGCAGGCGGCGGGATTGACGCGGGACTGAGCCCGCCACAGGGCCGCCGCCGCGCGCAGACTGCGCCGGCCGCCGGCACGAAGAGTACATGTGGCCGCGCTCAGCAGGCCTCGAGGCGCGCGTAGGCCAGCACCAGCCACTTGCTGCCGACCTGCTCGAAGTTGACCTGTACGCGGGTGTGTGCGCCGCCACCCTCGGCGGCGGTGACCACGCCCTCGCCGAACTGCGTGTGGCGCACACGCTGGCCCAGGCGCAGCGCGGGCAGCCCGATTTCCGCGATCGTCTCTTTCTTGCGCGGCGCGTAGGCGGGCCGGCTGACTTGCACGCGCGGGCGTACTTCGTCGATCAGCGCCGGCGGCAGCTCGGCCAGAAAGCGCGAGGGCCGGCCCAGCATTTCACTGCCGTGCAGGCGCCGCGATTCGGCGTAGCTCAGCGTCAGCTGCGTGCGCGCGCGGGTGATGCCCACGTAGGCGAGCCGGCGTTCTTCCTCGAGGCGGTCCGGTTCGTCGATGGACTTCTGCGAAGGAAACAGCCCTTCCTCCAGTCCGACCAGGAACACCCGCGGAAACTCCAGGCCCTTGGCCGCATGCAGGGTCATCAGCTGCACGCAGTCGCTGCCGGCTTCGCCTTGCGCCTCGCCGGCCTCCAGCGCGGCGTGGCCCAGGAAGCTGGCCAGCATGCCGAGGCCGGCCTCGCTGTCCTCGGGACTGGGCTCGAAGCGCGCGGCCACGTTGATCAGCTCGTCGAGGTTCTCCACGCGCGATTCGGCGTTGCCGCGGCTGTCCTTCTCGTAGAAGGCGCGCAACTCGGACAGTGCCAGCGTGTGCTCGACGTGCTCGGCCAGGCTCAGCCCGCCCGCGGCGTCGGGCGCGCCGGCGGCGATGCGCGCGATCAGGTCCATGAAACCGCGCAGGGCGTTGGCGGCGCGCGCCGGCAGCGTGCCCGCGGCCAGCAGCAACTCGGCTGCCGGCCACAACGGCAGCCGCGCGCCGCGCGCGTGGCCGCGCAACGCGTCCAGCGTGCGCTCGCCGATGCCGCGCGGCGGCATGTTGACCGCGCGCTCGAACGCGGCGTCGTCGTCGCGGTTGGCGGCCAGACGCAGATAGGCCATGGCGTCGCGGATCTCGGCACGCTCGAAAAAGCGCAGTCCGCCGTAGACGCGATAACCGACGCGCTGCTGCAGCAGAGCCTCCTCGAGCACGCGCGACTGCGCGTTGGAGCGGTACAGCACGGCGCAATCGGCGGCCGCGCCGCCGGCATCCAGATGCTCGACGATGCGCTGCACGACGAAACGCGCCTCGTCCTGCTCGTTGTAGGCGGCGTACAGCGCGATGCGCGCGCCCTCGCTGCCCGCGGTCCACAAGTTCTTGCCCAGGCGCGCGCCGTTGTGCGCAATCAGCGCATTGGCCGCGGCCAGGATGTTGGCGCTGGAGCGGTAGTTCTGCTCCAGGCGCAGCGTGCGCGCGCCGGGAAAGTCGCGCAGGAAGTGCTGCACGTTTTCCACGCGCGCGCCGCGCCAGCCGTAGATAGCCTGGTCGTCGTCGCCGACGGCGAACACCTGCCCGCTGTTGCCGGCCAGCACGCGGATCCACGCGTACTGCAGCGTGTTGGTGTCCTGAAACTCGTCGATCAGCAGGTGCCGCCAGCGCTGGCGGTAGTGCGCCAGCAGTGCCGGCTGCTGCAGCATCAGTTCGTGCGCGCGCAGCAGCAACTCGGCGAAGTCCACCAGGCCGGCGCGCTGGCAGGCTTCCTCGTAGGCCCGGTAGATTTCGATGAAGGCGCGCGTGGTCGGATGGTTGCGGTGCTCCAGCATGTCCGGGCGCTTGCCTTCGTCCTTCCAGGCGTTGATCTGCCACGCGGCCTGGCGGGGCGGATAGCGCGCCTCGTCGATGCCCAGCCCGGCAATGACGCGCTTGACCAGACGCTGCTGGTCGTCGGCATCGAGAATCTGGAACAGCTCGGGCAGACGCGCCTCCTGCCAGTGCCGGCGCAGCAGGCGATGCGCGATACCGTGGAAGGTGCCCACGCTGAGGCCCTGCGTGTGCCCGGCCAGCAGCGCGTCCAGGCGGCCGCGCATCTCGCCGGCGGCCTTGTTGGTGAAGGTGACCGCGAGGATCGCCCATGGCGGCACGTGTTCGACTTCGGTCAGCCAGGCGATGCGGTGGGTCAGCACACGGGTCTTGCCGGAACCCGCACCGGCCAGCACTAGCAGGTGGCCAGGCGGTGCGCTGACCGCCTCGCGCTGGGCCGGATTGAGCGCGTCGAGCAGGTACGAGACATCCATCGCCGCATTGTATCGGCCAGTGCGCTCCGGCCCGTGGCGGGAATGGCGTGGCCGTCGCGGCGGACGGTGGCGCGCGGGTGTGGCGCGCTCAGCGTCGGACGGCGCCGAATCCGGCCAGCACCACGCCCAGCGCGATCAGTCCGTAGCCGAGCGCGACGGGCACGGGTTCTTGCGTGCGGGTCTTCAAAGTCAGGGGGCCCAGGCTCGCGGCGGTCTGCGTACGCGTGTAATGCAGGTGGCCGAATCCGATCCATGCGCCGGCCAAGACGCACAGCAAGCCGAGGGCGATCAAGGTACGGCGCACGGTCGACTCCGGTCCACGCGCGCAGGCGCGTCGCCGCAGTATAGACAGCCGCGCGCGGGCTGCGCGACTTCAGGCATGCCCACCGGCTGCCAGCGGCGGGCTCATGATGCGGTCGATCAGCGCGATGGCCACGGCCGAGATCACGAAGGTCAGGTGCAGCAGCAACTGCCACAGGATCACCCGGCTGGTCAGCTCGCCGACCTTGATGAAGGTGGCCAGCAGGTGGATCGAGCTGATGCCGATGATGGCGGTGGCCAGCTTGACCTTGAGCACCGCGGCGTTGACGTGGCTGAGCCACTCCGGCTGGTCCGGATGACCCTCCAGGCGCAACCGCGAGACGAAGGTTTCGTAGCCGCCGACGATCACCATGACCAGCAGGTTGGAAATCATCACCACGTCGATCAGGCCCAACACGGTGAGCATGATCATCACCTCGGGCGAGTAGGGCCCGCCGCTGCCGCCGCCCAGCAGCGTGCTGTCGACCAAGTGCCATAACTCGCGCAGGAATTGCACCACGTAGATGGCTTGCGCCACGATCAGACCCAGGTACAGCGGCAACTGCAGCCAGCGCGAGGCGAAGATCAGATACGGCAGCGGCGCCAGGCGCGGCGGCGATGCGGCGGGCTGGTTCATGCGGCAGGGGTTCCCGGAGGGCGGCGCGTCGAGTCTAGTGGCGCGTCGTAATGGCGCCACCTGCCGCAGGTCATGCCGGCGAATCGAGGCGGCGTACGCCGGGCAGACCCAGCACGAACTCGGCGCCCAGCAACTGCGCCGGCGTGTAATAGCCGGGCGCGGGCGGCTGCGCCAGCACGCGCTGTACACAGGCCAGTGCGGCGTCGACGGTCAGCGCGTAGCCGTTGGGCGTTTCCAGCGCGAGTGTCGCGGCGCTGCCATCAGCGGCGCGCACCTCGCCCCACACGCGGCTGCGCGTGGCCGCGCGGGTGGTGGCGTCGGGGCCGCGCACGGCGCGCGTGATGCGCGCCTCCATGCGCCGGCGCAGCGGCGCCAGGCCCAACAGCGGCCGCAGCCAGCGCATGCGGCGGAGGTTTTTGATGGCGCGCGGCGGCAGCACCAGATAGGTCTCGATGTTGGGAATGCCGGTGGACACCCACGCCGTGTACAGATCGCCCCATGGAATGGTCACCGCCTGGCGCGGCGCACCCGCATGCAGGAACGTGCGCGTCTTCCACGCGAGCGGCACTTTCTGCAACTGGCCGCGCACGCGCGCGCGACCGCCCGCGTGCAGGCCTTGCAGGCTGGTACGCGCGGTGCCAGGGCTGAATCCGCCCTCGCCTTCGATGGCCAGGATCAGTTCGTCGGCGCGCGGCAGCATGTGCTTGAGCAGCAGCGCCACGCAGTCGGTGGGAACCACGTCGAAGCCGACCCCGGGCAGCACGGTGATGCCAGCTGCCTGTGCGCGTTCATGCTGTGCGTGGCAGTGTGCGAACGCGTCGATTTCGCCGCTGATATCCAGGTAGTGCGTACCGCTTTCGATGCAGGCCGTGAGCAGCGGCGCGCAGGTCTGCGCGAACGGGCCGGCGCAGTTCAGCACCAGGCCGACGCCCTCCAGGCTGGCCGCGATCGAGCTCTGGCCAAGCAGCGGAAACACGCGCTTTTCCAGGCCCAGCCGTTGCGCCAGTGGGCCGAGGGTTTCGCGGTTGCGTCCGGCCAACAGCGGTTTCAGGCCCGCGGCCGCGGCCGCCTCGGCGACCAACGTGCCGGTGTAGCCGTTGGCACCGTAAATCATCCATGGCTTCATGGGGCTCTCCCGACCAGCGGCCCGCGCAAGCAGGGTCCGTCAAGAACGCAACGATAATCCGGTGAGCGGCCGGTGACGCATGCGGCCGCCGCGAGCGCAGGGTCGAGCCGCCGTTTCAATGGCGAAAGTGGCGCACGCCGGTGAACACCATCGTCATGCCGTGCTCGTCGGCGGCGGCGATCACCTCGGCGTCGCGCATCGAGCCGCCGGGCTGGATCACCGCCTTTACGCCAGCCGCGGCCGCCGTGTCGATGCCGTCGCGGAACGGGAAAAACGCGTCGGACGCCAGCGCCGCGCCCTGCAGATCCAGCCCTGCTTCCTGCGCCTTCAGCGCTGCGATGCGCGTGCTGATGACGCGGCTGGTCTGGCCGGCACCGATGCCCAGCGTGCGGCCGCCGTGCGCGTAGACGATGGCATTGGACTTGACGTACATGGCCACGTGCCAGGCGAACAGCAGATCGCGCAGTTCGGTGCTGCTGGGCACGCGTCTGCTGACCACCTTGAGGTCGGTCAGCAGCAGGGTGTCGCGGTCGGTGTCCTGCACCAGATAGCCGCCGGCCACGCGCTTGAGTTCGCGTGCGGGTGGTGCTTGCTCCGGCCAGGCGCCAGTGGCCAACACGCGCACGTTGGGTTTTTTGGCGAACGCCGCCTGCGCGTCCGTGCCGATCTCCGGCGCCAGCACCACCTCGACGAACTGCTGCGCCAGGATGGCGGCCGCGGTGGCGCCGTCCAGTGCCTGGTTGAAAGCGATGATGCCGCCGAACGCCGAGGTGGGATCGCAGGCATAGGCGGCCTGGTAGGCCTCGAGGTTGTCGGTGCCCAGCGCCACGCCGCAAGGGTTGCCGTGCTTGACGATCACGCAGGCCGGCGTGCGCTGGAACGCCTTGACGCATTCCAGCGCGGCGTCGGCATCGGCGAGGTTGTTGTACGAGAGTTCCTTGCCGCCCAGCACGCGCGCGGTAGCGGCCACGCCGGATGCGGCGCCTGCCTCCAGATACAGCGCGCCGGCCTGGTGCGGATTCTCGCCATAGCGCAGGCTGTACGCGCGGCGCAGCGCCAGGTGCAGGGTAGGCGCGAACGGCTCGCCGCGGGCGTGCTCGACCTGCGCGCCCAGCCAGTCGGCGATCAGACCGTCGTAGCGCGCGGTGTGCGCGTAGGCCTTGGCCGCCAGCCGCTGGCGCAGCGCCAGCGTGGTGCCGCCCTCGCCGCGCAGCGCCTCGATCAACGGCGCGTAGTCGGCGGGATCGACCAGCACCGCCACGTGGGCATGGTTCTTGGCCGCGGCGCGCAGCATGGCCGGACCGCCGATGTCGATGTTCTCGATGGCTTCGTCCAGGCCGCAGTCGGGCCGCGCCACGGTCTGTTCGAAGGGATACAGGTTGACCACCAGCAGGTCGATCGGCGCGATGCCGTGCTCGGCCATCACGGCATCGTCGGTGCCGCGCCGTCCGAGCAGGCCGCCGTGAATGCGCGGATGCAGCGTTTTGATGCGGCCGCCCATGATCTCGGGAAAGCCGGTGATTTCGCGCACTTCGCGCACCGGCAGGCCGGCTTCGCGCAGCGCGCGCGCACTGCCGCCGGTGGAGAGCAGTTCCACGCCCAGGGCGTCCAGCGCGCGCGCCAGATCCAGTAGTCCGTGCTTGTCGGAAACGCTCAGCAGGGCGCGGCGTATCGGCGCCAACGTGGTGTCGAACATCAATGGCTCCGCTGCTCGAACCTGCGGACCGGTCCATCGTGGACTGGCGGCAGGGTACCGAATCCGGAGCAGGTCCGGACTCGGCGATGCCGCGTCGCGCATGGGCGTACGCGACGCGCAGCGGGCCGGCCGTGGCCCGCGGAGGTTATGGTGCTGCAAACGCCGCAACGAAGTCGTTGCAGCCCCGTTCGGCACGCGCCGCGGCTGCGCATCATTCCAGCCTGTGCTGGCCGAGTTTCTTGCGCAGCGTGGCGCGGTTGATGCCCAGCGTGGCCGCGGCGCGCGATTGGTTGCCGCCATGCCAGGCCATGACCTCGCGCAGCAGCGGTGCCTCGGCGCTGTGCATCACCAACGTATGCAATTCGGCGCCATCTGCGTTGCCGTCCAGATCGCGCAGATAGCGGCGCACCAGCTGCGTCACGCACTGCGCGAGTGCGCTCTCGCCGTAATCGCTCGCGGCAGCGCTGGGTTTGGTGGGGGCGGCTGGCATGGATCGAATCCCCTGGGGCAGATCGTTCGCGGCGCATCGTGCGTGCGCCTTGGTCCCGCAACGCGGGGGAGACAAGTCTACTCGTCCGCCGGGACGCTGTCAGGCCGCGCGGTCGCGCGCGGCGCGATCAGCGCGGCACGATTTCAAACGCTACTGCCTGGCGGCCGGGATCGCGGATCTCGATGCTGATCGCGGCACGCGCGTCGGGCGGCAGGCCGCGTGTCGCGAGTGCGGCATCGGGCAGATACGTCGTCGGCGCGAACACGCGCGCCGCCACCGCGTGGCCGGCCAAGTCGGACAGACGCACCTCGAGTAGCGGGTAGGGCTGCGTCCAGGGTGCGGTGTTGTGCAGTGTGGCGCTGATCAGCAGCGCGTCCGGCGCGTCGGGGTGGCGGCGGATGTCACGTGCATCCAGCCGCAACAGAGCCAGATCGCGCACTTGCGGTGGCGGCACGGCCAGCACCCGGCAGACATCCAGCAGCCATGGGCGCGTGACCGCGTTGCGCACCAGCGCGGCGCGCAGCAGCCAGCCGACCTGCGCGACCAGCGCCAGGGTCAGGAGCAGCGCCAGCAGGCGCCACAGCAGTGTCCAGCGGCCATGCGGGCGGTAGGCGAAAACCGGCGCTGCGGCAGGCGGCGCAACGTCGTCCACGGCTGGCGCGGCGGCTCCCTCGGGGATCGTGTTGTGTAATGCGGGCATGGTGTCCTGCGGCTCGATTGCGGCGGCGGGCGCAGTCGTGGCTTCGTCCATGCGCGGGTCATGCGTGTGCGGCGGCGTCACACGCTCAGCATCGCTGGCCGTGTCGGCCGTGAACGGCATCGTGCTCGCAGCGTCGTCTGCAGCGGGCACAAGCAGCGCATCCGGCGCGGTGGCATGCATCGCCGCGCGCGCGGGCTCGGCAACCGGTATCGGCGCGACCGCGCCGTCCGCGGCGGCCAGCATTGCGGCGGGCTCGGGCGGCGCGACCAGCGCGTCCAGTTGCGGCGCGGGCGCGGTGCCATCCTGTCGCGGCAGCGTGACGTAGGGCTCCGCGGGCAGTTCGTCGCACAGGGTCGGCAGGGCGTCGAACAGCGCCGCACACTGGCCGCAGCGCACGTGACCATGCGCGCTGCCGAGCCGTGCGGCCTCGACCACGAACACGCTCAGGCAGTGCGGGCACTGGGTGTACATGCGGCGAGTGTAGCCGGGCTGAAACAGCAGGCTGCGTGGCTGTAGCGACGGAGAAACAAGGCGCTGCGAATACTGCCGGATTCGCGGCGGCACGCGCTAGCCTGCGCCGCCGCAGGGGCTGCTTTTCCGCGAGGGATCACCGATGAACCGCACACTCCATTGCGCCGGCCTGCTGCTGGCGCTGGCCGGCGCCGGCAGCGCCGAAGCCGCTTCCTATCTGGTACTGGGCCGCAGCGGCAGCAGCGCGCAGGTCCTGCAGCAGCAGATCGAGGCCACCGCGGGTGGCCGCATGACGCGTGCGCTGCCCGGGCTGCTGACCTTCGTGGTGCAGTCCGATGACGCCGCGTATCCGGCGCGGCTGCGCGCCGTCGCCGGTGTGCAGTACGTGGCGCCGGATCGCAGCTTCAGTCTCGGCGAGCCGCACGCCGAGCCGCTGGCGCGGGACGCCGCCGAGGCTGCCGCGCAGATGCAGCAGGCGCTGGCCGGCGGTGCCCCGCGCGCGCTGGCCGGCGGCGCCGTCGATCAGGGCCTGCTGGCCGGCAATCCGTTGTACCGGATGCAGTGGGCTGTGCGCGACGTGCAGGCGCCGGGCGCCTGGACGCGCGGCTACAGCGGCAACGGCGTGCGCGTGGCCATCCTCGATTCCGGCATCGCCTGCGGCAACGCCTGGCTGGCGCCCAACATCGATTTCGCCGCGGCTGCCTCGTTCGTGCCGGGCGAGAGCGTATGCGTACATCCGGGGTTCTATTTCAACCATGGCACGCACGTGGCCGGCATCGTCGCCGCGCTGCCCAGCAGCTTCGGCACGGTCGGCATCGCGCCCGGCGCCACGCTGATGCCGGTCAAGGTGCTCTCCGAATACACCGGCAGCGGCGCGTTCTCGTGGGTGCTGGCGGGCATCGTGCATGCCGCCGACCGCGGCGCCGACGTGATCAACATGTCGCTGGGGGCCTACCCGCTCAACGTCACCGATCCGGACACCCAGGCCTATCTGCTGGTCTTCGGCCGCGCTGCGGACTACGCCAATGCGCGTGGCGCTGCCGTGGTGGTAGCGGCTGGCAACGACGCTGCGCAACTGGGAGCGGGCGGCGACGTCGGTGTGCCGGCCAGTGCGCCGGGGATGATCACCATCTCCGCCAGCGGCCCGGCCGGCTGGGCCACCGGCAATCCGGGCTATGCCTGGCTCGATTACCTCGCCGACTATAGCGATTACGGCCCGCCGATCGCCAACGCCGGACCGGGCGGCACGCTCTGGTATGCCTATGTGAATCCGGCGCAGATCTGCACCGTGGCCGGATTCACCCGCAATTGCTACGTGTTTGACCTGGTGCTGAGCACCATCCCGGGCGGCTGGAGCTGGGCCGCGGGAACCAGCATGGCGACGCCGGCAGCAGCGGCCGTGGCGGCGCTGGCCATCGAGCGCGGACGCGCCAGCAGCGGCGCCGATCTGTCGCCGCAAAGCCTGGCCAACTTCCGCAGGACCCAGGCCGATTTCGTGCGCGGCGTGCTGCAAGCCAGCAGCGTCGATCGCGGCCCGCGCGCGCGCGATCCGTACTTCGGCTACGGCCGCGTGGATGCCGACAACGCCAGCAACGTGTTCTACCAGCCGCCGCGCGTCGCTCCGGCGCCGACGCCGGTGTACCCGGCCTACGCCCAGTAGGCGTAGTGCCCGCGGGCAACCTGGCTGCCCGCCATGCTCGGCCGGGACGCGGGGTCTTGAAACCGCGCGTCCCGGACACCAGTACCAGTGCCACCTCGATCCGGTTGGGCGCCACCCCGCGCAGGGCTTGGGCCAAACCGATTCTGCGGGTAAACTTGGCACTCATCGCCATCGAGTGCTAACAAGATGGCAATCCCCTTTGTTCAACCCATCGTGGAGTCCCTATGAAACTGCGTCCGCTACATGACCGCGTGATCGTCAAGCGCCTCGAGGAAGAGCGCGTTTCCGCCGGCGGCATCGTCATCCCCGACAGCGCCGCCGAAAAGCCCAGCCGCGGCAAAGTTATCGCTGCCGGCCCCGGCAAGGTCAACGACGAAGGCAAGGTGCGTCCGCTCGACGTCAAGGCCGGCGACACCATCCTGTTCGGCAAGTGGTCCGGCACCGAGGTCAAGGTCGATGGCGAGGAACTGCTCGTCATGAAGGAAGAAGACATCCAGGCCGTGATCGAAGGCTGAGTCGCGCCGCGATCCGCCCCCGTTTTCCGTACGACCCCACTTTTATTTTTCGAGGAACCAGCTCATGGCAGCCAAAGAAGTCCGTTTCAGTGAAGACGCCCGCGCGCGCATGCTGCGCGGCGTGAACATCCTGGCCAACGCGGTCAAGACCACGCTCGGCCCCAAGGGCCGCAACGTCGTGCTCGAGAAGAGCTACGGCGCCCCCACCATCACCAAGGACGGCGTGTCCGTGGCCAAGGAGATCGAGCTGGCCGACAAGTTCGAAAACATGGGCGCGCAGATGGTCAAGGAAGTCGCGTCCAAGACTTCCGACATCGCCGGTGACGGCACCACCACCGCCACCGTGCTGGCGCAGGCCATGATCCGCGAGGGTCTGAAGTCGGTCGCCGCGGGCATGAATCCGATGGATCTCAAGCGCGGCATCGACAAAGCGGTGACCGCCGCCGTGGCCGAGCTGAAGAAGCTCAGCAAGCCGTCGTCGGATTCCAAGTCTATCGCCCAGGTCGGCACCATCTCGGCCAACGGTGACGAAGTCATCGGCAAGCTGATCGCCGAGGCCATGGACAAGGTCGGCAAGGAAGGCGTCATCACCATCGAGGACGGCTCGGGCCTCGAGAACGAACTGGACGTGGTCGAGGGCATGCAGTTCGACCGCGGCTACCTGTCGCCGTACTTCGTCAACAACCAGCAGTCGATGCAGGCCGACCTGGAAGACCCATACATCCTGCTGCACGACAAGAAAGTTTCCAACGTGCGCGAGCTGCTGCCCGTGCTGGAAGCCGTGGCCAAGGCCGGCAAGCCGCTGCTGATCGTCGCCGAGGAAGTCGAGGGCGAGGCGTTGGCCACGCTGGTGGTCAACACCATCCGCGGCATCGTCAAGGTGTGCGCGGTGAAGGCGCCGGGCTTCGGCGACCGTCGCAAGGCGATGCTGGAGGACATGGCCATTCTCACCGGCGGCCAGGTGATCTCCGAGGAGGTCGGCCTGCAGCTGGAGAAGGTCACGCTGAAGGATCTCGGCCGTGCCAAGAAGGTGCAGGTGGCCAAGGAGAACAGCACCATCATCGATGGCGCCGGCGACAGCAAGGCCATCCAGGCGCGCATCAAGCAGATCAAGGCGCAGATCGAGGAGACCACCTCCGATTACGATCGCGAGAAGCTGCAGGAGCGCGTGGCCAAGCTGGCCGGCGGCGTGGCCGTCATCAAGGTCGGCGCCGCTACCGAGGTCGAGATGAAGGAAAAGAAGGCGCGTGTCGAGGACGCTCTGCACGCCACGCGCGCGGCAGTCGAGGAAGGCGTGGTGCCCGGCGGCGGCGTCGCGCTGATCCGCGCGGTCGCGGCCATGAAGTCGCTGAAGGGTGACAACGAGGACCAGGACCACGGCATCGCGTTGACCCGTCGCGCCATGGAAGCGCCGTTGCGCGAGATCGTCGCCAACGCCGGCGACGAGCCCAGCGTGGTGCTGGCCAAGGTGGCCGAGGGCAAGGGCACGTTCGGCTACAACGCCGCCACCGGCCAGTTCGGCGACATGATCGAGATGGGCATCCTCGATCCGACCAAAGTCGCGCGCTCGGCGCTGCAGAACGCGGCCTCGATCGCCGGCCTGATGATCACTACCGAGGCCATGGTGGCCGAGGCGCCGAAGAAGGACGACAAGGCTCCGGCCGGCGGTGGTGACATGGGCGGCATGGGTGGTATGGGCGGCATGGATTTCTGATCCCCGCTGCCGCAGGACGCCGTACCCCACGAAGCCCCGCATCTGCGGGGCTTCGCTTTATGGATCGGCCGTCGTGGATTGGCCTGGATCCCGCGAGTCCGGCCATGCACCGGCAGTCGCGCAAAAAATAACCCCGAGAGCCAGGGGGGAGCTCTCGG
This sequence comes from Pseudomonadota bacterium, assembly GCA_021794575.1. GTDB lineage: Bacteria > Pseudomonadota > Gammaproteobacteria > Xanthomonadales > Rhodanobacteraceae > Metallibacterium. The sequence continues at coordinate 77,365 of JAJYQO010000025.1, read as the reverse complement.
GGTTGGGGTGGAGCCACGGCCAGGGGAAGGACCTTGGCTCCGTGAGGTTCGTACCAGGGGAGGGGAAACGAACCTCGGGGACGCCGTTGCGTGCGTCCGAATCATTAGATATGACGGATACCGCGAAGTTCAAAAACGTGGACTGGAAACGTTTACCATCGGTTCATCGGCGAACGCCAGCGGCCGCGTGCGCTGTGGGCAACGGCCCGGACACAGGCGCTTGCGGCAAGCCCTCGACGGACCCCTGTTTCAGGCCTGTCCTTGCCGGCGCAGGGCGTGCAGCGCCTGGTATTCGGTCTTTTCCTCGGCGCTGAGGCCCTGCTGTTTGAGCTGGCGGGTCAGCGCATCGAAACGTTCGCCGTGCGCTTGCCGCGTCAGCCGTTCGATGGCGCCCAGGAAATCGGCGCGCAGATCGTAGCCCTCGGGAAATTGCATCAGCGCCAGCTTGTGCAAGGCATCGGCCTCACGGCGGCCGCTGAAATGCTCGAGCAGGGCGGCGACCCGCGCGCCGGTCCGCGCGCGCGCCAGGTCCAGCAGTTCGATCAGCAGCGCCACACCGGGCTTGTCCAGGCTGGCGAACGCCCACGGTGGCGATACCGTTTGCGCCAGGGCCGGATCGGCCAGCAGCGCGGCGATCGCCTCGCGTACCAGGCTACGGCGCGCGGGCGCGCCGCCGCGCGCCGGTGCGTCCGCGCGGACCGCGGGCGCCGCGCGCATGCCGACGCCGGTGCGATCGCGCAAGGCTTCCAGCATCAGGTCGCGGAAGGCGCCGTCAGGCAATCGCGCCAGCAGCGGCCGCGCGCGTTCGGCCAAGCGTGCGCGGCCGTCGATGCTGGTGGTGTTGACGTCCGCGGCCAGGTGCTCGAAGAAATAATCGGACAGCGGCGTGGCCGTGGCCAGGCGCTGCGCGAAGACCGCACCGCCCTCTTTGCGCACCAGGCTGTCGGGATCCTCGCCCTCGGGTAGAAACAGGAAGTACGCCTGGCGGCCGTCGCGCAGGCGCGGCAGGGTGGACTCCAGCGCGCGCCATGCGGCGGCGCGGCCGGCACGGTCGCCATCGAAGCAGAACACCACATCCGCCGCGGCGCGGAACAGCAGTTCGGTGTGCTCGGGCGTGGTGGCCGTACCCAAAGTGGCCACGGCCACCGGCAGATCGTGCTGGTGCAGGGCGATGGCGTCGAGATAACCCTCGACCACCACGATGCGCTCGAGCGTGCTGTTAGCCTGACGCACCTGCCACAGGCCGAACAGTTCGCGGCCCTTGTGGAACAGCGCGGTCTCCGGCGAATTGAGGTACTTGGGCCCATCGCCCTGTTGCGGTGCGCGCGCGGGCGCGCCCGTGTTTTGATCTTCGCGCGAAGGATTCGCGCCTGAAATGATCCGCCCGCCGAACGCGATCACGCGTCCGCGCCGGTCCAGGATCGGAATCATCAGCCGTTCGCGGAAGCGGTCATAGCGGCGGCCCTGCTCGTTGCTGGCCAGCAGCCCGGCCTGTTCGAGGCAGTGCTGCCGCGCCGCGCTCGTGCCCAACGCACGCTGCAGGCCGTCCCAGCCCGCCGGCGCCCAGCCGATGCGGAAGCGCTGCAGGGTTTCCTCGCTTAATCCGCGCCGCGCGCAATAGGCTAGCGCTTCGGCGCTATGCGGCAACTGCTGCTGGAACCAGCGCGCGGCATCATCGAGCACGGCGTACAGCGCGCCGAAATCATCGCGAGCGCGCTCGCCGCCGCCTTCGTACGGCACTTCCATGCCCAGCGCGTGCGCCAGTTCCTCGACCGCGTCCGGAAACTCCAGGCGCTCGTAGTCCATCAGGAACTTGATGGCGCTGCCGTGCGCACCGCAGCCGAAGCAGTGGAAGAACTGCTTGACCGGGCTGACGTAAAACGACGGCGTGCGCTCATTGTGGAACGGGCAGCACGCGGTCCATTCGCGGCCGGCCTTTTTCAGCGGGACGCGGCGCTCCACGACCTCGACGATGTCGACGCGCGCCAGCAGTTCATCGATGAAGCGTTCGGGAATACGCGGCATGGCGTAAGCATGCCATGCATGGCAAGGGCATCAGCCCAGGCGCGCCTTGACGCGCGCGGAGAACGCACCCATGTCGGCGCGGCCGGCCACCCGGGGCTTCAGCGCGGCCATCAGCCTGCCCATGTCGCGCGCGCTGCTGGCGCCGGTTTCGGCGATGGCAGCGGTGATCAGGGCATCCAGCTCGTCCGCGCCCAGCGGCGCCGGCAGCCAGCCTTCGAGCTCGGTGATTTCGTATTGTTCCTGCGCGGCCAGATCCGCGCGTTGCGCGGCCTGATACTGCGCCAGCGAATCGCGGCGCTGCTTGAGCATCTTCTCCAGCACCGCCAGCACCTGCGCGTCGTCGAGCTGGATGCGCTCGTCCACCTCGCGCTGCTTGATGGCGGCCAGCACCAGTCGCAGCACGCCCAGGCGCTGCTTGTCGCCCGCGCGCAGCGCGGACTTCATGGCTTCGGTGATCTGGTCTTTCAGCGCCATCGTCTGGGGGGCGGCAGGCGCCGCCTGCGGCACGGCTCAGTACAGGCGCGTCTGGCGGGCGCTGTCGCGGGAAACGCGGCGCGCCTGGCGCTTGACCGCGGCAGCGCGCTTGCGCTTGCGCTCCTGGGTCGGCTTTTCGTAGAACTCGCGCTTGCGGGTTTCGGCCAGCACGCCGGCCTTCTCGCACGTACGCTTGAAGCGGCGCAGAGCGACCTCGAACGGCTCGTTCTCGCGCACCTTGACGTTGGGCATGGACACTCCGGGTAGACTGCCCGCGGATACGGGCGAGCCGGAGAGTATAGCGTGGCGGCGGCGGGCGTTTCAAAGCCGGTGCTGGGGGTGGAAACCTCCTGCGACGAGACCGGCGTGGCCGTCTACGACCCTGCGCGCGGCCTGCTGGCGCACCGCTTATACAGTCAGGCGGCGATGCACGCCGAGTACGGCGGCGTGGTGCCCGAGCTGGCCAGCCGCGACCACGTGCGCAAGCTGCTGCCGCTGATCGAAGCCACCCTGCGCGAGGCCGGCATCGGCATGCACGGCCTCGGCGGCGTGGCCTACACCGCCGGCCCGGGCCTGGCCGGCGCGTTGCTGGTGGGTGCCGGCGTAGCGCGCGCGTTGGCCTGGGCGTTGCAGATTCCGGCTCTGGGCGTGCATCACATGGAAGGCCATCTGCTGGCGCCGCTGCTGGAACCCGATCCGCCGCAGCCGCCGTTTGTGGCGCTGCTGGTTTCCGGCGGCCACAGCATGCTGGTGAACGTGGCCGGCATCGGCCGTTACGCGCTGCTGGGCGACACGCTGGACGATGCCGCCGGCGAGGCCTTCGACAAGACCGCCATGCTGTTGGGCTTGCCTTATCCGGGCGGCCCCGCGCTGGCCGAACTGGCCACGCGGGGCCGGCGCGATGCGTTCGCCTTCACCCGCCCGCTGTTGGACCGTCCCGGTCTCGACTTCAGCTTCTCCGGCCTGAAAACCCAGGTGCTGCTGGCCTGGCAGCGCAGCGATCGCAGCGCCGGCGTGCGCGCCGACATCGCCGCCGGTTTCGAGGCGGCCATGGTGGAGACGCTGGTCGAAAAATGCCGCCGCGCGCTGCGCGCCGCGGACAGCACGCGGCTGGTGGTGGCCGGTGGGGTCGGCGCCAACCGGGCGCTGCGCGAGGCGCTGGCGCACAGTGGCGCGCAGGACGGGTTCCGCACCTGGTTTCCGCGCCCCGAGTTCTGCACCGACAACGGCGCCATGATCGCCCACGTCGGCGCGTTGCGTCTGGCCGCCGGTCAGCAAGGCGATGCCGCCATTCGCATCCGTCCACGCTGGCCGCTGGACAGCCTCGAGGCTGCCGTCGCCTGAGCCTGAGCGCTATGCCGCACCCACGATGCGCCGGCGCGGACGATAGATGATCAGTTTGCAAGATCGGGCATTCTGCCGCCTGATTCGAAGCGACTACGCGCCGGCAAACGGGCGCGGCAAAGCTGCGCCGCTTTTGTCGCGACCAGCACTTGCGCGCTCATCGCGGCGGTACATCCAGGTGCCGGGGCGGTTTCGCAAACCGCTCCGATATGCTTGTGCGCATGAGCCCGCCCCTGCGCGACCGCATTTATCTGCATGGCCTCGAAGTGCAGGCCGTGATCGGCGTGTACGTCCACGAGCGCGCCGCGCCGCGCCTGCTGCGCGTGGATCTCGAGCTGGCCTGCGATACGCGTTCCGCCGCCGCCAGCGACGATCTGACCCGCACTTTCGACTACGACGCCATCGCGCAACGCCTGCGCCAACTTGCGGCCAGCATGCAGCCGGCGCTGCTGGAAACCCTGGCCGAACGCATGGGTGAACTGCTGCAGCGCGAGTTCGGCGCGCGCTGGCTGCGCCTGCGCCTGGACAAGCCCGGCGCGGTGCCGGGCACGGCCAGCGTGGGCATCGTGATCGAGCGTGGCTTGCGTGCGGCCGAATGAGGACGCCCGATGGACGGCGTTATCTCGCTCCGCTGGAGTCGGGCAGGGCCTG
>JAJYQO010000025.1:0-72771 GCA_021794575.1 Pseudomonadota bacterium | reverse complement strand
GACAAGCCCGGCGCGGTGCCGGGCACGGCCAGCGTGGGCATCGTGATCGAGCGTGGCTTGCGTGCGGCCGAATGAGGACGCCCGATGGACGGCGTTATCTCGCTCCGCTGGAGTCGGGCAGGGCCTGTCCTGAGCATGCCGAAGGGCCTGCCCTGAGCATGCCGAAGGGTGGCCGCAGGCCGGATGAGGAATTTTTACTGTCCAGTTTTTGTGTGTCGATGAAGCCATGAACAGCTCGCCGCCAACCAATGCTTCCCGCGCGGTGGACATCCCGCTGCCCGCCCGCGCCTGGCTCAGTCTGGGCAGCAGCATCGAGCCCGAACGCAATCTCGACGCGGCGCTGGCGCAACTCGGCGCGCGCTTCGGCACCTTGCGGGTTTCCAGTGCGTGGCGCGGCACACCGGCGGGCTTCAGCGGCCCGGACGTGGTGAATCTGGCCGTCGGCCTCGACAGCGATCTCGACCCTTGGGCGCTGCGCGACTGGCTGCACGCGCTGGAAGAACGGCTAGGCCGCGATCGTGCCGCGCCACGCCTGTCCAGTCACACGCTGGATGCCGACCTGGTGCTGTTTGGCGACTGCATTCTGGACGACCCCGCGTTGACCTTGCCGCGGCCCGACCTGCTGCAGCCCTGGGTGCTGGGTCCGCTGGCCGAGATCGCTCCCGACCTGCGCGATCCGCGCAGTGGACTGGCGTTGGCCGTGCTGTGGAACCGGCACCGCGCGTCCGGCGCGTAGCGTCGCCAGCGAATGCGCGCTCCGTGTTGGGCCGGATCGCTCGCGTCCTGGGTACTCGCGACACACTGGATTGCGCGCTGCGCCTTGCTAGTGCCCCGAATTGGGTCGCGCGAGCGCGGAAACGCCGGTACATATCGCGCGCACGAATATTTCATGAAAATTACGAAACACCCTATTGGATCAATACATTTCCATCACAGCGGCGCATGGCTACTGGCCGCGGCGCAACGACGGCGTTAGGTTCGAGTTAAGACTGTGCGCTGACGCACGGTCCTTAAGGCATGCCGCCACCACGGCTCGGTAGATCTTGAACCGCACCCTAACATGGAGTTCCTCCCGATGAAGCCTATGCAACGTCATCTCTTGGCGGCCGCGATTGTGGCCGCATTGTCCGCTTCGGCCTATGCCCTGCCCGTGCACGCGCAGGACACGCAAGGTGGCAGCCAGAAGCAGGACAAAAAGCCCAAGGAACTCAAAAAAGTTATCGTGACTGGTTCGCTGATTCCAACTGCGGAACTGGAAACCGCTACGCCGACAATTTCGATCAGTGCGAAGGACATCAAACAGCAAGGCTTTACGAACATTTATCAGGCGCTGCAGGCGATGCCGCTGGCAACTGGCGAGATTCAGGGCGCCTCAGCAACCGCAAGCTTCACGCAGGGCGCGCAGACGATCTCGCTGCTGGGCCTGCCGCCCGATTTCACCCTGATCCTGGTCAATGGCCATCCGCTGGCCGATTACCCGCTGCTCTACAATGGCGCCGCCAGCATTCAGAACATCTCCAATTTCCCGCTGTCGATGATCGACCGCATCGATATCGTTCCGGGGAACCAATCGTCCATTTACGGTTCTGCCGCCATTGCCGGCGTCGTGAACATCATCCTTAAGAAGCACGTCAGCGGCATACACTTCGAATACCGCGCCGGTGGCTACTCGGACGGTGGCGGCAGCAGCCAGCTGATCTCCATGGTCGGCGGCTACAACCACAATCGCCTGGACCTGGTCTACGGGCTGCAGTATTCGACCCAGCAGCCGATCTATCAATTCCAGCGCCCGTACGGGACGTCCTTTGCCAACCCGAATCCTTATCTAAAGGGCCAGCCTTTCGGCAGCTACGGTATCTTCGACTACAGGATCTTCAACTACTTGGATCCGAACAGTATCGAACCCAACGCCTGCGCAAATGTCGCCAATCAGTACGGCGGCACCACAGTGCGATTCGAGACGCTGGTTGGCGGACCGACGCCGGGCACCTACGTGCCGGGTGGTGGCTACATGTGCGGCAGCCCCAACTTCTGGGGCTACAACACTGTCATGAACAAAAATAATCAGGCCAGCGGCTACCTCTCCGGCAGTTTCCGTATCAACGACAACATGGAGATTTACGGCAACTTGGTGGCCAATGTCCAGACCCAGGACTATGGCGCCGGCCCTTATTACAATTGGTGGGAGCCGAACATCAGCGCGTTCTATAAGGGTGGCAGCCCGGGCATCATCTTCAACTCCGGCACCGGCACATTCCAGAACCCGTTCCTGACATTCGCACCAGAAGACGTCGGCGGCCTGCTGGTCAACGGTACCCACGAAGTCGACCGCAGCTATAACTTTTACGGCGGCGTGCGAGGCAATGTGGGCAGCAGCAACTGGGCTTATAACGCCTACTACGCGCGTTCGCAGTTCAACACGGTCACCAACACCCCGCATCCGTTGACCAGCCAGGTGGACGCCTTCTTCCAGAAGCAGTTCCTCGGGCCGCAACTGGGCACGTACTACGGCTACCCGGTGTACAACCCGAATTACGCCAATTTCTTCAAGAACATCACGCCGGCGCAATACCAGAGTTTCCTCGGCATCATGCATAGCAGCAGCGAGTCCTATACCCAGAACGTCAACCTGCAGGTTACCAACACCGACCTATTCAAACTCCCGGCTGGTGACGTCGGTTTCGCCGGCGTCCTGCAGGCCGGTGACCAAAACTGGTCGTTGCCGGTCAATCCGATTCTCAATTCGGGCGGCTTCTGGGGCTACACCGGTTCTTCCGGCGGTGGCCGCCGCAACAACTATGCCGGTGCGGTGGAATTCCACATCCCGCTCTTCAGCAAATTGAGCGCCGACATCTCCGCACGTTACGACCGCTTCCACAATGACGGCGGCAGCACCTCGAGCCGGCCGACCTACAAGGTCGCCCTCTCCTACCGTCCGATCAGCACGCTGCTGCTGCGGGCCAACTACTCAACCGCGTTCCGTATGCCGGACATGGGCTACGCCTTCGTTGGCAACAGTGGTTTCTTTACCGGCGTGACCGACTACTACCAGTGCGAGCTGCTTTATCCCGGCACGCCGTATTCGGACTGCTCCAGCATCAACAACCCGTACGTCAACGCCCAGATCAAGGGCACGCAGAGGGGCAACCCCGACCTGGCGCCGATCACCGCCAAGAGTTGGGGCGCAGGTTTCGTCTGGTCGCCGACATCCAACTTCAACGTCAGTGCCGACTACTATGACATCCGCATCGCCAACGAGGTGCAGTACCAGAGCATCAATACGCTTTTGCTGGATGATGCGCAGTGTCTACTTGGACAGATCCCGACCAATTCACCCATCTGCCAGACTGCGTATGCGGCTGTTTCACGCGCGGGCGCCAACGCACCGGTTCCTTATCTGATCAATGGTGTCACCATCGAGCCGATCAATATTGCGCGTGAGCGTGTAAGCGGCATTATTGCCAAGGGCAGTTACACTTACGACGCTGGACGCTGGGGCAACTTTACCCTGAGCGGACAATACAACGTCACGCTGAAACACACGCTGCAGCTCGGTCCTGGTGATCCGACCTATGACCTTCTGCACAATCCCTACTACGATTACCTCGCCGCGCAAGGCGGCTCCGCGTTAGGTCCGGAGTTCAAAACGATCCTGAACGGTACACTGGTCTGGAACATCCATAACTGGACCACTGCTCTGACGGCGATCCGCTACGGGAAATTGCCGAATATAGCAGCGTACTCGAATCCGACCGTTTACCAGACATATGGTGCCGGACGCATGCCGCCGTGGATCATTTACAACGCAACGATCAAATACGACATCGGCAACGCCGCGAGTGTCGCACTTACGGTCAATAATATGTTCAATGCCATGCCGCCCCTAGATAAGAGCTACCACTTCTGGCCGTATTACGACAACGGTGCTTACAACATCTATGGACGCTCGTACTACGTCGATTTCAACTATCGCTTCTGATGTCAGCAAACTGCGTGTGAGATTGGGGCCGGCAGCGATGCCGGCCCTTTCTTTTGGCGCCGCGCCAGGCATGCGCGGATAGACTCACCAATTTCCAGAAGCTGATCTCATGCAAGCCATTGACTTACCGCGCCCCGATGCCGATGCGCTTGCGCATTCGGCACATCTGATCGCGCTGCTGCGCGAAACCATCGCCGCGCACGGGCCGTTGCCATTCAGCGCCTACATGGAGCGTTGCCTGTACGCGCCGGGCCTGGGCTATTACAGCGCCGGGGCGCGCAAGTTCGGCGCGCACGGCGATTTCGTCACCAGCGCCGAGTTGGGGCCGGTGTTCGCGCGCTGCGTGGCAGCGGCACTGGCGCCATCGCTGCAGATGCTGGGCAGCGGCGCCGACTGGCTGGAGCTGGGCGGCGGCAGCGGCGCCTTCGCCGAGCACGTGCTGCTGGCGCTGGCATCGCGTGACGCGCTGCCGGCGCGCTACCGGATGCTGGAACCCAGCGCCGAGCTGCGCGAGCGGCAGCAGGCGCGTCTACGCGAACGTCTGCCGGAAGCGCTGTTCGCGCGTCTGCAGTGGATCGATCGCCCCCCCGAGACGTCCTGGCGCGGCGTGCTGTTCGCCAACGAAGTGATCGACGCGCTGCCGGCCACGCGCTTCACGCTGCGTGATGGCGAGGTGTTCGAGGAATACGTGGCGCTGGATGGCGCGGGCGCCTTCGTGCGCCAGGATCGGCTGGCCGATGCCCTGGTGGCGGGGGCGGTGCGCCATCTCGAACGACAGCTCGGCCGGGTCTTCGACGACGGCTACCGCTCCGAACTGCTGCCGCAGCTGCCGTACTGGATGCAGGCGGTGGCGGGCACGCTGCAGCAGGGCCTGGCGCTGTTCGTCGATTACGGCTACCCGCGCGCCGAGTACTACCTGCCACAGCGTCATGGCGGCACGCTGCGCGCGTTCTACCGGCAGCGCGTGCACGAGGACGTGTTTTTCCATCCGGGTCTGCAAGATCTCACCGCCAGTGTCGATTTCAGCGCGCTGGCCGAGGCCGGCGCGGCGGCCGGACTGGATCTCGCGGCCTATGTGCCGCAGGGCCGGTTCCTGCAGGCGGCGGGCATCGCGCAAGCGCACGCCGAGGCCGCGGCCGGCCAGGACGACGCGGGCATCTACGCGCTGGCGCAAGAGATCAAGCGGCTGATGCTGCCCGAGGCCATGGGTGAGCGCTTCCAGGCCATGCTGTTCACGCGCGGCATGGCCGCCGCGCCGCTTCCCGCCGAACTGCTGCTGGCCGATCGCCGTGCGCGCTTGTGAGGCAAGCTCCTATCCCGCCGAGAGAGGGGCACTGCCTGCCATCAACTGCGCAGGCCGCGCCCGTAGTGCAGCAGGCGTTCGGCGGTGACGCCCAGCACCAGCAATAGCGCCAGCATCACCGCGTAGGCCGGGCCCAGCGCGATGTCGCCGATGCCGAGCATGCCGTCACGGAATGCGCTGACCATGTACAGGATGGGGTTGGCGTGCGAGATCGCGCGCCAGGGCTCGGGCAGTTGGTCGATCGAGTAGAACACGCCGCCGAGGTAGGTGAGCGGGGTCAGCACGAAGGTGGGCACCAGCGCGATGTCGTCGAACTTGCGCGCGAACATGGCGTTGATGAAGCCGGCCAACGAGAAGATCGCCGTGGTCAGCACCACGCTGCTGATCGTCACCCAGATGTTGACCATGTGCAGGCTGGTGAAAAACAGCGAGATGCCCAGCACGATCGCACCCACCATCAGCCCGCGCAGCATCGCGCCGCCGATGTAGCCGGCCAGGATCACGCGCGGCGGCATCGGGCTGACCAGCATCTCCTCCACATAGCGCCCGAACTTGGCGCCGAAGAACGAGCTGGTGACATTGCCGTAGCTGTTGACGATCACGCTCATCATCACCAGGCCCGGGGTGATGTACTGCATGTAGGTGTAGCCGTGGATGGTGCCGATACGGCTGCCGATCAGCGTGCCGAAAATCAGGAAGTACAGCGTCATGGTGATCGCCGGCGGCATCAGGGTCTGGCCCCAGATGCGCAGGATGCGGATCACCTCGCGCCGGATCAGCGTGAGGAATGCCACCCATTGCTCGCGCGCAGTCATGCCGCCCGCTCCGCGCCGTTGCCGGTGAGCCGCAGGAACAGTTCCTCCAGGCGGTTGGCCTTGGTGCGCATGGAGCGCACCATGATGCCGGCGCCGCTCAGCGCCGCGAACAGCGTGTTGAGGTCGCGTCCGCGCGGCAGTTCGACTTCCAGCGTGGATTCGTCGATACGCTTCAACTGCAGGCCTTCGACGTGCGGCACCGCCTGTTGTGTGCAGGGCGTGGCCAGGTCGAGCACGAAAGTCTCCACGTCCAGCTTGGCCAGCAACGCCTTCACCGTGGTGTGCTCGACGATGCGGCCGTGATCGATGATGGCCACGTTGCGGCACAGGTTTTCCGCTTCCTCGAGGTAATGCGTGGTCAGGATGACGGTGACACCTTCGCGATTGATCTGGCGCACGAACTGCCACATCGAGCGGCGAATCTCGATGTCGACGCCGGCGGTGGGCTCGTCCAGGATCAGCACGCGCGGCTCGTTCATCATGGCGCGCGCGATCATCAGCCGCCGCTTCATGCCGCCGGAGAGATTGCGCGCCGGCTGCTGCGCCTTGTCCCACAAGCGCAGTTCGTTGAGGTACTTCTCGGCGCGCTGCTTGGCGATGGGCCGCGGCACGCCGTAAAAGCCGGCCTCGTTGACGCAGATGTCGAACAGCTTCTCGAACTGGTTGAGGTTGATCTCCTGCGGCACCACGCCCAGCAGCGCCATGGCCCGGCTGCGCTGGCGCTGTACGGACACGTCGAACACGCGCGCCTCGCCGCCGGTGCTGTTGACCAGAGAAGCCAGGATGCCGATCAGCGTGGACTTGCCGGCGCCGTTCGGCCCCAGCAGCGCGAACAGATCGCCGGCCTCGACGCGCAGATCGATGCCTTTCAGTGCCTCGACGCCGTTGGGATAGGTTTTGCGCAGCGCGCGCAGATCGAGCGCGGGAGTCGCGTCCATGAAGTGTTCGCCAAGGGTAAGCGGCTAGTATATCGGCGCTCCGTGCGCGCCCTGTCGCGCTCAAGCAGACGCAGCGATTCCCTTGCGGCAACCCACATCCGTATCGCCATGACCCAGCATTTCACCCTGCGCCTGGCGCAGAGCCGCATGCTCGCGCCCAGCGTGCGCCACCTTGCGTTCGCGCGCACCGACGGCGAAGCCTTCGCCTTCGTGCCCGGCCAGTTCCTGCAGATCCACTTCACCCATGCCGACGGCAAGCCCACCAAGCGCAGCTATTCGGTGGCCACGGTGGCGGCGCGCCACGGTGAGCCGGTGCGGCTGATCGAGATCGCGGTCAGTTTCGTGCCGGGCGGCGCCGCCAGCGATCTGTTCGCACATCTGGATGAAGGCGGCACGGTGGAGGCCAGCGGCCCTTATGGCCGCTTCGTGCTGGGCGAGGGCGATACCAACCGGCGCTACCTGCTGATCGCCACCGGCACCGGCGTCACGCCCTACCGCGCCATGCTGCCGCAACTGGCCGCGCAGGTGCGCAGGCGCGATCTCGAGGTAGTGCTGGTGTACGGCGCGCGCAGCGAGGCCGAGTTGCTGTACGGCGAGGAGTTCGAAGCCTTCGCGGCGGCGCAGCCGGGCTTCCGCTTCATCCCCTGCTTCAGCCGTGGCGCGCGCGCGCGGCCCGGGCCGCACGATCATCTCGGCTACGTGCAGACGGCGCTGCCGCTGCTGCGGCCGGATGCGGCGGGCGATATCGTCTATCTGTGCGGCAACCCGAACATGGTCGACCAGAGCTTCGAGGCACTGAAGCAGGCAGGCCTGCCGGTGCCGCACATTCGCCGCGAAAAGTACGTTTCCTCGCGCTGAAACCCGGACTGGGCGTGCAAGTTCCCGCACGCAAGGGAAAATTGAACCGGTCGGTTCATACGAAATCGTACACTGCGGTAAGGCGTGAATTCCGCGTGATCTAACGCCCGTCTAACGAGCGGCGGCTATAAGAGACGATGCTTCGTGACGGCTGCGCGACAGGGCGCGGGCCGACACCCATCCGACCGAGGGTTGACCGATGCGCTCTATCCATCGTGCGCTTGCGCCGCTGCTGTTGGCCTTGGCGGGTCTGTCCGCTCCCGCGTTCGCTTGCCAGCAGGTGTCCACCGTGCTGCGCCCCGGCCAGATGCTGGACGGCGTGTTCGCGCACTGGGGCGTGACCCGCAGCGACGCCTTCGTGTGGGGCCAGAAGATTGCGCACCAGATGCCGCTGCGCATGCTGCGCGCGGGCGACCGCATCCAGGCCTGCCTGGTGCCGGTGCGCGGCGGGCATCACGTGGTCGGGGTGCGCATCCTGCACAAGGATCCGCACTTCCATAATCTCGTATTGGGCTGGGGCTTCGGCGGCGGCGCGCCGCAGCGGCACCTGGCCGCCGACATGCGCAGCCAGGGCGGCCAGCTAGCCGCCACGCTGACCACGCCGGTGGACAACGGCGTCACCGATGGCAGCGCGCCGATCCTGCCGCGCGGCACGCCCGAGGATGTCAGCTTCATGGTGGCGCACTCGCTCAGCGATGAGCTCGAGGCGCGCCACATCGACCCGCTGATGTCCAAGGCCATCGAGGACTGGCTGCGGCACGACAGCACCCTGCCGCAGCCCTTACCGCCGGGCGCGCTGGTCGATGCGCTGTTCATCCGCCAGGCCGCCTCGACCGAGCCCGACCTGGTGCGCCTGACCGTGTACGACGCCGGGCGCGAGCACACCCTGTACCGTTTCATCGACGCCAACGGCCACACCGTGCTGGCCGACTCCGATGGCCAGGGTCTGATGCCGATCCGGCTGGAGATGCCGCTGCCCTCGGCGCGGCTGACCTCGGGCTGGGGCTGGCGCATCAACCCGGTGCTGCACATCCCCGAGTTCCACAAGGGCGTCGATCTGGCCGCGCCAATGGGCACGCCGATCCACGCCGTGGCCGCCGGCCGCGTCGATTTCATCGGCTGGCACGGCTACTACGGGCGCATGATCGAGCTGCGCAACGGTCCGGATCTGGTCACCCGCTATGGCCACATGTGGCATTACGCGCGCGGCCTGCACGATGGCCAGATGGTGCGCGCCGGGCAGGTGATCGGCTACGTCGGCAGCACCGGGCTGTCCACCGGGCCGCATCTGTACTTCGAGATCTGGGAGCACGGCAAGCGCATCGATCCATTGCGCATCGAGGCGCAGACCGCCGCCGTCACGCCGCAGGCCAATCCGGTCAAGCTGCTGCCGGCCGTGGTCACGCCGGTCAGACTGGATGGCACCGAACTGACGCGCTTCCAGGCGTTCCGTGCCGCCCTGCAGCGTGCGCTCGACGGACAGCAGAGCAGCGCGCCGATCGCCACGGCCACGCTCAACCCGCTGCCATAGCCGCTGGCGTTGCGCGCCGCGACCGTCGCGAGCGCGTCCGGCCCGAACCCTGATCGCAACGGCGCAGCCGGCCTGCCGCAAGGCGGGCGCGGCTGCGTCCGTGCGCCACGCGCGCTTGCGACCCGACGTGATGATTTGTTACTTTATAACTATCACACCGGGGTTTCCCTCATGCTCCGCCGCACACAATCCCTTCGTCCCGCCGCGCCGGCTGCCGCGCTGCTGCTGGCTTTGAGCGCGCCGCTGGCGCAAGCCCAAAACAACGACGCCCGCGACGCCACCGACAGCGCACATGCCAAGCAACTGGCCACGGTCACCGTGAGCGCGCAGCTGGACCTGGCGCGCAACCGGCTTTCGCCATCCACCGGCAGCAGCCTGTACGTGTTTACCCGGCAGGCCATCGCCAGTTTGCCGCTGGGCGAGTCCACGCCGCTCAATCAGGTGCTGCTGCAGGCGCCGGGCGTGGTGCAGGATTCCTACGGTGCGCTGCACGTGCGCGGCGATCACGGCAACCTGCAGTACCGCATCGACGGCATCATCCTGCCGGAGAGCATCTCCGGTTTCGGGCAGACGCTGGATACCCGCATCATCAACAGCGTCAGCCTGCTCACCGGCGCACTGCCGGCGCAGTACGGCCTGCGCAGCGCCGGCGTGATCAGCATCGACACACGCTCTGGCGCCAGGCTTGGCAATGGTGGCAGCGTCGGCGTGACGGTGGGCAGCCGTGGCACTTTCGAGCCCGCGCTGAGCCTGCACGGCCACCAAGGGCGCTGGAGCTGGTTTTTCAGCGGCGATTACCTGAAGAACGACATCGGCATCGAGAACCCCACGCCGGCCGACAGCGCCATCCACGACAAGACCTGGCAGGGCAGAGGTTTTGGCGAGCTGTCGTATCTGCTCGACGATGCCACGCGCATCAGCGTGCTGGCCGGCGTCACCAACAACCGCTTCCAGATTCCCGACAATCCCGGCCAGACGCCGGCATACGCGCTGGCCGGCGTCGGCGCTTACCCCTCGGCCATTCTCAATGAGCGCCAGCGCGAACTGACCCGCTTTGCCATCGTCAGCCTGCAAGGCAAGCTGGGGACCACTGATTACCAGATCGCCAGCGGCCAGCGTTACAGCCAAGTCGATTTCAGCCCCGATGCCATCGGCGACCTGATCTACAACGGTGTCGCCTCCACCGTGGGCCGCAGCAACCGCGCCGGCACACTGCAGGCGGACTTCGCCACCCCGCTGGGCAGCCGCAACGCGCTGCGCTACGGCCTGTACGCCGACTTCCAGCGCGGCCTGCAGGACAACACCTCGCTGGTGTTCCCCGCGGATGCCAACGGCAACCAGACCAGCGATGTGCCGGTCAGCATCACCGATGACAACCGGCTGCTCGCGCGCACCGCCTCGCTGTATGTGCAGGACCAGTGGAACGTCACCGACCAGCTGACGGTGAACGGTGGCCTGCGCTACGACCACATCGGCGGCTATCTCGGCGAGAGCCAGCTCAGTCCGCGTCTGGGCATGGTCTATGAAATCAGCGACGACTGGACACTGCACGCCGGTTACGCGCGCTATTTCACCCCGCCGGCCGCGGAACTCATTGCCGCCACCGACATTGCGAAGTTCCAGGGCACCACCAACGCCCTACCCACCGACGCCAACACCAACGTGCGCGCCATGCGCAGCAACTATTACGATGCCGGCGTGCAGTGGGCGCCCAGTGACAACCTCACGCTGGGCCTGGACGCCTACCTGAGTCAGGCGCGCAACCTGCTCGACGAGGGTCAGTTCGGCACCGCGCTGATCTTCTCCGACTTCAACTACCGCTACGGTCGCAACAAGGGCATCGAGTTCACCGCAAACTGGCAGCGCGGCCCGTTGCGCGCGTATTTCAACCTGGCCAGCAACAGCGCCAAGGGCAAGCGGGTGGCCTCGGGCCAGTACAACTTCGCGGCCGATGAACTGGCCTTTATCGCCAGCCACTGGGTCGCGCTGGACCACGCGCAGCGCTACACCTCATCGGGCGGTGCCAGCTACCGGTTCGGCGACGGCACCACGTTGAACGCCGACTATCTGTTCGGCACCGGATTACGCGCCGGGTTCGCCAACACGCAGACACTGCCCGGATATTTCCAGATCAATCTCGGCGCCGCGCGCAGCTTCGACGTGCCCGGACTGGGTGTGATCCACACGCGCCTGGCGGTGATCAACGCGCTGGATCGCGTGTACGCGATCCGCGACGGCTCCGGCATCGGCGTGGGCGCGCCGCAATACGGGCCGCGCCGCGGCTATTACCTCGGCGTCAGCCGCGATTTCTGAGCGGCCGGCGCGCCGCAGTGACGACCGCTCAATCGCCGGCAGCTTCGAGTCGACGCAGGAACACGCGCATCTCTTTCGCCGCCTGCACGTCACCGCGCGCCTCGGCGGTGATGATGCCCTGCCGCCAGGCCGCAGCCGCGGCGGCGGCGTCGCCAGCGGTCAGCCGCGCATGGCCCAGGAACTTCCACGCCGCGCTATAGCCGGCATCGAAGCCCAGCGCGCGCTCGAATTCGGCACGTGCCGCCGCGTGCTGTCCGGCATCAGCCAGCGCCTGCCCCAGCATCACGCGCAGCAGCGCGCCGTCGCGCGGTCCGTCGCACTGCGCGCGCAGCGCGGCGATGCGCGTGGCCGGATCAATGCGGGATGGCATCGGCGGCGTCCGGCATCACCAGCGCCGGCCCGCTGCCCGGCGGCGGCGTGTGTCCGGCGCGTACGTCGGCCAGCACGCGCGCCGGCCAGATCACCACCCACACGCCGCGGAAGCGTTGCGCGTACAGCGCATGCAGGTGCGCGGCCTGATCCAGGCGGTCGGGATAGGCCAGCACCCAGCCCTGCGGATGCGCGGCCAGCCACTGATTCAGCATGGCGCCGTCCTGCAGCTCGGCGATCGGCTGCCGCAGACGGCCGAGAAAGTGGTACTGACCCTCGTACATGCCGATGTTGCCGATCGGCGTGCCGCGCGCCTGCGCTTGCGCCAGCAGCGTGCTGATGCGGCGCAGGTCGTAATCGCGCCACAGCGTCAGTGTGAACAGCGCGTTGGCCACCGTCACCCCGAGCAGGCCGACCAGGGCGATGCGGCGCAGCTCGCCACGGCCGCGCAGCAACAGCACCCCGGCCAGCAACAGATAGGCGACGCCGAAGCTGGCGCTGTGCACGGCCACCGCGCGCAGCGCATAGGCGTGCGCCAGGTGACCGTGCGCGGCCAGCCAGGGCAGCGCGAACAGCGTCAGCGCCAACAGCAGGCAAAATAGTGCCAGTGGCCATGGCCCCAGCCAGGCGTTGGCCTCGCGCGCCGGGTGTCGCTCGCGCTGCCGCGCCAGCGCAAACGCCAGCAGCAGCGCCAGGCCGCCCAGTTCCGGCAGCGGGTAGTAAGCCTGCTTGCCGCTGACCAGCGAAAACGCCACGAACACCGGCAGTAGCCAGGCGATCAGGAACTTCTGTCCGGGCTCGAACGGCCGCCCCAGGCTGGCCAGCGCGCTCCAGGCGCGCGGCCACAGCGAAAACGGAAACAGCAGCAGCGGCAGCAGCGGCAGATACCACCAGAACGGCCGCGCGTGGGCGAAGGCATCCACCACGCGCCCGGCGGTCTGGCCGAACAGCAGCATCTCGCGGTACCGCGGTCCGCCCAACCAGGCCGCCGGCAGCGCCCAGGCCAACAGCATGGCCAGGCCGGCCAGCACGGCCAGCGCGCCGCGTCCATACCAGGCGGCGCGGTGCGCGCGCGCCCATGGCTGCCACAGCGGGCCCAGCAACCACACCAGACCCACATGCAGCAGCATCACCGGTCCTTTGGTCAGCAGCCCCAGACCGAGCGCCAGCGCGAACAGGCCCATGCGCGGCGTTTCGCGGCGCAGGCCGGGCGCGAGCGCCAGCAGCGCCAGCAGCACCCACACTGCCAGCAGGCCGTCGTACATGATCTGCAGGTCGAACAGGAATCCGTAGGTCAGCGCGCCCAGCAGCCACGGCGCGCTACGCGCTATCCACGGTCGCGTCGGAAACAGCCGCCGCGCCAGCGCCTGCACCAGCAACAGTTGCGCCGCGCCGATCAGCACGAGCAGCAGCCGCGGCCACAGGTCGCTGACGCCGCCCAGGCTCCAGCCGGCGAAGAACAGCCAGTAGATCAGCGGCGCCTTGTCGGAGTACGGCGCGCCGTTGAGCACGGGCACGATCCAACTGCCGTGCTGCCACATCTCCCAGGCCACGCCCAGCGTGCGCGTGGAGTGCATGGGCATCGGCCCGTGCGCGAAGATGGCGAGCAGCGCCAGCAGCAGCCATAGCGGCAGCCAGGGCCACAGAGCGCGCAGCAGTTCGTGGCGGCGATAGCTGGAATACACGGTACGGAGCAGTGTCGGAAAACGCCCAGTGTAGCGGCCGCGTTCAGCGCGCCGGCAAGTCCACGCGGTCGGTGAACACACCGCTCACGCCCAGCGTGCGCAGCCGCGCGGCGCTGGCGGCGCGGTTGACGGTATAGGCGCGCAGTTGCAGGCCTGCGTCGTGGATGGCGCGGGCCCGCGCCGGCGTGATCGCGCGCCAGTGCAGATGCAGCGCTGCGGCGCCCAGCCGCAGCGCGCGGTCGACCAGCGTGGCATCGAAGGTATCCGCCAGTAGCGCCAGCGGCAGCGGGCTCCGCATGCGCGCCAGTTCACCGCGGGCGGTGCGTAAGGCCGCGATCGAAAACGAAGACAGCAGCGGCGGCGGCGCGTCCGGGTGCCGGCGCCGCCAGCGCGCGACCTCCCGCGTCACCGCCATCGCCACCCATCGCGCCTCGCCGGGCGCGGGTTTCAGCTCCAGATTCAGCCACGCGCGGCGCGCGGCGGCGAACGCCAGCACGGCGTCGAGTCGCGGCAGCGGCTCGACGCCACCGAGCCTGCCGTGCCAACGATCGGCGTGCAGACGCCGCAGCCGCGACCACGGTTGCCGGGCCGCCACGCCGCGGCCGTCGCTGGTGCGCTGGAGCGTGGCGTCGTGCAGCAGAAACGGAATGCCGTCGCGGCTGACCTGCACGTCGCACTCGAACGCGCGGAATCCCGCCGCGTAGGCATGGCGGAAGGCGGCCAGTGTGTTTTCCGGCGCGCCGCCGCCGCCGCGGTGGGCGATCCAGAACGCATCGAAGCGCATCGCGGCAGCATAGCGCCGCGCGCGATGCGATCATGCGCGCATCCCTGCCCGCCGCCGCCGATGGACACGCCAGCCCTCTCCGCCTGCGTCATCACCTACAACGAGGCCGACCGCGTCGCCGACTGCCTGGCTTCACTGGCGTTCTGCGATGAGATCGTGGTGGTCGATTCGGGCTCCACGGACGGCACGCGCGAAATCGCGCTGCAGTACGGCGCGCGTGTGCTGCAGCGCGCCTTCGACGGCTACCGCACGCAGAAGGACTACGCCGTGCGCCAGGCCGCGCACGACTGGATTCTGTTCCTGGACGCCGACGAGCGCGTCGGCGCCGCGCTGCGCGCAAGCATTCTGGCCGCGCGCGCGCAGGGCTTCGCCGCTGCCCATGGCTACCGTTGCGCGCGCACAACGCGCTACTTCGGCGCCTATCTGCGCCACGGCAACGCCTATCCGGATCGCGTGCTACGCCTGTTCGATCGACGTCATGGCGGCTTCCGCGGCACCCGCGAGATCCACGAACACGTCGAGGTGGATGGTCCGGTGGCGACTTTGCACGGCGATCTGCTGCACGAGGCTTACCGCGCGCTCGACGATCAGCTCGCGCGCCATGCGCGCTATGCGCAGATGATGGCCGAGCATCTGTATGCGCAGGGCCGCCGCGCGCGCGTGGCCAACCTGCTGTTCAATCCGGCCTGGCGCTTTCTGCGCGGCTATGTGCTGCGCGCCGGTTTCCGCGACGGCTGGCGCGGCCTTTTCTACGCATGGGTCGAGGCCTGGTACGTGCGCCAGAAGTTCCTGCGGCTGTGGCTGCTGCAGCGCGGCCAGCGCTGAGCCCCACACGCTTCGCGAAGCGCCCACGCGCGCTCCGCAAGCGTAAGCAAAGCGTAGGCTGGCGCGGTTGCGTACGCGGCGATCACCACCTTAGCCTGCGCCGCACGGCGATGGATCGAGGGAGGCCGTATGCGGATGGATCGGGCGTGCACGGTGCTGGTGGCCGCGTTGCTGGCGGAGGGGCTTGCGGGCGGTGTGACGCATGCGGCGCCGGCGCCGGCTGGTTCGGCGT
This sequence comes from Pseudomonadota bacterium, assembly GCA_021794575.1. Taxonomy (GTDB): domain Bacteria; phylum Pseudomonadota; class Gammaproteobacteria; order Xanthomonadales; family Rhodanobacteraceae; genus Metallibacterium. The sequence continues at coordinate 57,139 of JAJYQO010000025.1, read as the reverse complement.
TTCCACCGTTCGGCATGGAATCCGGCACGCGACGCGAGCCGGAGCCGAGCATGCTGCTGACCGCGCCGCCCGCGGCGTCCACGCAGGCGCAGGCGGATCCCCCCTTGTTGCTGGCGCTGACCGCGCTCAGTCCGGCGCATCCGACGGCGGACCGGCTGGCCGCGATCGGGCAGCTCACCGCACTGGCGCAACACGGCAACGCTTTCGCCGAGTACGTGATCGGCTCGCTGTACATGTGGGGCGGGCAGCGGCCGCATGCGCTGCTGCCCTATGACGAAAGCCTGGCGCGCGAATATCTGTCCAATGCCGCCATCCGCGGCGAGCTGCCCGCCATGAAGGCGCTGGCGCAGCTCGACCTGCGCACGCGACATCCGCTGCAGGCGATGATCTGGGCGCAAACGCTGGTTTACTACCGCCACCAGCTGCGGCCGGCGCAGAAGCGCGCAGCGGGCTATCTGCCCGAATTGATCGCGCACGCGCAAGAGCAACTCACTGCTGCCCAGGAGGCCAGGCTGCTGTCCGACGTCAATGGCGTGCTGGTGCGCTACCGGCCCGCGCATCGAGGCGGCGCTGCACGCATTCGTGCCGGAGCTGCCCGCCGCCTGCCGTGCGCGGCGCATCGCACCGCAAGGTACCGTGCCCGGCTTCTTCAGGCCCGGCCGCTGGAAGCATGTACCGCGCGCGGCCTCGCTGGTGATGATCTACGCCGTCGATCCCGCCGGCCGCATCGTCGATCACGCCATCATCAACGTGCTGCCGAACTGGCACGTGCGATAGCAGATGCGCTATTCGCTGGCCATCATGCGCTTCAATCCCGCGCCCGGTTGCCACGGCCTGCGTTCGGTCATCCAGCCGATGCACTACATCGACCACCGCTACGTGATGTACTGGCATTGAGCATGGACAAGGCAGGCTTTCCGTGATCGGACGATTCATGCACCGCGCGCGGTACACGCTGCTGGCCATTGCGCTCGCAGGGCTGGCCGTGGCGGCGCCACCCGCACTTGCCGCGACAGACACGATGGCAGCCGCGGACCACGCGACCAAGGCCTTGCGCGACGCGGACCAGTTCGCGCTGATCAGCGGCCGTGGCAACGCGCACGCCTGCCAGGCCGGATTCGAATCACTGCGCCATGCCGCGCTGCGGGGCAAGGCATCGGATCAGCTCACGCTGGGTGCGCTGTACCTGCACGGCCGCGACTGCGGCAGTTTCCATCTCGCGCGCGATGCCCACGAGGCCTCGCTGTACCTGGCGCATGCCGCGATCCAGGGCCGCCTGCTGGCCATGCCCGCCTTGGCCGAACTGGAAGTGCGGCGCGGCCGCGCGCTGCAGGCCAACGTTTGGGCGCTGGCGTATCTGCATTACGCGGTCCCCGCACAGCAGAACACCGGATACCCCGCCTCGCTGCTGCATCGCACGCTGGGTCTGCTGTCGCAGACGCAGAACAAGCAGGCATTGGCCGATGCCAATGCATTTATCCTGCGCTACAACGCCGGCATCGAGGCCGGCCTGCACCGGCAGATGCTGGCGAAGCTGCAGCGTGATGCGGCCTGCCGCATTCAGCCAGTTCACAGGCATCCTCACGAGACGCTGTGGCAGCCGTCCGTGCTGCGAATACGTCCGATGCATCGCGCGTTGGTGCTGTACCTCGTCGCATTCGGCCGAGATGGCCACGTGCACAAGCTGGCGCCGGTATTCGCCGTGCCGCAGTGGCGCTATGCGCGGCGCTTCCGGGTCATCGCTGAAAACCGTCGCGTCGAGCCGGCGCCGGCCTGCGGCCGGGCCCTGCGCTGGGCACTGCTGCCTGTCGAATTGGACAATCATCGCTATCGTATTACCGGCCGCACCTGAGACTCGCACGCGCATGGGATTTGAGCCCAGACTGCATCCACCCGGAAGCGCCCGCGTGATGTGGCGCAGGGTTCACGACGCCAGCGCGCGGAATTGCAGCGCCTCGGCCAGGTGTTCGCGGCCGACGCAGGCGGCGGCGCCGTCGAGATCGGCGATGGAGCGGGCCACGCGCAGGATGCGGTGATAGGCGCGCGCGGACAGGCCCATGCGTTCCACAGCGCGCGCCAGCAGTGCGCGCTCCGGCGCGGCCAGCGCGCAGTCGCGCTCCAGTTCGCGGGCGGAGATCTCGGCATTGGGACGACCGGCGCGGGCGTGGGCGTGCCGGCGCGCAGCCAGCACGCGGGCGCGCACGCTGGCGCTGTCCTCATCGCGCGCGCCGCGTGCGGCGAGCAGGTCGTCCAGCGCCACGCGCGGCACGTCCACTTGCAGATCGATGCGGTCCAGCAGCGGGCCGGAAAGGCGCGCGCGGTAGCGCGCGATCTGGTCCGGCGTGCAGCGGCAGCGGCCGCTGGGATCGCCGGCGTAGCCGCACGGGCAGGGGTTCATCGCCGCCACCAGTTGGAACTGCGCCGGGAATTCGACGCTGCGCGCGGCGCGCGCGATGGCGATGCGGCCGGACTCCAGCGGTTCGCGCAGCACCTCCAGCACGTGACGATCGAACTCGGGCAGTTCGTCGAGAAACAGCACGCCGTGATGGGCCAGCGAGATCTCGCCCGGGCGCGGATGCGAACCGCCGCCCACCAGCGCCACCGCCGAAGCGGTGTGGTGCGGCGCGCGGAATGGCCGCCGGCGCCAGCGCGCCAGATCGATGGGCAAGCCGGCGACCGAGTGCACGGCCAGGGTTTCCAGCGCTTCCAGCGCGTTCAGCGGCGGCAGGATGCCGGGCAGACGCTCGGCCAGCATGGTCTTGCCGGTGCCGGGCGGACCGCTGAGCAGCAGGTGGTGGCCGCCGACGGCGGCGATCTCCAGTGCGCGGCGCGCCTGCATCTGGCCACGCACGTCGGCCAGGTCGGGGCCGCCGGCATCGCCGGTTATGGCGGCCGCCTGTGGCACATCCAGCTCGGCGCGGTCGCATAGCCAGGCGCAGACCTCGGCCAGGCTGTCGGCCACGCGCACGTCCAGGCCCTCGACCAGCGCCGCCTCGGCGGCGTTGCCGCGCGGCACCACCGCGCTGCGGCCGCTGGCGCGCGCGCGCAGCAGTGCCGGCAGCACGCCGTGCACCGGGCGCAGCGCGCCGGTCAGCGCCAGCTCACCCATGAACTCGCAGGTATCCAGCTTGTGCCGCGGCACCTGGTTGCCGGCGGCCAGGATGCCCAGCGCGATGGCGAGATCGTAGCGGCCGCCCTCCTTGGGCAGGTCGGCCGGCGCCAGATTGACGGTGACGCGCCGCGCCGGATACTCGAACTGCGTGGCCTGGATGGCGACGCGCACGCGGTCGCGCGCCTCGCGCACGGCGGCCTCGGGGAGGCCGACGATGGACGTGCCTGGCAGGCCGCCCGACAGGTGCACTTCCACCAGCACCTGCGGTGCGGACACCCCCTGCTGGGCGCGGGTCAGGGTGACGGCGAGACTCATCGGTCGAAATGCCGCCCCGGCGGCGATGGGGTGGAATGGCGGCGCCGCTGCGCCTCGGAAAACGGCGCGGCGCTCAGCCTTGGCCGCGTTCGGCGGCCAGCGTTTCCAGTTCGGCCAGGCGCTGTTCCAGTTCGGCCAGATGTGCGCGCGTGCGCTGCAATACCGAACGCTGCGCGTCGAATTCCTCGCGCGTGACCAGGTTGATACGCGCCAGGCCGGCCTGCAGTACCTCGCGCGCGTTGGCGGCGAAATCGGCACGCGCCTGAGCCAGATCCGCCGGCAGCAGCCCGGCCAGGCGCTGCGCGATGCTGTCGATAGTTTGCGTGTCCCACATGGTCGGCTCCTCGCTCGATGCAGTCTGCGTCCGGGTCGCGGTGAGCACCATCGGGTGCTGACCGCGTACCGCGTGCGAATTGTCCTACACGGCACACTGCTCCAGCGGATGCGCGTCTGCACGCCACGGACGCCGATGGCAGAATGCGGGTTCCGCATACGAGACGCCACCATGAAGCTGGTCACCGCCATCATCAAGCCATTCAAGCTCGACGACGTGCGCGAAGCGCTGGCCGAGGTCGGCGTGCAGGGCATCACCGTCACCGAAGTCAAGGGCTTCGGCCGCCAGAAGGGCCACACCGAACTGTATCGCGGCGCCGAATACGTGGTGGATTTCCTGCCCAAGATCAAGCTCGAGGTGGCCGTCACCGATGACCTGGTCGAACGCGTCATCGAAACCATCCAGGGCAGCGCGCGCACCGGCAAGATCGGCGACGGCAAGATTTTCGTTAGTGCGCTGCAGCAGGTGATCCGCATCCGCACCGGCGAGCTGGATGGCGATGCCCTGTAGGCAGGTGCGCGCGACGCCCGGGGCGTCGCGCATCCATGTGGCACGGATCGGCGGCCCGCTTGTGCCGCGCATGGAACCTAGCGCCGCGCGTCGATTTCCGCTGCCGTGCGCGCCTGCGCCGTGGCCCGCGCGCGCATCATCGTGACGATATGTTGCGGCGCAATGTACGGCACTCGACTGATAAGTGCCGCTTATATTCGGCATCTGCAATTTTAACTATTGCGCCTCGTAGTTGCGGCGTAGGGTTCGGGGGCTATCCGTTCCACTCCGTCCATCGAATCCCGAGGAGCCTGCCATGAAACCGTATACCCGCCTGATCGCCGTTGCCGCCGCGATGGCGCTGTCCGTGTCGGCTTTTGCCGCGCAGCCCGAAGGCTTCTGGATCAAGCCGGCGATCCAGGCCTACGGTCCGGTGCACGTCTGGCCCGAGGCCATCGACCGGCCCAGTCCGAAGAAGGTCTACAAGGCGCTGTTCGACGTGACCCAGGGCAACCCGGCGGCCGACAAGGTCAACCCGGGCCTCGATCACATCGCGCGCGCGGTCAACACCTTCGCCGCCGCCGGCGTGCCGCTCAGCCACCTGAAGTTCGATGTAATCATCCACGGCGGCGCCACGCCGATCGCGCTGGGTGAGAAGGCCTACATGGCCAAGTACGGCCACGCCAACCCCAACCTTGCGGTGATCGCCGATCTCCGCAAGGCCGGCGTCGACGTGATGGTGTGCGGCAACGCGTTGGGCGACATGCAGTTCACCCCCGCCGAGGTGAACCCCGACATCAAGGTGGCGCTGTCGGCGCTGTCCACGCTGATCATCCAGCAGAACCAGGGCTACGCGCTGATGCGCATGTAATGCCCTCGTTCGCGCCGCCGGCCAGATTGGCGCGGCGGCGCGGACGGTTCGTACCTGTTTGTTCGAGGTCTGACGAGGAATGTCTATGAGCCTGCATCGCAAATCCATGCTTGCGGCGGTGATGTGCGTGCTGGGCGTGCTCGGCCTCGGCGCCGCGCAGGCCGGCACCGGCAAGCCGGTGTCGGCGCCCAAGTACAGCGAAACCCTGTATCCGCCGTGGTCGCACGGCGCGAACAATCCGGCGTTGCAGAAAGGCCTGGAGTTCACCATCCCCGAAGTCGATTCGATGCCCGATTTCCACGGCAGCGTCAACGATCCGCGGTTGGTGATCTACGTCGGCGGCAACTACTACTTCGCCATGGCACCGCTGGTGCGGGCCTTCGAGGCCGAGCACCCGGAGCTGCGCGGCAAGATCTTCTACGTGACCATCCCACCGGGCCTGCTGATTAAGGCCATGGCGATGGGCAATACCTTCACCTCCGGCAACATGACCTTCACCGTGCCGCCGGATGTGTACGCTGCCGGACTGAAGAAGGTCGACGAGCAGATCGCGGCCGGCAAGCTGCTGGCGCCGGCAGTGCCGTATGTCACCAACGATCTCACCATCATGGTGCCCAAGGGCAACCCGGGGCACATCACCAGTCTGCAGGATCTGGGCAGGCCCGGCGTGCGCCTGGTGATGCCCAACCCGGCCTGGGAGGGCGTGGCGCGGCAGATCGAGGCCAGCCTGCGCAAGGCCGGTGGCCCGGCGCTGGAGACGATGGTCTACGACACCAAGGTGAAGAACGGCCAGACCATTCTCACCCACATCCATCATCGGCAGACGCCGCTGTTCCTGATGCAGGGTCTGGGCGATGCCGGCATCACCTGGAAGTCCGAAGCCATCTTCCAGGAGCAGGCCGGGCATCCGATCAGTCACGTGGACATCCCCGCCAAGTACAACACCACGGCGGTGTATGCCGCGGCGCTGGTGAAGGATGCGCCGCATCCTGCGGCGGGCAAACTCTGGATCGAATTCCTGCGTTCGCCGACGGCGCTGAAGATCTTCGAGCGTTACGGCTTCAAGGCGGCGCCGGCTGACGCCACCAAGGAGTAAACGCATGTGCCCGTGGCGGTCACTGCTGCTGCTGAGTCTGATCCTGCTCAGCGGCAGTAGCATGGCCGCCACGCTGGTGCGCGTGTTCGGTCCCGGCGGTCCGGCGCCCGCTATGAAGGCGGCCGCGACCGCCTTCGAGCGCAGCCATCCCGGCGTCACCGTCGAAGTTACGGCCGGTCCCACGCCGCAATGGCTGGATGCGGCGCGCGCCACCGGTGATGTGATCTATTCCGGCTCCGAGGCGATGATGGCCGACTTCCAGCGCGACCTGGCCGGCGTGCTCGATCCCGCCACCATCGAGCCGCTGTACCTGCGCCCGGCGGTGATCCTGGTGCGCCCCGGCAACCCCGGGCACATCACCGGCTTCCGCGGTCTGCTCGAGCCGGGCGTCAAAGTGATGGTGGTCGATGGCGCCGGGCAGGTCGGGCTGTGGGAGGACATCGCCGGCCGCGACGGCGACATCGCCAGCGTGCGCGCCTTCCGCCGCAATATCGTATACGCCGCGCCCAACAGCGCACTGGCGTTGCAGCGCTGGCAGGAAGACCCTTCCATCCAGGCTTGGCTGATCTTCAACATCTGGGCGGTGGCGCATCCGGGTGTGGCGCAGGTGGTGCCGCTGGAGCCGCATTACCGCCTGTATCGCGACTGCGGTGTGGGTTTGACCACGCGTGGTGAAGCCAGTGCTGCGGCGCGGGCGTTCGTGGCGTTTCTCAAAGGTGCACGGGGGCGCGCCATCTTCGAGCATTGGGGTTGGCAGAGCGGGTCCGGGAAGCCGTGATGAAGGGGTTTGTACAAGGATTCATCGCATGCGCCGGCATGGGGTACTGACGGCGGTGCTGCTGTCGGGCGCCGTGGCGCATGCAGATGCGCCGCCGCCCGCGGCTGACGCGAGCGTGCGGCCGGCTGCGTCCAGCAGTGCCGCGTTGGCGGCACAAATGGCGCTGGCGCAGCAGATCGTGCTGCACGGCAGTCCGCAGGGCGCGCACGAGTGCGCCATCTGCCACGGCGAGGAGGGGCAGGGCAAGATCAAGGCCGCCTTTCCGCACCTGGCCGGCTTGCCCAAGCCTTATCTCGAACGCCAACTCAAGCACTTCGATGCGCTGGCGCGTAACAACCCCAGCATGCAAGCCATCGCGCATAAGCTCGACGATGCCCAGATCGCAGCGCTGGCCACGTATTTTTCGCGTCAGGTGCCGCCGCCGATCATGTCGCCGGTGACACCGCCACCGGCGCTGGGTGAGGCGCTGGCTCTGCGCGGTCGCGATGCGATTCCCGCCTGCGTCACCTGCCATGGCCCTGGCGGGCGGGGCTTGGGCGGTGCGCTGAGCGCCGCGTTCCCGCCCATCGCCGGCCAGCCGGCGGTGTACTTGGAACGGCAGTTGCGCGCCTGGAAGAACGGCCAGCGCCCGGCCGGCCTCGACGGCCTGATGGGGGCCATCGGCAAGCGCCTCAGTGAGGCCGAGATCGTGGCCGTCAGCCAGTACTTCGCAGCGCAGCCCACGCTGGCGGCAACCGTTGCGACGGAGGCCAGGCCATGAGCGCGCGCAGCGCATTCCGCTCCGCCCATACCCTGATCGCCATCGCCACTTGCGGTGTGCTGTCGGCCTGCGAGCAGGCCCCGCAAGGCAGCGCGGCGCCGCTGGCGGCGGCCAGCGCCGCGCAGCCGGCCCGGCCCGTTGCGGTGGCATTCGCGCCGCCGCCGTCGAGCGCCATTCCCGACGATGCCTTCGGCGTCGTGGTGCGCCAGGGCGAGGCGCTGTTCCGCAACACGCCGGCACACGCGCCGCAATACACGGGCAACACCCTGAGCTGCCGGAACTGCCATCTCGACGCCGGCCGCTTGGCCGACAGCGCGCCGATGTGGGCGGCGTGGGTCAGCTACCCCGCGTACCGCAGCAAGAACCGGCACGTCAACACCTTCGAGGAGCGCCTGCAGGACTGCTTCCGCTTCAGCATGAACGGCAAGGCGCCGCCGTCGGGCTCGCCCGCGCTGGTGGCGCTGGAGGCGTATTCGTACTGGATGGCCAGCGGCGCGCCCACGCATGCGGTGTTGCGCGGTGCCGGCTATCCCAGGCTGCCCAAGCCCGCGCAGGGTTGGGACTACGCGCGCGGCCAGGCGCTGTACACCGAGCATTGCGCGCTATGCCACGGCGCCGATGGCCAGGGCCTGCTGGTCGAGGGCAAACCCTGGTTTCCGCCGCTGTGGGGGCCGCAGTCATACAACTGGGGCGCGGGCATGTCGCGGCTGGACCTGGCCGCCGGCTTCATCAAGGCCAACATGCCGTTGGGCAACGGCAATAGCCTCAGCGACCAGCAGGCATGGGACGTGGCCTATTACATCGACAGCCACGAGCGCCCGCAGGATCCGCGCTACCTGGGCTCGATCGAGGCCACGCGCCGACAATTTCACGACGGACCTTATGAAACCTACGGCCGCACCGTCAATGGACATCTGCTTGGCGTTGGCTCGGGCGTGTCCGGCGGCAGTACCGTGACGCAGGCAGCGCGCGGACGCACCACGACGACGCTGCGCGACTGATGCCGCGCCGCGCGATCAGGAGTGGTGGCGATCGCGCGTCCACGCGCGCCACGCGCTGACTGCAGCAACTTGTTTATCCGCACCCGAGGAGCCACACCATGAGCACCACGCAACCCCTGGCCAGCCCGGACGCCGCGCGCGGCTGGCGCATGGCCGCTATCGCCCTGCTGGCGGTCCGCTTCGTGCAGGGCTGGATTTACTGGGGCGGCGGCACACGCCGCTTCATCTACGCGCCGTCCAAGATCGATCCGTCGGCGCACTGGATGGCCTACAAGTTCCAGACTGCCATGCCCGGCGCGCTGCTCGGCACCGACCACCTGGTGGCCTGGCTGCTGCAGCACTTCACCCTGCTGTACGCGGGCGTGATCGTGTTCAGCGCGGTGGAGACAATCGCCGGTTTGATGCTGATCGTCGGCCTGTACACGCGACTGGCGGCGCTGGCCACCATCGGGCTCAGCTTCGTGCTGATGCTGCTGTTCGGTTGGCAGGGCGCCACCTGCATCGACGAATGGACCATGGCCGCAGCCAACTTCGGCATAGGCATCACACTGTTCCTGGCCGGCGGCGGCGCCTATTCGGTGGATAGCTGGCTGGCCCGGCGCAACCCGAAACTGGCGATGCGCAAGTGGTTCAACTGGATCGGCGGCGCGGGACCGCTGCCGCTTTCCGAAGCCGCGTTCAAGAAGCTGGCGCTGGTGTTGTTCTGGATCACCGTGGGTTTCGTCGTGCTGACCTACAACTACTACCGCGGCTCGGTGGTCACACCCTTCCACGGCGGACCCACCAGTCCGTCCAAGCACCACTGGACGCTGAGCCAGGGCGAGCTGAAGGCCGATGGCGCCGTGCACTTCCACGCCTACGTCGACGCCGGCACGCCGGCCGAGCCCTCCAATGTGCTGCGCGCTTCGCTGATCAGCGACGGCGGGCAGATCGTCGAGGAATGGGACGGCATGCTGCTGGCGCATACGCCCAAGCAGGCGTTCAAGAACGACTTCGTCTACCAGAAGATCCACGCCGGCAAGTTCGGCTTGGTCGGTCCGGTGGGCGCACAGGCGATGGTCGAACTGGCGCCGACGCAGCCTGGTCTGAACCTGGCACCCGGCCACTACACGCTGCATCTGGTGTCGGTGAACGGACACCTGTGGAGCCTGCCGCTGACGCGCTGATGCGTGTGCGCGGAGCCTCGATCGCGCTTGCCCTGGCCCTCGCGGCCGGGGCGGCGCTGTGGATCACGCTGGCGCCAGCTTGGCGCCAGCGGCCGGGCCATCCCGCACCTGCCCTGGTCATGCCGCTGCTTGGCGGCGGTCGGCTCAGCCTCGCGCAGCAGCGCGGCCATGCCGTGCTGATCGACTTCTGGGCGCCGGATTGCGTGCCCTGCGTGGCGGAACTGCCCCGGTTCGAACGCCTCGCCAGGGCCGCCGGCCCGCGATTCACCCTGATCGGCGTGGCCATGAGCTACAGCGATCCACATGCGATCCGCGTAGTGGCGGCACGCGCCGGCATCACCTATCCGCTGGCGTGGGACCGCGATGGCCGCATCGCCCAGGCCTTCGGTGTGCGCGTGACGCCCACGCAGATCCTGATCGGTGCCGACGGCCGCATCCAGGCGCGTGTCGAGGGCGGCCTGGCCGCACCGCTGCTGCGGCAAATGTTGGCTGCGGGCAGCGGTTAGGCTGCGTCGGTCGGCGGAACTTCGGACATGCGCATCACTGTACAGGCCTGGCTGTATGTGTTCGCCCAGTTCGGCCTGCTGGCCGCGCTACTGCTGGCGCCACCGTGGCGCTGGGCGTGGCGGCCGGCGGGTGTCGTCCTGCTGCTGCTGGCGGTAATGCTGGGTGTGTGGACGCTGCTGCACAACCGGCCCGGCAATTTCAACGTGCGGCCACAGCCGCGCGCCCAGGCGCGGTTGGTCACCGCCGGTCCGTACCACTACGTGCGGCATCCGATGTATCTCACCGTGCTGCTGGGTGCGGCGGGCTGGGCGCTGTGCGCGGGGGGCGTGTGGCGTGCGTTGATCGTGCTGCTGCTGGCGGTCGTGCTGAACGGCAAGGCGGCGCTGGAGGAGCGCCTGCTGCGCGCGCGTTGGCCCGAGTATGCCGACTACGAGGCGCGCACGCGCCGCTTCCTGCCGGGGCTCTGGTAGCGCGCCGTCAGTCACTGTGCGCGGCCGGCGCCGCCGTTTCGCTGCCGGGGGTGATCTTCAGCACCGTTTCGCGCACGCCGCGCGACAGGATCAGACGCGCGTCGCGCACCACGCCGGCCAACTCGGCGTCGAACTCGAGCTTGTTCTCGGCATTGCCGCGCACCACGCCTTGCGCACGCAGTTGCTGGATGAAGCCGCGGAACAGCGCCTTGTCGAAGAACTCCGGAGCGGTCAGTTGCTGCAGCAGCGAGAGACGCTGCGCGGTCAGCACGCAGGTCTGCTCCAGCTCGGCGGCGGTGAACACGCCGGGTCCGGCCTTCACCAGCGTGGCGATGGCGACGTAGTAGCGCTCGAAGGTCTGCAGCAGGCTGTGCGCGAGCACGCGCAACTGGTAGGCGCCGTCATCCTGACCGGGGCCGCGCTCCAGCAGGCGCGCGTCGCCGACGGTCTGCAGCAGGCCGTGGCGCACGAACAGATCGATGATTTCGGTCAGGCGCTGCGCGAAGCCGTCGTCGTCCCAGCACAGAAACAGCTCGCTGCGGATGAACGGGTACACCATGCGCCCCATGCGCAGCACCGAGGCGCGCGCCATGCGCCGGTTGTTGAGGAAGCAGGCCGCCACCCATGCCGCCGGCGCGAACAGGTGCAGCACGTTGTTGCGGAAATAGCTGAGCAGCACCGCCTGGTCGCCCTCGGTCACCAGCACGTCGCCCAGCGGATGCTTGATGCGCCGGATCCAGCCCATGCGCTCGCCGTAGGCGATGATCTCGTCCGGCGCGGCCGGCGTGAGCGTGACGCGTCCGGAGTAGGGCAGCTCGGCCAGCAGGATCTTGTACAGCGCGAGCTGCTGGCGCAGATCCTGCTCAGCCAGCGCGTGCTTGGGCGTGGCCAGCAGGCACAGCGCCAGCAGGTTGATGGGATTGACGTGCGCGGCGCGGTTGATTTCGATGTTGATGCGATCGGCCAATTCGTCGACCAGACCCGGGAACCACGTCGGCCGTTCGTCGTCGTCACCGCGCGCGCCGCGCCAGCCGGGCGCGCGCTGTTCGAGCAGGCGCTCCAGCAGGATCGGCTCGCCGAAGTTCAGGGTGACGCGGCCATAGCGCTGGCGCAGCACGCCGAAGGCGCGCAGCAGGCCCAACAGCGATTCCTTCTGCTTGGGCTGGCCGCTGAGCTCGCCGATGTAGCTGTTGCCCTCCATCAGCTTCTCGTAGCCGATGTACACCGGCTGGAACAGCAGCGGCCGGCGCGGCGCGCGCAGGAACGCGCGCACCGTGATCGCCAGCATGCCGGCGCGCGGCGGCAGCATGCGCCCGGTGCGCGAGCGCGTACCTTCCACGAAGTACTCCATGGACACGCCGCGCTGCAGCAACTGGTCGACATAAGCCGCGAACACGCTGGAATACAGCGCGTTGGCCTTGAAGCTGCGACGCAGGAAGAACGCGCCGCCGCGGCGCAGCAGCGGCCCGACCACGGGCAGGTTGAGGTTGACGCCGGCGGCGATGTGCGGCGGCACCAGGCCGTTCTGGTACAGCTGGTAGCTCAGCAGAAGATAGTCGGCGTGGCTGCGGTGGCAGGGCACATAGATCACCTCGTGGCCGGGCGCGATGGCGCGCAGCGATTCGAAGTGGTGCATGGAGATGCCGTCGAACAGCTTGTTCCAGAAGCCCGACAGCAGCAACGAGGCCGAGCGCACCACCGGATGCGAGTAATCGGCGGCGATCTCCATGGCGTAGCCGCGCGCGCGGCGGTACGCCGAGGCGCGGCTGGTCTTTTCCTTCAGCGCGCTCTGCATGATGGCGGCGCGCACCGGTTCGCTGGCCAGCAGCGCGTCGACCAGCGTGCGCCGGTGCGAGAGGTCGGGTCCGATCACCGCCGCGCGCACGCGGCGGAAATGCGCGCGCAGCACGCGCGTGGTCTTCAGCGCCAGTCGCTGCGGCGTTTCCTCGCCGGCGTCCTGCAGAAGCTTGCGCAGGGACACCGGCGGCGAGAAATGCACGATGCAGTCACGGCCGTTGAGCAGCAGCGCCAGCAGGCGGCGGAAGCGACCGACCACCGCCCAGTTCTCGCTGAACAGCACGCGGAACCAGCCGCTGTCGCGGCTGGGTGCGCGGCCCACGTACAGGGCCACCGGCACCAGTTGCACGTCGCGGCCGGGCAGGCTCTGCAGCGCGCGCAGTTGCGCCAGCAGGCCGTCGCGGGCGGCGTGGCGGCGGCGCGGACCGAATAGGCCGCGCTGCGGTTCCAGCATCAGCAGCGCACGGCGGCGACGCGCCGCAAGGCGTCGGCCGGCGCGCAGCGGCGAGGGCAGGCCGGCTTCCTGGCAGGCCTGTTCGAGGATCAGCACGTCCGAAGTGCCGCGGCGCTCGATCACGTACAGCACCGGCTGTTCGGGATCGAGCAGTTGCGCCGGCTCGGCGGGATCGCGCTTGATCTTCAGCCACGGCCGCAGCAGCGCGCCCAGCAGGCTGAGTGACCAGGGCGCGCGGCCCGTGGGAGCGGAAGACACGGCCATGATGGGTCAGCGCGCGCGCGCGGTCGTGGCGGTGGCGGCACGCGCGGGCGCCGCCATCGTGCCGGCTGCGCCGCGTGTCGAGGCGGCCGGTGCCGCGCCGTGCGCCGATCCCGCGCGCGCCGGCGGCGCCAGCACCTGCTGCCAGTGCAGCAGCGTGGCGCGGTCGTACCAGCGGCCGTCCTGCTTGATCAGCGTGTTGTCGCGCGTGACCGGCGTGCCCAGCACGTCGAAGGTGGTGCGCACCACCGCCACGCTGCCGTCGTCGGAGAGCACCTTGATGCGCGCCGAATCCAGCACCGCATCGACGGAGAAGCCGTACACCGCCAGCGCCTGCTTCAGGCCGGCCCAGGCCTGGCCGATATTGCGCATGCTCTCGCCATAAGGCATCGACAGCGCCTGGTCGAGCGTGCGGAAGCTCATCTTCTGCGCGGTGGTGGTGACCACGCCCAGTACCTGGTAGACCTTGTCCGGGTCGAGCCAGTCGGTTTTCTGGGCCCAGGCGCTGAGTACGGCGATGGCTTTTAGCGCCTGCACCTTTTCGTCGGGGGACAGCCGCGCCGAACGCGTTACGCCGGTATCGGCCATGGTGCGCAGCATGCCGACCATCGCCGGCAACTGCTGCCGGTACTGCTGGCGCGCCGCCGCCAGCTTCGGTTTCATCTCCATCCAAAGCAGTTGCTGCGCGCCCGGTGCGCTGAGCACGGCCATCATCTTGTCGAACTGGGCGCGCTGCGCCGGCGTGTAGGCGTCGAGGTTGCGGCCCTGGCCCCAGCGCGCGCGCATGGCGGCGTAATCGGCCGGCGGCAGTGCGTGGCGGTACAGGCCATCGAGGTCGTTGTCGCGCAGCAGCCGGTAGTCGTCGGCGATGGCAGCCTGCGGGCTGGCGCCGCCCGGTGCCACCTCAGCCTTGTGACGCGAGCAGCCAGCGAGCAGCGCGACGGCGAGTGCCAGCAGCAGGGTGCGCGGCAGGGTTTTGGACATGGGGCGGAATCCGGGACGCAACCGCGGCAGGGTAGGTGCGGGTGCCGGGGCTGGCAAGCCTGTGCAGGGCAGCTTGCCGGCCCGGCTGCGCGTCTCCGGCCGGCGCAGGCGGCACTGAGACTGGCGCGCCGGTGGGCGCGCGGGTTTAATCCGCACTCCCCTTCCCCTCCCCTGCGGTTGCCCATGCGCCTGCACCAGTTCCTGCTTCTGGCCGCGCTGATCGGCGTCGCTGCCCCCGCCATGGCCGAAAAACTCAGCATCGACCGCATCTACGACAGTCCGTCCCTGTCCGGCCCCACCGTGATGGGACTGAAGATCGCCCCGGACGGCTCGCGCGTCACCTTCCTGCGCGGCAGCAGCGACGATCAGTACCGCATGGACCTGTGGGAGTACGACCGCAAGGACGGCCAGATCAGGCTGCTGGTGGCGGCGCAGCAGCTCGAGCCGCACGGCGAGCACCTCGATGCCGCCGAGCGCGAGCGCCGCGAGCGCGAGCGCACCGCCATGTACAGCGGCATCCTCGACTACCACTGGGCGCCGGACGGCAAGGCCATCCTGTTTCCGCTGAACGGCAAGCTGTACCTGTACCGCCTCGGCGTGCCGGCGCAGCAGGCCATCGAGCAGCTGCCCATCGGCGCCGGCTTCGCGCTGGATCCGAAGATCTCGCCCAAGGGCCGCTACGTGTCCTTCATCCGCGACCAGAACCTGTGGGTGTACGACCTCAAGACCGGCAAGCTGCGCGAGCTGACCAACGACGACGGCACCATCCACGATGGCGAGGCCGAATTCGTGGCACAGGAGGAACTGGACCGCCACACCGGCTACTGGTGGGCGCCGGACGACTCCGCCATCGCCTTCGAGCGCTACAACGACGCGCCGGTGCCCGAGGCCGAGCGCTTCGACATCTACGCCGACCACACCCGGGTGGTGAAGCAGCGCTACCCGTTCGCGGGCGACAGCAACGTGATCTGGCAACTGGGGCTGATCAGTCCCGAGGGCGGCGCGCCGCGCTTCATCGACACGCCCGCGCAGGACGGCTATCTGGCGCGCGTGAACTGGCTGCCCGACGGCAAGGCGCTCACCTACCAGTGGCTGGCGCGCGACCAGAAAAAGCTGGAGCTGATCCGCATCGATGCCGCCACGCTCAAGCAGAACACCCTGATCACCGAGACCTCGCCGTATTGGGTGGACGTGAACAACGACCTGCGCTTCATCCACGACGGCCGCGAGTTCATCTGGGGCTCGCAGCGCAGCGGCTGGCACATGCTGTACCTGTATGCCGCCGACGGCCGCCTGCTGCATCCGATCAGTAGCGGCGCCTGGCACATCGACGGACTGCTGGGCGTGGACGCGAAACGGGGCCTGGTGTACGTGGCCTCCAACCGCGACTTCGTGCCCGACCGGCAGATCTACGCGCTGCAGCTCGACGGCAGCACCGCCGACGCTCCCATCCGCATCAGTCATCGCGCCGGCACGCACACGGCGGTGTTCGCGCCCGACGGCCAGTTCTACGTGGACACCTTCAGCAGCCCGGCGCAGCCGCCGCAGGTCAGCGTGCACGCCAGCGACGGCGCGCGCCTAGCCTGGATCGAGGAAAACCGGCTCGATGCGCAGCACCCCTACTGGCCTTACCTGCAGGACCACATCGAGCCCGAGTTCGGCACACTGCAGGCCGCCGACGGGCAGACGCTTTACTACCGCCTGTACAAGCCGCTGGGCTTCGACCCGCGCAAGCGCTACCCGGTGTTCGACACCTACTACGGCGGCCCACGCGCGCAGATGGTCACCGACGCCTGGCCCGACCTGTTCAACGAATACATGGCGCAGCACGGCTTCGTGGTGTTCACCCTGGACAACCGCGGCATGGCGCGGCGCGGGCGCGCCTTCGTCGATCCCATCTACCACCAGTTCGGCAAGGTCGAGGTGCAGGATCAGGAAACCGGCATCGACTGGCTGCGCCGACAGCCCTGGGTGGACCCGACGCGCATCGGCGCCTTCGGCTGGAGCTACGGCGGCTACATGACGGTGATGCTGCTCAGCCACGACGCCGCGCAGCTCGCCGGCGGCGTGGCGGTGGCGCCGGTGACCAACTGGAAGCTCTACGACACCGCCTACACCGAGCGCTACCTCGGCACGCCCAAGGAAAATCCCGAGGGTTACAAGCTCAGCAGCGTGTTCCCCTGGATCAAGAACCTGCCCAGCCACAAGCTGCTGCTGGTGCACGGCATGGCCGACGACAACGTGCTGCTGCAGAACTCGATCGAGCTGATCAACGCGCTGCAGCAGCAGGGCACGCAGTTCCGCCTGATGCTCTACCCCGGCGCCAAGCACGGTCTGTCCTCGCCGGCGCAGCGCAAGCACGTGTTCCACCTCATCGCCGATTACTTCGAGCGCCACGTGGCGGGGCGCGGGACGTGCAAGGACGCGGCGGGCGGGCGGTAGCGGTTGTTCAGCATTTTCTTTGCGCGACGTCTTGATTCGGCTGAAATGCCGATTGCCGCTAGAAGCGTAAGTAGCGCAATCTCAGACATGCACTGACACGCCGACATATCAGTTCCATAGTTCACCCTGAGCGCTGTGGTGGGCGGCTGCCGCGAGCGGGTAGGTTTCCATTTCATTTGAGGCGCTATGAGTCGTCGGGCGCGTTTTGTCCTTGGTTGTCACTTTCTTGGGTTGCGTACTCGTGCGCGCGCGCCCGCCGTCTGCCGGCAATGCTGTACCGTGGCTGCCGTTCCACAGGATGCCCGGCCGGGGCAAGCGGTAGTAGTTGGATTCATCCTCCACCTTGGCGGCGATGGGTGGCCGTGCCTGCTGAGCTTCCGGCGCGAAGCGGCCGAGAGCACTACGCAGGTAGGCCTCGCTGAGTTCAGCGCAGATCCACTTGCGCTTTAGGCGCTCGGCAACCTCGCCCGTGACACAGCTCCCCCCGAAGGGGTCAAAGACTGTGTCCCCCTCATCGGTGCACATGCGGATGAAGTATTCGGGAAGCTCGGCCGGGTAGCGGGCCGGATGGGCCTTGAGCCCGTGCTCTTGGCAGTAGCGATGATAATGGCTGTTGCTCTCGGTGTTTGGCAGGGCGATGAGGTTCGGCGGGATGGCTGCCCCGTTGTCGATGGCGAACTTCTCGCTGATGTCATGCCCCGACGGCCGCTTCTTTGCCTTGTATCCCTTGGCGAGAAGCTCCTTCATGCTGGGGCTGTAGGGCTGCAGCACGCGGCGATTGCTGGCCCGAGGCCAAGGGGTCTTAGAGAGCCACCAAACGGTATTTATGGCGTCCTTCACTCGGATGCGCCGCACAGTGACCCACTCGGCCGGAGTCGGCAGCTTCGAGGGGCTCCACCAATAAAATTCTTGCGCAAGGTGGAAGCCGAACTCTTCGCACAGCATGATGAGCAGCTTGAAGTGATACAGGCTGCGCGTCGGCTGGCCGGGAATCCAAGCCCCGCCGATGTCGATGACAAGGCTCCCGCTGTCCTTAAGGACACGCTTGAACTGTTGGGCGAAGGGCTTGAACCAATCAAGATAGGCGCCGGCCTCGACGTTGCCGTATTCCTTCTTGCGCACCAGCCCGAAGGGCGGGCTCGTCATGATGAGGTCCACCGTCCCCGGCTTGGTCGCCGCGAGGGTATCGATGGAGTTCCCAAGATAAATCTTCCCGTATTTGGTTCTGTAGAACAGACTGCTCACGATGCGCTCTCCATGGCTAGTTTTTTCAGTGTCATTGCGTGATGCGCTTCGCGGGTGAAGGCTAGCTTGCAGTTGTTAGCGAGCTTGCCCCGGTTGTACTCGGCCCCGTCCCCTTCTCCGCGTCCGTGCTTGGTGAAGTAAGCGGCGAGGATGTCCTTTTCCAAGACGCGCGGGTCGCCTTGGCTGGCCTCGACGATTTCCAGCAGGTGGGGGAGATCTACCTGTGAGGGGGAGAACTCGCTGCCGAAGGGGGGCGTGCTCTCTTGTCTGCTTGTTGCCATTACCCGCGCGGCCTCAAATTAGTGAGGGTTGGTGAGGTAGTGTGCGGGTGCGCTTTAGCGCCTCCGCACGATCAGGCCGCGCCTTGCGCAAGCGGCCGGGCTCGTGCTCGGTGGCGTCAACCTCGAACTTCGAGAGACCTAGCTTCTTGAGGAGTGGAACGACGGTATCCAAGGATGCAAAGAGCCGGGGCTCCCCCTGCTTGTTGGCGAGCGATCTCTCGGCCGCGCCGTAGCGTACGAGCAAGGCGAATCCGGGTCCCTGAGCCACGACGGCGGCGCTCCGCACAGCGCCAGCCGCGACAAGCTCCTTAAGCGTCTTCTCCTTGATGAGTTGGTGATCCATGTTCCCCCGGCGACCGATTTTTCGGTGACTGTACCCCGTTTTACGTAAACCAGGAATCCGGTAAACGAAGCTCGGTGCCAGCCGGCTGGCTACGCTCGCCAGCGCCTGACCTCGCGGCTGCGCCGGATGTAGTCGGGGCGAGGGTGGTCGCGCCGGTCGGCCGGGAGCAGGATTGCAGGCCGCAGGGCCGCCTTGAAGGCAGCGAGCCCGCCGAGCAGCTTGTCGGCGCGGAGCAACTGCTCGGAGGCCCCGCTCGTCTCGATGCGGTAGCTGTCGCTGAAAGAAATCAGGTTTCGGTCGTAGGCGTCATGGTGCAGGCTGCAAAGTGCAATGCCATTCGCTGTCTCGTCGGTGCTGGTGGGTTCGGCGACAGGCAGGATGTGTGCTGCCTCAATGAGGCGCAGTTGCACGCCGCACATGGCGCACTGATCCCCGTAAGCCCTGAGCACGCGCGCGCGGAAGTCCTGCTCTCTAACCTTCTTGCGTATGGTCGCGAGCACCTCGCGGCGCTCTGGCTTGGTTATGGCGGCGACATCACTCTCCGTCAGTTGGGCCACGTCGTTGAGGGCCTCAAGGTAG
The DNA here is from genome assembly GCA_021794575.1 of Pseudomonadota bacterium. Taxonomy (GTDB): domain Bacteria; phylum Pseudomonadota; class Gammaproteobacteria; order Xanthomonadales; family Rhodanobacteraceae; genus Metallibacterium. Next base: position 37,854 of record JAJYQO010000025.1, on the reverse strand, counting down.
GGGCCGATGGCGCCGCGCTGGTCGTGCAGCAGGGGCGCCTGCTTGACGTACTCCGGGAAGAACTCCGGCCGAAAGGCGACGGCAATCTCCCCGTTTGCGCGCTCGTAGGCGGAAAAGGCCTTCGTGTGTGCCGCAAGTAGGATGTTCTCCTTTACCTGTATTGAGGGCGAAGCCGAGGCCTGCCCGGCGTGCTTGGTGATGTCGAAGGCGACGAAAACCTGATAATCCTCATGCCAGCCGAGCAGCACGGTCTGCTCACCGGAAGCAATTTGAGGGACTACGCCTGTGAGTTGCACCCGATACTCGTCGGCCGCGCGGTTGTTGCCGCCGTGGGTGCAGTTCCAGATATAGGCGCGCACCTTGAGCGCCTCGGTCTCTTCTGGTTTGAAGATGCGCAGGCCGAAAGGGTGCTGCCGCGCTGTGATGATGGTCTGATAGCCCCCGGCCGTCGCTGCGTCGAGCAGACGCCGGAGCAGTTCAGGCTTGGTGAGCGTCGTTTGCATTGCTGGTTCTCATCGGCACAAGGAAATCCTTCACCTTGAAGCTCGGGCCGCAAGGTGAGGTGAGTGCGGGTGTTCAAGCTGAACCGCACCGCGTTTTGTTGAGTTTGGTGGGTTCGAGTCGTTGTGCTGCCAATGTGCGCTGCCCCGCGCGTTGACAATGGTAGTCTGCCTCGAATTCAACCCGGGTGGGCGAAGGCAAAATCATCCCCCTGCCGCGCGGCACCATGCCCCCTTCACGCGCGCTTGCTAGGCTTGCCGCGGGCGGCGCGCGGGCGCCGCGAGCCGTGGAGGCGCCATGCGCAGGATCCTGGTGGTCAATCGCAAGGGGGGCGTGGGCAAGACCACGCTGGTGACCAATCTCGCCGCGGCCTACGCGCAAGGCGGCAAGCGCACGGCGCTGATCGACGCCGATCCGCAGGGCTCCAGCCTGCGCTGGTGCGCGCGCCGGCCCGAGGGCGTACCCGGCGTGCTGGGCATCGACGGCACGCGCCGCAATGCGCTGACGCAGGTGCCCGAGGACACCGAGCGCCTGCTGATCGACACCCCGGCCGGGGCGACCGCGGCGCAGCTCGAACCATGGCTGGACACGGCCGCCGTGGCGCTGCTGCCGCTGCTGCCCTCGCCGATCGACCTGGACGCCAGCGCGGCGTTCCTCGAGGAGCTGGCGCAGCAGCCGCGCATCAAGCGCGGCAAGCTGGCCGTAGGCCTGGTCGGCAACCGGCTCAAGCCCTGGACCCACGCCAGCCAGCAGGCGCTGGAGGCGCTGCGCGGCTTCGCGTTTCCGCTGGTGGGCGAGCTGCGCGACAGTCAGGCCTATGCGCTGCTGGCGGGACTGGGCAAGAGCCTGTTCGACTTCAATTCCGAACAGGTGCGCAACCACCAGCAGGACTGGGTGCCGATGCTGCGCTGGATCAAGCGCAACGCCTGAGTCGTGGGCGCGCCGGCTGCTTCCGTCATGACCATGCCGCCCGCGGAGCTGGTCCTGCTGCGCCACGCCGAGGCCAGGCCGCCGCATGGCCGGCAGGACGATTTCGACCGCGTGCTCAGCGCGCGCGGCGAGGCCGATGCCGCGCGTTTGGGCGACTGGCTGCGTGCGCAGGCGCTGCTGTTCGACCGTGTGCTGTGCTCGCCGGCGGTGCGCGCGCGCAGCACGCTCGCCGTCGCGCTGCCGCAGTGGGTGGTGGCGGCGCAGTTGCTGCCGCAGTTGTATCTGGCCGATGCGGCTGTCTTGCACGCGCTGCTGGATGCGCAAGCGCCGTCCAGCCGGCTGCTGTTGGTCGGCCACAACCCCGGGCTGGAGCATCTGGCGCAGGCGCTGTGCGGCGCACCGTTGCCGGGTGTGCTGCACACCTGCGGCCTGCTGCGCCTGCGCGCGCAGAGTGAACAGCGCTTTGCGCTGATCGAAGCCTGGCAGCCCTGAGATGCGGCAGCCGCAGTTGCGTTTTCGTGTAGCCGCCGCGATGGGCTGCGCCGGTCTGGCGTTGCTGGGTACCTGCGCGCAGGCGGCGCCGCGATTGACCATTGATGCGGCACGCTCGCACGTCGAGTTCGGCGTGCGCGTGCTGTGGTTCGGCAAGGTGGTGGGCGTGCTGCAGCGGCTCGAGGGCACGGTGCACGCGTTGGGTGCGGGCCGCGTGCGGGTGGACGTGCGTGTGGATGCGCGCGCACTGCGCATGCAGAGCCGCGACTACGAACGCCTCGCCAGCGGTCCGGGCTTCTTCGACAGCGCGCAGTATCCCGACATCGAGTTCCGCTCGGCGCCGTTCGCGCTGCGCCGCATCGCGTCGGGCGGCCCGGTGTCCGGCCAGGTGACGCTGCGCGGCATCACCCACGAGGTCGAGTTCCAGATGCTGCCGCAGCCCTGCGCGGACTTGCCGGCGCTGTTGACGGCCGTCGCGCCCGCTGCCGGTGCGTCGGCGCCTGCGGCCGCGTCGTCCGTTCCGAGTTCCACCGTGACACCGGGCATCTCGGCATCCACACCCGCGGCGGCGAGCGCAAGCGTTGCCGCCGCCGCATCGGTCGGCGTGCCGGTCGGCGTGCCGGCGTCGGCGTCGGCGTCGGCCACCGGATCGGCCGTGGCCGCCAGCGCCACGGCCGGGGCTGCGCCCGCCGTCGCGGCCAGTGCGGGTTCGGTCATCGCCCAGCCGAAAGCACCCTCGTGCCGCGTGCTAGCGCGCGGCTACATCCAGCGCAGTGCGTTCGGCATGCGCGGGCATCGCTTCATCATCGACAACCGCGTCGAACTCGGCCTGGTGCTGCGCTTGCAAGCCGGCGCCACGCAATCTGCGGCGCCCGCGCCGGCGTCCAGTGCGGCGCGCGCCGCGTCGGCGGCGGTGCGGCGGCACTGAGCACGCGCCGCGCACGGATGCAGCCGCGATGCGCCGCGCATCGCGGCAGGTATCGAGCCGTGGATCAGGGCAGCAGCAGGTGCCGGTAGCCGCCGGCCACCAGCGCGGCGATGTCGGTCAGCACCGCCGGCACCCACAGGCCGCGCGGATAGGCCAGATACGCGCCCACCCATTCCGGCCGGAACTTGTCTTTGTAGCGGCGCACGCCCTGATAGTTGTAGAAGCGGTTGCCGTGGCGGAAGGCCAGCGCGGCCAGGCGCTCGTTGAGGCGCGCGTAAGGCGAGGTGCCGACATTCGACAGCGGCGCCACGCCCAGACTGAAGGCGGCGAAGTTTTGCCGCTTGGCCCAGTCCAGCGCGTGCGCGAACACCAGGTCCATGGTGCCGCGCGGCGCATCGGGCAGATGCCGCATCAGGTCGATGCCGGCGATGCCCTGCGCACCATAGCCCGGCATCAGGCTGGCGAAGGCAATCAGCTCGTCTTCGCGGTACACCAGCGCCAGCGGCCCACGCGCCAGGTAGGCCGGATCGAAGCGCCCCAGCGAGAAGCCTTTCTCGGCCGCGCCCTTGTCGGCCAGCCAAGCATCGGACACGCGTTCCAGCGCCGCCAGCAGCGCGCTGTCGAACGGCGCCGCGGCTAGACGGAACTCGAGTTTCTCGCGCGGCGCGCGGTTGATGGCCTGGCGCAGGTCCTCCCAGCGCTTGCCGCTCATCGAGAAATCCGCCAGCGGGATCAGCGCCAGTTCGCCCAGCTTGAACAGGTCGAAACCCAGATCGTGGAAACGCGCCAGGTCGGGCTCCAGCACCTCGTAAAACACTGGCGCGCAGCCCAGGCTGTCGGCGTAGCGGCGGAAATCCAGGATGCAGCGCGCCTGTGCGGCCGCATCGCCGCTGGGCGCGCCCAGCGCGATCAGGCGGTTGCGGATATGGCCATAGGCGATCAGCGTGCGGTGGCCCTCGCCCCAGAACAGATGCTTGTCGGCCATGAAACCCAGGTGCGCGAAGGCGCCGCCGCCGTGCTGGGCGTAGAACGCCTGCAGGCGCGTCAGTTCGGACGCATCGGGCAGCGCCAGGCGCGGCTTGCGCACCGCGAACGCGCGCCATACCAGATACAGCGCCAGCCCCAGCAGCGCCGCACCCAGCCCGCGGCCCAGGCGCGAGGCGTGCGCGTGCGGGCCGGTGGCCAGCAGATCGAAGCTGTCGACCTGCAGGATCTCGGCGACGCCCACGGCGAAGAACACCGCCACCACCAGCAGCAGGCCCAGCAGCCAGCCCAGACCGACGTTCGATGCCATGCGCACCGCGCGTCGGCTGAATTCGGCGCGGCGTGCGCGCAGCAGCAGCGACACCGTCAGCAGGAACAGCGCCTCGCCCCAGTGCAGGCCTTTCAGCAGCACCAGCACGGCGGCCAGCCACAGCAGCCATTGCACCGCGCGGTAGGCCACGCGCAGACGCCCGTCAATGCCGCGCGCCAAGCCCAGCAGCAGCACCCCGATCACGATGCTCAGCCAGTGCGAGCCCTCCAGCACCACCGGCATCCGGTCGAGGCCGGCGTGCACGATGCGCTGGTGCAGGCTGGGTAGCGCGGCGGCGATCAACAACAGCGTGCCGGCGCCGAAGGTCAGCAGCGCCAGCACGCGGATGCCGAGGTTGGCGAGATAACCCGCCGGCACCACCAGCAGTTCGATCAACGGATGCGCGGCCAGGCGTTCGCGCAGCCGTGTCAGCGCCGGCATGCGTTGCGCCAGCATGCCCGCGCCCAGCCACAGCGCCAGCAGCATGGGCAGCAGGTAGTACACCACGCGGAACAGGAACAGTCCGGCGCCGGCCGCGCTGACCGGCACGCCGGCCGCGCTCAGCGCCAGCAGCAGCAGGCCGTCGAACACGCCGAGTCCACCCGGAATCATGCTCACCAGACCCAGTGTGGCGGCTGCTCCGAATGCAGCCAGCAACGGCAGCAGCGCGATGTGCGCGCCGGCCAGATCCAGGCACAGCCACAGCGTGGCCGCGGCCAGCACCCAGTCCACCAGCGACAGCAGCGCCAGGTGCGCGCGCAGCGCCAGCGGCGGCACGCCCTGGTCCTCCGGCAGCCAGCCCATCAGCTTGCGGCGGCCGGTCAACGCGAAATACAGCGGCAGATACAACGCCGCCGCGACCAGCACCAGCAGCGCCAGCATGCGGCTGGCGTGGTCGGGCGTGACCGGGACGTGGCCGCTGGCCAGCGCCAGGATGATCAGCACCGACAGCCCCAGCGGCAACGACAAGATCTGCAGCCCCACCAGCGCCGCGCCGCGGCGCAGGGTGACGCCGAAGCCGTTCATGCCGAGCAGGCGCACGCCGGAGCCGACCGCGCCGGAGAGGTTCAAGGTGTTGGCCATTGCATTGGCCACGAACGACAGCCGCAGCAGCGGCAGCGTCGGAATCGGCAGCTTCAGCCAGCGTGCGATGGCCAGATCGATCAGGCCGGTATAGGCCACCGCCAGCAGGGCGAAGGCAGCGACGCCCGCCGCATACAGGGTGGGAATGTTGATCAGCGTGCGCTGCAGACTGCGCAGATCGAATGCCGACAGCTCGCGCCCCGCCAGAGCGAAGGTCAGCGCCAGGAACGCCAGCGGCACCAGCCAGCGCAGCTTGCGCAGCCAGCCCAGGCGTATGCGGCCGGGCGCCGGTGTCGGGATCGGGGTCTGCTCCATGCGGCGGCCGTTTACAGAGGGAATGCGTAATCCTCGCATCCGGGCGTTCGCCGCGACAGTGGGCGCCGTGGCGCGCGTCAGCGCGGTGCGCGTCCGGCCTCTGTCAGCTTGTCGAGAATGCGCGCCAGGCAGACGCGCTCGTGGGCATCCAGCCGCGCCAGCAGCGCGGCCTCGTGCGCGCGCGCGCGCGGCGCCACCGCGTCGTGGATCGCCCAGCCCTTGGCCGACAGCGCCAGCACCGAGCGCCGCCTGTCACCATGGTGGATGCGCTTGCGCACGCGTCCGGCCGCCACCAGACGCGCCAACGCGCGGCTGACCGTCACCTTGTCCGTCGCGGTGCGCTCGGCCACCTCGCGCGCCGACAGGCCCTCGCCATCGTAGCGTGCCAGCACGGCGATCACCCGCCACTCGGTCACGCCGAGTCCGTAGCGCTGCTGGTACTCGCGCGCGATGGACTGGCTGATAGTGTTGCTGGCGATGGAAAGCCGGTAGGGCAGGAAGTGTTCCAACTCCAGCGGGGCATGCTCGCGCATGGTGCGGCGCATCCTGCAAATGGTTGCATGTGAAACTATACTGCCAAGGTCAGCGGCGCAAGCGCCGCGTGCCCTGCGGAGGCCACCATGAGCGCGCAACCCAGCACCGGCATGCAGCCGGTGCAGTTCGACAATCCCATGGGCGTGGACGGCTTCGAGTTCGTCGAGTTCGCCGCGCCCGACCCGGCGCTGCTGCACGCGCTGTTCCAGCGCCTGGGCTTCAGCGCCGTGGCGCGCCATCGCCGCAAACGGGTGACGCTGTATCGCCAGGGCGACTGCAATTTCCTGGTCAACGAGGAGCCGGATTCGTTCGCGGCCGCGTTCGCGCGCCGGCACGGGCCGTCGGCCTGCGGCTTCGCGATCCGCTTCAGCAAGCCGGCGGCGTGGGTGCGCGAGCGGGCGCTGGGCAACGGCGCCGCAGCCATCGGCGCGCTGGAGGACACCAAGGCCGTGGCTGCCCCGGTGATCGAGGGCATCGGCGGCTGCATGCTGTATCTGGTCGATCGCTACGGCGGCAACGGCAGCGCCTACGACGCCGAGTTCGAGTACCTGCCCGGCGTCGAGCGCCATCCCCGGGGCTACGGCCTGACCTTCATCGACCACCTGACCCACAACCTGCGCTTCGGCCACATGGAACAGTGGTCGCGCTACTACGAACGCCTGTTCAACTTCCGCGAGATCCGCTACTTCGACATCAAGGGCGCCAAGACCGGCCTGGTGTCCAAGGCGATGACCGCGCCGGACGGCATGGTGCGCATCCCGCTCAACGAGTCGTCCGACCCCAAGAGCCAGATCAACGAATACCTCGACGAATACCATGGCGAGGGCATCCAGCACATCGCCTGCTTCACCGACGACATCTACGCCACGGTCGAGGCGATGCGCGCCGCCGGCGTGGATTTTCTGGATACGCCCGACGCCTACTACGAGGTGATCGACCGGCGCATCCCCGGCCACCGCGAGGACGTGCCGCGCATGGCGCGCAACAAGATCCTGATCGACGCCGATGCCGAGACCAAGCAGAAGCTGCTGCTGCAGATCTTCACGCAGAACTGCATCGGGCCGATCTTCTTCGAGATCATCCAGCGCAAGGGCAACCTCGGTTTCGGCGAGGGCAACTTCCAGGCGCTGTTCGAGTCGATCGAGCGCGACCAGATGCGGCGCGGGGTGTTGTGAGTGACGCTGGCCCCTGCTCCTCAGTCTGCGAGGAGCGCGGGCGACGATCGGGAAGATCGATTCGCGGACGACCGTTCGCGATCACCGTTCGCTTTGATCGATGGCATTCACTCTTCGGCCTCGGCGATAGCAATCACCGCTCGGAGTGGCAGCAATCACTGTTCACGCGGAGTGGCAGCATTCACCGTTCGCCCTGAGCGTAGCCGCGAAGCGGCGAAGTCGAAGGGCAGGTCCCTCGGAGGCGAAATGGACTTCACGCTCTACATCCTCGAGTGCGCCGATGGCAGCCTTTACATCGGGCACACGGATGATCTGAACCGGCGACTGGAACAGCATGGGCAAGGCCAGGGTGGGGCGTATACCGCCGTCCGGCGGCCAGTGAAACTGGCCCATGCGGAGGCGTTCGAAACGCGCTACGAGGCGCTCACGATGGAACGCAAGCTCAAAGGCTGGAGTCGGGCCAAGAAGCTGGCCTACATGGCCGAGGACTGGGGCGCTGTGAGCGCTCTGGCCAGAGGCGAGCACAGGCGACAACGTCTGCAGAAGAGTGCTTCGACTCCGTTCGCTGCGCGAGCTACGCTCAGCACGAACGGAGAAAGGGCAAGCGCGCGTCAACAAACACGGGATACCGGCGCATGAACTACCAATCCGGTTTCGGCAACGAATTCGCCAGCGAGGCGCTGCCTGGCGCGCTGCCGCAAGGTCAGAACTCGCCGCAGCGGGTGCCCTACGGCCTGTACGCCGAGCAGCTATCCGGCACCGCATTCACCGCGCCGCGCCACCAGAATCGGCGCAGCTGGCTGTACCGCATCCGTCCGGCGGCGATGCATGCGCCGTTCGCGCTGCTGCCCGAGGTGCACCTCCACAACCGCTTCGACGAAGCGCCGGCCACACCCAATCAGTTGCGCTGGGATCCGCGGCCGCTGCCGGCGACGCCGACCGATTTCGTCGATGGCCTGTTCACCATTGCCGGCAACGGCAGCGCGGCGGCACAGACGGGTGTCGGCATTCATCTGTACGCCTGCAACCGCGCGATGCAAGGGCGTTATTTCTACAACGCCGACGCCGAATTGCTGATCGTGCCGCAGCACGGTCGTCTGCGCATCGCCACCGAGCTGGGCGTGCTGGATGTGGCGCCGCTGGAGATCGCGGTGATCCCGCGCGGCGTGCGTTTCACGGTGGCGGTGCCCGACGGCGCCGCGCGCGGTTACGTGGCGGAGAACTTCGGCGCGCCGATGCGCCTGCCCGAGCTGGGCCCGATCGGCGCCAACGCGCTGGCCAACGCGCGCGATTTCCTGGCGCCGGTGGCGGCCTACGAGGACATCGAGGGCGAATTCGAGCTGATCGCCAAGTTCCAGGGCCGGCTGTGGCGCGCCGCCATCGACCACTCGCCGCTGGACGTGGTCGCCTGGCACGGCAACTACGCGCCGTACAAGTACGACCTCGCGCGCTTCAACACCATCGGTTCGATCAGCTACGACCATCCCGATCCGTCGATCTTCACCGTGCTGACCGCGCCCAGCGACACGCCCGGCACCGCTAACATGGACTTCGCGATCTTCCCGCCGCGCTGGCTGGTGGCCGAGCACACCTTCCGGCCGCCGTGGTTCCACCGCAACGTCGCCAGCGAGTTCATGGGCCTGATCACCGGCGAGTACGACGCCAAGACCGCCGGCAAGGACGGCAGCGGCGGCTTCGCGCCCGGCGGCGCCAGCCTGCACAACTGCATGAGCGGCCATGGCCCGGACGCGGCCAGCCATGCCAAAGCGGTGGCGCTCGACACCGCGCAGCCGCAGCATCTGACCGACACCATGGCCTTCATGTTCGAGACGCGCGCGGTGATCCGTCCCACCGCGCAGGCGCTGGCGCTGCCCGAACTGCAGGCCGACTACTGGCGCTGCTGGCAGGGGTTGTCCAAACACTTCGATCCCGCGCGGCGCTGATCGCATCGGATTCTGCACACCTCTCGCGGTGGGAGAGGGGTCGCCACGCCAGCTTTAGCTTTTACGATCATCTCGAATATCGAGTCCATGCCATGAAACTCGCATCCCTCAAAGAAGGCGGCCGCGACGGCACGCTGATCGTCGTCTGCCGCGACCTCACCCGCGCGGTGCGCGCAACCGGCATCGCGCCGACGCTGCAGGCGGCGCTGGATGAGTGGCAGGACGTGGCGCCGCGGCTCAATGCCGTGTACGAGCACCTGCAGGCCGGCGCCGCGGCACCCAACGGCGGTGCGACGGTGTTCGATCTCGACGTGACCGCCCTGGCCGCCCCGCTGCCGCGCGCCTACGAGTTCGTCGACGGCTCGGCCTACCTGCCGCACGTCGAGCGCGTGCGCCGCGCGCGCGGCGCCGAAATGCCGCCCAGCTTCTACACCGACCCGCTGATGTACCAGGCCACCAGCGCCGGCTTCTACGGACCGCGCGATCCGGTGCTGGCCGCCAGCGAGGACTGGGGCATCGACCTCGAGGCCGAAGTGGTGGTGATCACCGACGACGTGCCGATGGGCGTGAGCGTCGCGGACGCCGCCGCGCATATCCAGCTGATCGGCCTGGTCAACGACGTCAGCTTGCGCAACCTGATCCCGGCGGAGTTGGCTAAGGGTTTCGGCTTTTTGCAGTCGAAGCCGCGCTCGGCGCTGTCGCCGGTATTCGTCACGCCGGACGAACCGGGTGAAGCCTGGCGCGGCGGCAAGCTGCATCTGTCGATGCGCACCCGGATCAACGGCGTGTGGTTCGGCGCGACCGAGTGCGGCGAAGACATGCAGTTCGATTTCGCCCAGTTGATCGCGCACGCGGCCAGGACGCGTCCGCTGGCCGCCGGCACGCTGGTGGGTTCGGGCACCATCGCCAACCGGGACACCGCGCGCGGCGCCTCCTGCATCGCCGAGCAGCGCACCGTCGAGACCCTGCGCGACGGCAAGCCGTCAACGCCGTTCCTGAAGTTCGGCGACACGCTGCGCATCGAGGTACTGGACGCGGCCGGGCACAGCATCTTCGGGGCGATCGAGCAGACGGTGGCACGCGTGGGCTGAGCCGCCGCGCGTTCAAGGGCGGTGCAGTGTCTGTCGCGTCCCGCACAGGCACGGGACGGTCATGACCATTGCGTGGGCGCTGCGCCGTGCTGCGGGTGCTGCATGCGCACCACGCAGAAGCGCTGGCCGGTGGGTGCCTGCAGCACCACCCAGCGGCCGTCGCGCGGACGCGCCACTTCGCGCGCGCCCAGCGCCGTCAGACGCGCGACCTCGGCCTCGATATCGTCGCTTTCGATGTCCAGGTGCACGCGCGATTCATGCTCGACTTTTTGCACTTCGATGTGCAGATCGCCCGGACCTGCGGCCAGGCGCGCATAACGGTCCTCGCCGCCCTCGTCCGGATCGACTATGGCGATGCCCAGCGCCGCGCTCCAGAACGCTGCCGCGGCCCCGAGATCGCCGGTCCTGCAGTCGATGATGAAGCCGGCAAGGCGGCTGTGGTGGGCCATCGCGGCGCTCCGGCAAGGACGGGCGCCGCGATCATGCCACGCGTGCCGTGCTCAGCGCGGCAGCGCCAGATCGTCGATGACCGCCTTGAGGAAGCGCGCGGCCTCGCCGCCGGTGGCGGCGCGGTGGTCGAAGGTCAGCGACAGCGGCATCACGCGGTGCGCCTCGAAGCCGCCCAGCACCGGCACGGTGGCGTGGTGCAGCTTGCCGGCGCCGAGGATGGCGACGCACGGCGGCACCACCACCGGCGTGGCGTAGCGGCCGGCGAACATGCCGAAGTTGGACAGCATGATGGTGTAGCCGGTGAGCTCCGAGGGCGCGATGGAGCGGTCCATCACCTCGGCGCGCGCGCGATTGACCGCGGCGCGCAGGCCGGCGGCGTCGAGCCGGTCGGCGTTGCGCAGAGCGGGCACGAACAGGCCGTCCTCGGTGTCCACGGCCAGGCCGATATCGACATGCGGATGCAGGGTACGGGTGAGGTTCTGCCCGTCGAACCAGGCGTTCAGCGCGGGCACGGTCTTGCAGGCCGTCACCAGTGCGCGCAGCAGGCGCACGGTGATGTCGTTGCCGGCCTGCCAGGCATGCAGATCGGCATCATCCACGATGCTGGTGGCGACGATCTGCGCGTGCGCCTCGGCCATCACCCGCGCCATGGTGCGGCGCATGCCCTTGAGCTGCTCGGGCTGGCCCAGCACGCCGGCGTGCGTGGCGGGCGGGCTGGTGCGCACCGGCTTGCCGGCGGCGGACAGCGCTGTGCGTTGTTCATCCCTTCTTGCCTCGGGAGAAGACGCTCGCAGGGCGGATGAGAGTGCGGGTGTCACGGCACGTTGCGCGGGTGTCGAACCCTCACCCCTGGCCCCTCTTCCGACGGGAGCGGCGGTCATCGCCGAGCCTGCGGCCGCGGCCAGCTTGACGTCGTTCATGGTGACCACGCCGCCGGCGCCGCTGGGCGCGACGCGGGCCAGGTCGACGCCGAGTTTGCGCGCCAGCGCGCGCACCGCGGGTACGGCCTTGACGCCGCCGACGCTGACGGCCTGTTCGGCATGCACGGCATCGGAGCTTTGCATGGCGCCGACCACGGTACCGGCGTCGCCGCCGGCGGGTTTGGCGCCGCCGCTGCTGATCTCGCCGCCTTCATCCGAGGCCACCACGGTGTCGCCATTGTGTGCGGCTTTGCTGCCCGCGCCGGCGGGCGCATGGTGGTGGCCGGTGGACTGCGCCTCGGCGCGCTGCGGCAGTTTGGGATCGATCTCGAATTCAGCCAGCACCGCGCCGGTGATGATCACATCGCCGTTATCGCCATGCATCTTCACCAGTTTGCCGGAGTAGGGCGAGGGCACCTCGACCACGGCCTTGGCGGTCTCCATGGAAACCAGCGGATCGTCCAGGCGTACCGTGGCGCCTTCCTTCACCAGCCATTCGACGATGGTGGCATCGGGCAGGCCTTCACCGAGGTCGGGGAGGTGGAATGTCTTGATCTCGGCCATGGTGCGATTCCCTGGATGAGCGGTGAGTCGTGGTGAAACAAATTCTGTCCGCGAAGGACGCCAAGAACGCGAAGTTGATTATCGCGCAGTACGAAAAACCCGTCTTTGAGTCTGTGCGGCGCGTCTGATGGACTGCACGATCTACTGGTGCCTTTTGTGCCCTTGGCGTTCTTCGCGGACCAGGCTGTCGAGCCGTTTTGGCAAAACGTCCCTCACACCGTCAGCGTGCGTTTGGCGGCCTCGACGATGCGCTGCACGCTGGGCAGATATTTCATCTCCAGGCGGAACAGCGGAATGTGCGTGTCGTAGCCGGTGACGCGCTCGACCGGTGCGTACAGATCGAACATCGAGTGCTCGGCAAGGCGCGCGGCGATCTCGGCGCCGAAGCCGGCGGTGCGCGGCGCCTCGTGCACGATCACGCAGCGGTGCGTCTTGGCCACCGACTCGGCGATGGTGTCGAAATCCAGCGGCTTGACCGTGGCCAGGTCGATCACCTCGGCGCTGATGCCCTCCTTGGCCAGCGCATCGGCGGCTTCCAGGGTTTCTTTCACCTGCGCGCCCCAGGTCACCAGGGTCACGTCGCTGCCGTCGCGCAGCACGAAGCACACGTCCAGCGGCAGCGCCTCGCCGTCGTCGGGTACCTCTTCCTTGTACTGGCGGTAGATGCGCTTGGGCTCGAAGAACATCACCGGGTCCGGATCGCGAATGGCTGCCAGCAGCAGGCCGTAGGCGCGCGCCGGCGAAGACGGCATCACCACGCGCAGGCCGGGGATGTTGGTGAACAGATGCTCGTTGGCCTCGGAGTGGTGCTCGGGTGCGCGGATGCCGCCGCCCCAGGGCGCGCGGTACACCGCCGGCACGTGCAGACGGCCGCGGGTGCGCGTGCGCATGCGCGCGGCGTGGCAGGCGATGTGCTCCATCATCGGGTAGATGAAGCCCTCGAACTGCGCTTCGGCCACCGGTTTCATGCCTTGCGCGGCCAGGCCCACGGTGAGGCCGGCGATGGTGGTCTCGTCCAGCGGCGTGTCGATGACGCGCTCGGGGCCGAACTTCTGCTGCAGGCCCTGGGTGGCGCGGAACACGCCGCCGTTGACGCCCACGTCCTCGCCCAGAACCACGACCGCGGGATCGTGCGCCATCTCCCAGGCCAGCGCCTGGGTCACGGCTTCGATAAGGGTGATCTGTGCCATCGCGTGCTCCTCAGTGTCCCTGCTCGCGGGCGATGGCCGCCTCGCGCTGCCGCGCCAGATCCACCGGCAGTTCGGCGTAGGTGTAGTCGAACATTGCCGTCACCGGCTGCGATTTGCTTTCGAGGTAGGCGTTGACCTCGGCATCGACGCGCGCGGCGCACTCGGCCTTCCAAGCCTCTTCTTTTTTCTCGTCCCAAGCCTTGTGCGCTTCCAGGTAGGCGCGCAGGCGCTTCATCGGCTCACGCGCCCAGGCGGCCTTCACCTCGGCGTCGTCGCGGTAGCGGCGCGCGTCGTCGGCGGTGGTGTGGTCGGAGAGGCGGTAGGTAACCGCCTCGATCACCGTGCCGCCCCCGCCCTTGCGCGCGCGTTCGAGGGCGGTGTCCATGGCGGCGCGCACCGCGATCAAGTCGTTGCCGTCCACCTGCACGCAGGGCAAGCCGGCAGCGATGCCCTTCTGCGCCAGCGTCTGCGCGCCGGTCTGCGCCTTGCGCGGCACCGAGATCGCCCACTGGTTGTTGATGATCACCGCCACCAACGGCAGCGTCATTGCGCCGGTGACGTTGATGGCGCCGTAGAAATCGGCCTTGGACGAGCCACCGTCGCCGACGCAGCACACCGCCGCGCGCGGCTCCTTGCGCAACTTGTAGGCCAGCGCCGCGCCGGCCGCGTGCAGGCACTGGGTGGCGATCGGCACGCACCAGGCGAAGTCGTGGCGTGGGCCGGAGTAGTCGTTGCCGCGCTCGTCGCCGCCCCAGTACATCAGCACCTCGCGCGCCTGCACGCCGCGGCAGAACTGCGCGCCGTATTCGCGGTAGCTGGGCGCAAAGCAGTCCTCGGGGCGCAGTGCCGAGCCGACGCCCACGTGCACGGCCTCGTGGCCCAGGCACGAGGCGTAAGTGCCGAGCTTGCCGGTGCGCTGCAGCGCCACCGACTTGGCGTCGAACACGCGCACGAACAGCATTTGCCTGTACAGCGCGACCAGCTGCTCGAAATCCTTGGCCAGCGGCGGCGCGGCGGCGCGCAGCTTGCCCTCGGCATCGAGGTACTGCAGATGCTCGATCTGAAAACTTGCACAAGTGGACACGGGGGATCTCCCGGAACAGGACGCGGCGTAGCCGTAGAAAAGGGCGCAGGTGCGATCCAGTGCGCGCCGGCGCGTCCAACGTGACCCATAGAAATAACAGGCCGCGCACCATGCGGGCAAGGCACGGCGCAGCAGGCGGCGCTCCGGAACACGTCGCGCAGGCGCTACCCTACACGCGTTTCCACACTGCGATCCGCCATGAGCGATGACAACCGCCGCGCGCTGGAGCCGGGCATCGAACGCGATCTGGCCGGGCGCACCACCTACGCGGGTTATCTCGATCTGCCGCGCCTGCTCGATGCGCAGCATCCGCTGTCGCGGCCCGAGCACCACGACGAGATGCTGTTCATCGTGCAGCATCAGGTCAGCGAGCTGTGGATGAAGCTGATCATCCACGAGCTGCGCGCGGCGATCGCGCATTTGCAGCAGGATCGGCTCGATCCCTGCGCCAAGATCCTGGCGCGGGTGAAGCAGGTGCAGCGGCAGTTGTTCGAGCAGTGGGCGGTGCTGGAAACGCTGACGCCCAGCGAGTACCTGGAATTCCGCCAGGTGCTGGGGCCGGCCTCGGGTTTCCAGTCGCTGCAATACCGCTGCATCGAGTTTTTGCTGGGCAACAAGAACAGCGAAATGGTCGCGGTGTTCGCGCACGACGCCGACGCCCAGCGCACGCTGCGCGCCATCCTCGAGGCGCCCGGCCTGTACGACGAGTTCCTGCGTCACCTGGCGCGTCGCGGTCATGCGGTGCCGGCCGCGTGCATCGAACGCGACTGGGCGCAGCCCCATCACCGCGAACCCGCGCTGGTGCCGGTGTTCCGGCGCATCTACGCCGACACGCATACGCACTGGGCGGCCTACGCGCTGTGCGAGCAATTGGTGGACGTGGAGGAGAGCTTCCAGTTGTGGCGCTTCCGCCACATGAAGACGGTCGAGCGCATCATCGGCCACAAGCGCGGCACCGGCGGCTCCAGCGGCGTGGGATTCCTGAAGCAGGCGCTGGAGCTGACCTTTTTCCCCGAACTGCTGGAAGTGCGCACGGTGTTGGGCCCGGGCTGATCTATTGCGTCGCGCCTTGCCGCGCCGGGTGAGGCGCCGGTAACGTCGCGCGCCGGCTGGCACGGATCAGCCGCCATCGGGGCCGGTCATGCACACAAGCGACGATTCGCGCGAATATCCCCTGCCGGATTCCGGCCGCGTCCTGGGCCATCCCGGCCTGTTGTGGATGCTGCTGGCGGTCACCGTCGGCGTGAATTTCGCGTTCTACGGCTTCCGCGCCTTCCTGGCGCCCTACGCGGCCGACACCTTCTTCGCCGCTCTCCCGCACGAGCAGGCGCTGGCGCAGGCCAACTACCTGTTCGCCGGTTTCGGCGCGCTGGCCTACGCCAGCGCGATCCTGGGCGGCTGGGTGGCCGACAACGTGCTGGGCGAGGTGCAGGCGCTGCGGCTGGCGTTGTGGCTGATGATCCCGGGGCTGCTGGGCATGACCATGCCCGACCGCGCAGTCTTCACCCTGGCGCTGGCCTTCTTCGTGCTGGCCACCGGCCTCAGCATCCCGCTCACCGTGCTGGTCGGGCGCAACTACGCCAAAGACGACCCCAAGCGCGACGCCGGCTACACGCTGTTTTATCTGGCGATCAACTTCGGCGCGTTCGTGGCGCCGTTCGTGTGCGCGGCATGGGTCGGCGCCAGCTACGGCTACCGCTGGGGTTTCCTGGCCGCGGCGGCGGGCGCGCTGCTGGCCGCCCTGGTGTTCGAGTGGAAGCATCGCCGCATGCCCGGCGCGCAGGACGCGGTGCGCTTCAAGCGTCCGTGGTCGACGCCGGTGGTGACGCTGGGGGCGCTGCTGCTGGTGCCGCCCTGCGCCTGGCTGCTGGCGCACCCCCATGCGATGAACGCGGTGGTGTACACGCTGATCGGCCTGCTGGTGCTGTACTTCGTCGCCAGCAGCGTGCGCCGCCGCGACCGCGTGCAGGGCCAGCGCTACATCGCGCTGCTGCTGCTGTTCATCGCCATGGTGCTGTTCTGGGCGATGAGCCTGCTCAGCGCCAGCGCGCTGAACTTCTTCGCGCGCGACCACGTGGCGCCGCTGTGGCACGGGCAACTGCTGGGGATGCCCTGGAGCTTCACGCTGTTCCAGTCGGCGAACCCGCTGTACATCCTGATCTTCGCGCCGTTCATGGCGCTGCTGTGGCCGTGGCTGGATCGCCGCGGCATCAACCCCTCGACACCGCGCAAGTTCGGCATTGGCCTGCTGCTGGTGGCGTTGGGCTACGGCGTGCTGCTGTACGCGGTCGATTACCTGCAATTGCCCGGCGGCAAGGTCGCGGCGTGGACGCTGCTGGCGTGCTATCTCGGCTCGACCATCGGCGAACTGGCACTCTCGCCCATCGGCTACGCACTGGTGGGCAAGCTGGCCGCGGCGGACGAGGTCTCGCTGGCGATGGGCGGCTGGTTCTTTGGTGTCAGCGTGTCCTACGACCTCTCCGGTCAGATCGCTGCGCTGACTACGCGCGGCGGCATCGAGGCCTATGCGCGTGTGTTCGAGGGTCTGCTCTACGGCGGCGTCGCCATCGCGCTGGTGTATCTGATCGCCGCGCCGTGGATCGTCAAGCTGATGCACGGCGTGCGTTGACGCCTGCGCGCACGGCGCCGCCGCCTGCCCAGGCATGACTTCCGGGCTTTGACCGGGCCGGCAGAGGCCCCGGATGCTGCGTGCTCGAGCGACAGCCCGCCGGTCACGGCCGCGGGCGAGGGGAGCATGCATGGCCACCACCGATACCGCCGCGCCGCAGCCGCGGTTCACCGACCTGCTCGGCCATCCGCGTCCGCTGTGGATGCTGTTCATGACCGAGTTTTGGGAGCGCTTCGCCTTCTACGGCATGCGCTGGGCGCTGACGCTGTACATCGTTGCGCAGTTTTTCGACGGCGACGCCGCGGGGCAGGGTTACGCCAGCCGCACCTACGGCGCGTTCCTGGCGCTGGTGTACGCCACGGCGATCTTCGGCGGCTACGTGGCCGATCGGCTGATCGGCTACCAGCGCTCGATCCTGCTGGGCGCGGCGATTTCGGCCGTCGGCTATTTCACGATCGTGCTGCCGCAGCAGCAGATTTTCCTGCTGGGGCTGGCCACGATCATCGTCGGCAACGGCCTGTTCAAGCCCAACATCTCGACCCTGGTCGGCCAGCTGTATGCGCCGGGCGACGCACGACGCGACCGCGGCTTCACCATTTTCTACATGGGCATCAACCTGGGCGCGCTGGTCTCGCCGCTGCTCACCGGCTGGCTGGCCAGCGTCATCAGCGGCACGCCGCTGGTGCAGAACTACAAGGCGGTTTTCGTCGCCACCGGCATCGGCATGGCGATCAGCATGTTGTGGTTCTGGTTCGGTCGCCACCGGCTGCAGGGCATCGGCCGCTCGCCGCAGGGACGCAACGGCACAGCCATGCTGGGCTGGGTGTTGGCCGGTGCGGTCGCGGCCGTGCCGGTGGTGTATCTGCTGATGGCCGAGGTCGGCGCCGGCGTGCTGGCATGGATACTCGGCGCGCTGTTCGTGGCGCTGGCGTTGATGCTGCTCATCGAAGCGCTGCGCGAGGGCGGCGTGGCCCGCGACAAGGTCATCGCCATGCTGCTGCTGTTCGTGTTCAATGTGCTGTTCTGGATGTTCTTCGAGCAGGCCGGCAGCTCGTTCAACTTCCTCGCGCAGAACCTGGTCGACCGCGAGCTGCTTGGCGGCTGGGCCTTCCCCACCGGCTGGTTTCAGTCGGTCAATCCCGCCGCCATCGTGCTGCTGGCGCCGCTGGTGGCGCTGGCCTGGGGCTGGCTGGGCACGCGCGGACGCGAGCCGTCGATTCCGCGCAAGTTCGGGCTGGGCCTGTTGTTCAACGCGCTAGCGTTTCTGTTGCTGATGTATGCGCTGAGTGCGCTGGTGAGCCGCAACGGGCAGATTCCGTTCTGGCCGCTGGTGCTGGTGTACGTGCTGCAGACCGTGGGCGAGCTGTGCCTGTCGCCGATCGGTTTGTCGATGGTCACCAAGCTGGCGCCGCTGCGCTACGTGGGCCTGGCCATGGGCGGCTGGTTTCTGTCCACCGCGATCGGCAACAACCTCTCGGGCATCTTCGCCGGCCACGTCAGTGGCGAGAGCGGCATGACTGTGGCTTCGGCGCTGCAAGGATTCACCTTCAGCTTCTGGCTGCTGCTGGGCGCGGCCGCGCTGCTGCTGCTGATCGCGCCGCGGATCAGCCGGCTGATGCACGGGGTGCGCTGAGCGGGACCCGGAGCGCCGGACAAGTCCATCGCGGCGCTGCCGGCGCGGGCATCGTCGCGCCAGCGCGGCGCACCGGCATGACGACGCAGCCGGGATGCCGCGGACGGCGCGATGATCGAATCCCGGACCCGGCACCGCGCCTGCTAGCCTTCGCGCATGCCTGCAACTCTGCCTTTCGCGGTGTACCTGGTCGGCGGCGCCGTGCGCGATCGCCTGCTGGGCCGCGTCGGCGGCGATCGCGACCATGTGGTGGTGGGCGCAACGCCGCAGGCCATGCTCGCGGCCGGTTTCAAGCCGGTGGGCAAGGACTTCCCGGTATTCCTGCATCCCGACACGGCCGAGGAGTACGCGCTGGCGCGCACCGAGCGCAAGCAGGGCCACGGTTACCACGGATTCGAGTTCGACACCGCGCCTGCAGTCACCCTGGAGCAGGATCTGGCGCGCCGCGACCTGACCATCAACGCCATGGCCGAGGACGCCGCAGGGCGCATCATCGATCCCTACGGCGGACAGCGCGATCTCGAGGCGCGCCTGCTGCGCCACGTTGCGCCGGCCTTCGTGGAGGATCCGGTGCGGGTGCTGCGCGTGGCACGCTTCGCCGCGCGCTTCGCGCCGCTGGGATTCCGCGTGGCCGAGGATACCCTCGCGCTGATGCACCGCATGGTCGCGCAGGGCGAGGTGGACCATCTGGTGCCCGAGCGCGTCTGGGCCGAGCTGCGCAAGGGACTGGCCGAGCCGCGGCCCGCGGCGATGCTGCGCGTGTTGCGCGACTGCGGCGCGCTGGCGCGGCTGCTGCCCGAGGTGGATGCGCTGTACGGCGTGCCGCAGCCGGCCGCGCACCATCCCGAGATCGACACCGGCACGCATCTCGAAATGGTGCTGGACGCCGCCGCCACGCTGGCGCCCGGCGATGATGCGGTGGGCTTCGCCGCGCTCACCCACGACCTGGGCAAGGCACTGACGCCGCAGGCCGATTGGCCGCGCCACATCGCCCACGAGACGCGCGGGCTGGTGCCGCTGCGCGCGCTGTGCGCCCGGCTCAAGGTCGGCAACGAGCACCGCGCGCTGGCCGAGGCGGTGTGCCGCTACCACCTCGACGCGCACCGCGCGCTGGCGCTGCGCGCCGGCACGCTGCTGCTGTTGCTGGAGAAGCTCGATGCCCTGCGCAGGCCGCAGCGCCTGGACGGTTTCCTGCTCGCCTGCGAGGCCGACGCGCGCGGCCGCGCCGGCCACCAGCATGCGCCCTATCCGCAGGCGGCGCGCTTGCGCGCCGCGCTGGCGGCGGCGCAGGCGGTACGCAGCGAGCCGCTGCTGGCACAGGGCCTGGCCGGGCCGGCGCTGGGCGAGGCTTTGCGCGCGGCGCGCTGCCGCGCCGTGGCCGCCGCTTGCCGCCTGGACTAGGCTCGGATCCGATTGCAAGATCGGGCATCCCGCCGCCCGATTCAAAGCGACTGCATGCCAGCAAATGGGCGCGGCTTAGCCGCGCCACCTTTGTCGCGACCAGCACTTGCGTGCTTGTCGCGGCGGCACATCCATCATGTGCCGGAGCGGTTTTGCAAGCCGCTCAATCTTCCTGCAGCGTCAGCAGTGAGGCGTTGCCGCCGGCGGCGGTGGTGTTGATGCTGACCACGCGCTCGGTCATGAAGCGCTGCAGGTAATGCGGGCCGCCGGCCTTGGGGCCGGTGCCGGACAGGCCTTCGCCGCCGAACGGCTGCACGCCGACCACCGCGCCGATCTGGTTGCGGTTGACGTAGCAATTGCCGGCGCGTACGCCGCGGCTGATGCGTTCGACGGTGGCGTCGATGCGGCTGTGGATGCCCAGCGTCAGGCCATAGCCGGTGGCATTGATGGCGGCGATCACCGCATCGAGCTGATCGGCTTGCCAGCGCACCACGTGCAGCACCGGGCCGAAAACTTCGCGCTGCAGCACGTCGATGCCGGATATCTCGTAGGCGCGCGGCGCGAAGAAAGTGCCGTGCGCGCAATCCGCCGGCAGCGGCGCTTCGGCGATCTTGCGCGCTGCGCGGTCCATGCGCGCGGCGTGCGTGGCGAGTACGTCCAGCGCGTCCTGGTCGATCACCGGGCCGACGTCGGTGGACAGCAGTCCGGGGTCACCCACCTTCAGCTCGGCCATGGCGCCGGCCAGCATGGTCAGCACCCTGTCGGCGATGTCCTCCTGCACGAACAGCACGCGCGCCGCGGAGCAGCGCTGTCCGGCCGAATCGAAGGCCGAGGCGACGGCGTCCTTGACCAGTTGCTCGGGCAGCGCCGAGGAGTCGGCGATCAGCGCGTTCTGGCCGCCGGTTTCGGCGATCAGCGCGGCGATCGGCGCGTTGCGCGCGGCCAGTGCGCGGTTGATGGCCCAGGCGGTGTCGGTGCCGCCGGTGAAGGCCACGCCGGCCACGCGCGGGTCGCCGGTGAGCGCCGCGCCGACCGTACCACCGTCGCCGGGCAGGAACTGCAACACCGCCTGCGGAATCCCGGCCTCGTGCAGCAGGCAGGTCATGGCGTGGCCGATCAGCGTGGCCTGCTCGGCCGGCTTGGCGATGACGCTGTTGCCGGCCACCAGCGCGGCGGCGATCTGACCGGTGAAGATGGCCAGCGGGAAGTTCCATGGGCTGATGCACACGAACACACCGCGACCGTGCAGATGCATCCGGTTCTGCTCGCCGGTGGGGCCGGGCAGGGCCAGCGGCGCGCTGCACAGGCGCCGCGCTTCGTGCGCGTAATAGCGCAGGAAATCGGCCGCTTCACGCACCTCGGCCACGCTGGCGGGCAGAGTCTTGCCGGCCTCGCGCACGCACATCGCGACGAAGGCGCCGCGGCGCGCCTCCAGCAGGTCGGCGGCGCGTTCGAGGATGCCGGCGCGCTGCGTGGCGGGCGTGGCGTCCCAGCCCGGTTGTGCAGCGACGGCATTGGTCAGCGCGCGTTCGATGGTCGCCGCGTCGGCGGCCCGCCATTGACCCACAATGCGGCGGCGGTCGGCCGGATCGCGCACCTCGCGTGCCGCCGCCGTGCTGTCCGTGGCGCCCGGCACCCGCGGCGCCGCCTGCCAGGGGCCGGGGTTGGCGTTGACCTGTTCGGCCAGCGCGCGCAGTTCGGGGTCGTTGGCGAAATTGACGCCCATGGAGTTGCTCCTGATCGGCAGATACATGTCGGCGGGCAGCGGGATGCGCGGATGCTGCGCCTGCGCGTTGCGCACGGCGGCAGCGCAGGGATCGGCCACCAGTTCCGCCGGCGTCAGGCCGGTGTCGGAAATGCGGTTGACGAAACTGGTGTTGGCGCCGTTTTCCAGCAGGCGCCGCACCAGATAGGGCAGCAGATCCTCGTGACTGCCCACCGGGGCGTACACGCGGCAGGGTGCGTCCAGTTGGTCCTTGTCGATGACCTCGGCATACAGATCGGCGCCCATCCCGTGCAGGCGCTGGAATTCGTAGGGGCGGCCCGCCGCGAGATGGTGGATGGCCGCCACCGTGTGCGCGTTGTGGGTGGCGAACGCGGGATAGATGTACGTGCTGCCGGCTTCCAGCATGCGCCGCGCGCAGGCCAGGTAGGACACGTCGGTGTTGACCTTGCGCGTGAACACGGGATACGCGCCGTGGCCCTGCTCCTGCGCGCGCTTGATCTCGGCGTCCCAGTACGCGCCCTTGACCAGGCGCACGCACCAGCGCCGGCCCACGGCACGGCTCTGCCCGACCAGCCAGTCGATCACCTGCGGCGCGCGCTTCTGGTAGGCCTGCACCGCCAGGCCGTAGCCTTCCCAGCCGTCCAGCGAGCGGTCGGCGAACACCGCACCGATCACCTCCAGCGACAGCTCCAGGCGGTCGGCCTCCTCGGCGTCCACGGTCATGCCGATGCCCTGCGCCTTGGCCAGTTGCGCCAGTTCGAGCAGGCACGGGGTCAGTTCGGCCAGCGTGCGCGCGCGCTGCGCGAACTCGTAGCGCGGGTGCAGCGCCGACAGCTTGACCGAGATCGACGGCGCCTCCAGCACGTCGTCATAAGGCCCGCGACGGCCCAGCGCGACGATGGCCTGGCGGTACGCCTCGAGATAGCGCGCGGCGTCGGGGGCGGTCAGCGCGGCCTCGCCGAGCATGTCGTAGGAGTAGCGGTACGCGCGGTTGTCCTTCTCGGTCGCGCGCGACTGCGCCTCATCGATGCTGCGTCCCATCACGAACTGGTGGCCCATGATGCGCATGGCCTGGCGCACCGCCAGCCGCACCAGCGGTTCGCCGCTGCGTCCGGCCAGGCGCTTCAGCGCGCCCAGCCAGTCGCGCTCGGTGCTGGTCGACAATTGCACCAGACGGCCGGTGAGCAGCAGGCCCCAGGTGGACGCGTTGACGAACAGCGAATCGCTCTTGCCCAGGTGCTTGTTCCAGTCGGCATCGCCCAGCTTGTCCTGGATCAGGCGGTCGGCGGTGGCGGCGTCGGGGATGCGCAGCAGCGCCTCGGCCACGCACATCAGCAGCACGCCCTCCTCGCTGGACAGGTCGTACTGGCGCATGAAGGATTCGACAGCGCTTTGCTCTACGGCGCGGGCGCGCACGCGTTCGACCAGCGCGATGGCCTGGCGCTCGATGGCCGCCGCCGCCGGGGGTGTGGGCATGGCCTCGGCCAGGCACGCGGCCAGAGCGTCCTGCTCGGTCTGGCTCCAGGCCGGTCCGAAGGCCGGAAAACGAGCGTGCGCGGAAAGCTCGGGCGTGAGGATGTCCATGGTGTCTGCGGCAGGCAAAGTCCCGCCATTTTAGGGGTCACGCGCGGGCCGCCGCAGTCGCAGCACGCGGGCCATGCGGCACGCTGCCGCATGGGGCGCGGTACACGCACCCCCGGATCCCGGGCTACGCGCGCGCCTGCGTGCGCGGCTTGCCGCCCGTTGCGCGCGGGCGCTATCCTCAAAGCTGAAGGGATCCAAAACACCGATGGTTTCGATCGACACCCTCGCGCCGGCGTCCACCACCCAGGTCCTGTGGCTGCGGCCCAACCGCGCGCTCAGTCTGCGCGCGCTGCGCTGGGCGGCGGGATTGCTGGCCGGCTACATCATGCTGGTGGCGCTGGCCAGTTCGCTGGCTGGCAATGCGTTCGCGCCGCTGTTCGCCCTGCTCGATGCCGGCCTGGTGCTGCTGGTGTTCGCGTGGGTGTGGCGCGCCGGCGCGCGCGCCGAGCGCATCACGCTCAGCGAGGACACGCTGGAAGTGGCGCGTTTCCCGACGCAGCAGCCCAGCGTGCGTCTGCAGCCCTATTGGGTGCGCGTGCGCCTGCAGCCGGGCCGCGCGCACGCGCACCTGACGCTGGTCTCGCACGGCAAGGCGCTCGAAATCGGCGCCTTCCTCGGCGAGGAGGAGCGCAGCGCGTTGTGCAGGCAACTCGAAGCCAGTCTGGCGCGTCTGCGCCAGCCGGCCCAATCACCGCAACCCCGGACATATTCATGACCCAGCCCGTCATTCCGCTTGCCCAACCGACAGCGTTCCGTCGCGCCGTGCGCGCGCTGCTGGCGCTGGCCGGCGCACTGCTTGCCGTTCCCGCCCTGGCCAACCCGGAGCATCCTTCACCTTGGCAGCTCAACCTCACGCGCGGCGACAGCGGGCTGTCGCACGACGTGTGGGATCTGCATATGGCGGTGTTCTATGTCTGCATAGGCATCGGCGTGGTGGTCTATGGCGCGATGGTTTATGCCTTGATCCGGTTCCGCAAATCCAAGGGTGCGAAGCCAGCCGGCTTCACCCACAACACCACGCTCGAGGTGGTGTGGACCGTCATCCCGGTGCTGATCCTGATCGGCCTGGCCTATCCGGCCACGCACCTGCTGGTCTATGAGAACAACACCAACGGTTCGCAGCTCACCGTCAAGGTCACCGGCATCCAGTGGATGTGGCGTTACGACTACCTCAGCTATCTCGGGCAGCCGGTCAACCGGGTCGGTTTCCTGTCCAAGCTGGCCGAAGACAGCAACGTGGCGCGCCAGGCGGACTCCGGCGTCAGTCCATGGAGCGTGGTATCCGCGCATGGCGTGCACGACTATCTGCTGGATGTCACCCATCCGCTGGTGGTGCCCACCCACACCAAGATCCAGTTCCTGATCACCGCGGCCGACGTCATCCACGGCTTCTGGGTGCCGGCGCTGGGCTGGCAGGCCGATGCCATCCCCGGCCAGATTCACGATGCCTGGGGCAAGTTCGACACGCCCGGCACCTACCGCGGCCAGTGCGCGCAGTTGTGCGGCCAGGACCACGCCTACATGCCGATCGTGATCAAGGCGGTGCCGCGCGCCGAATTCCAGCAGTGGCTGGTCGACCAGGAGAACAGGTCGCGCATGGATGCGATTTCGCGCACCGCCGAGGTGACCGGTGCGCCCGCCGCTCCGCAAGGCTGATCCCACCGCATTCGACCGAGGCAGCAGAACATGAGCACCCACGCCGCGACCCACGATGATGTGCACCACGACGACGTGCCCAAGGGCTTCGTCCACCGCTGGCTATTCGCCACCAACCACAAGGACATCGGCACCATGTATCTGGTGCTGGCGCTGGTGATGTTTTTCATCGGCGGCGCCATGGCGATGGTGATCCGCGCGGAACTGTTCGAGCCCGGCCTGCAGTTGGTGCAGCCCTACTTCTTCAACGAGCTGACCACGCTGCACGGCCTGATCATGATCTTCGGCGCGATCATGCCGGCGTTCGTGGGCCTGGCCAACTGGCAGATTCCGCTGATGATCGGCGCGCCGGACATGGCGCTGCCGCGCATGAACAACCTGTCGTTCTGGATTCTGCCGTTCGCTTTCCTGCTGCTGCTGTCCACCCTGTTTCTGCCGGGCGGCGCGGCAGCGGGCGGCTGGGTGATGTATCCGCCGCTGGTGCTGCAAAGCGGCGAGTCGCTGGCGTTCACCATCTTCGCCATCCACTTGATGGGCATCAGCTCGATCATGGGCTCGATCAACATCATCGCCACCATCCTCAACCTGCGCGCGCCGGGGGTGGACCTGCTGAAGATGCCGCTGTTCGTATGGACCTGGCTGATTACCGCGTTCCTGCTGATCGCGGTCATGCCGGTGCTGGCCGGCGCGGTGACCATGCTGCTGACCGACAAGTACTTCGGCACCAACTTCTTCAATGCCGCCGGTGGCGGCGACGTGTTGCTGTACGAGCACATATTCTGGTTCTTCGGGCACCCGGAGGTGTACGTGATGATCCTGCCGGCCTTCGGCGTGATCTCCGAGGTCATCCCCACTTTCGCGCGCAAGCCGATCTTCGGCTACAAGCCGATGGTGTACGCCACCGCCTCGATCGCATTCCTGTCGTTCATCGTCTGGGCGCACCACATGTTCACGGTGGGTCTGCCGGTGGGCGCACAGCTGTTCTTCATGTACGCCACGATGCTGATCTCGGTGCCCACCGGCGTGAAGGTGTTCAACTGGGTGGCCACGATGTGGAAGGGCTCGATGACCTTCGAGACGCCGATGCTGTTCGCGGTGGCCTTCGTGATCCTGTTCACCGTCGGCGGATTCTCGGGCCTGATGCTCGGCCTCGTGCCGGCCGACTACCAGTACCACAACAGTTATTTCGTGGTGGCGCATTTCCATTACGTACTGGTCACCGGTGCGGCCTTCGGCATCATGACCGGCGTGTACTACTGGCTGCCCAAGTGGACCGGCCACATGTACTCCGAGCGCTGGGGCAAGATCCATTTCTGGCTCAGCGTGATCTCGGTCAACGTGCTGTTCTTCCCGATGCATTTCCTGGGACTGGCCGGCATGCCGCGCCGCATCCCCGACTACAACGTGGCGTTCGCCGACTGGAACATGGTCAGTTCGATCGGCGGCTTCGTGTTCGGCGCCACCCAACTGATCTTCGTGGGCAACATCATCTACAGCGTGTACTTCGCCAAGAGCCGGGCACCGGCACGGGTGTGGGAAGGCGCGCGTGGCTTGGAATGGGAAGTGCCCTCGCCGGCGCCGCATCACACGTATTCGACGCCGCCGGAGATCCGGCCCGGCATGTTGGCGCATGGCGACGTCGCGCACTGAATCCGCGCCGGCGGCAGTACGTCCGCCGGCAGCGAATCCCCGCATGAACAACGCTTCCGAACCCTCCTCACACAGCGCGGCCGACGCCACGCGCGCCGCGCGCCAGCAGCGGGCGGCGCTGCGTACGGTGCTGGTGTTGGCGCTGGTTTCGATCGCCTTCTATGTCGCGTTCTTCGTCGAGCATTACCTGTACCACTGAGGCTCGGGTCGACCGTGCCGCTGCGACATTGCGCGGCGCGGCGCTTGCCTTACACTCGCGTTCATTCTCGCGGCGGACGAACCGTCGCGCCGTCTAGCCACTGCCACGGAACCTCGCCATGTCACAGCAAGCCGGTGCCTATTACGTGCCCCACGGCAGCCGTTGGCCGATCATCGCCGCGGTCGGATTGTTCATCTTCATGTGGGGCGCCGCGCACTGGCTGGATGGCATCGAGCCGGAAGGCCCCCTGCTGCTGGCGGCGGGTGCCGCGATCCTGATTTTCATGTTCTTCGGCTGGTTCGGCGAGGTCGCGCGTGAATCGATGAAGGGGCTGTACAGCGACCAGGTGGACCTGTCGTTCCGCATGGGCATGATGTGGTTCATCTTCTCCGAGGTGATGTTCTTCGGCGCGTTCTTCGGCGCACTGTTCTACAGCCGCGGCCTGCAGGTGCCCTGGCTGGCCGGCGAGGGTCACGGCGCGCTCACCAACCTGTACCTGTTCCGCGGCTACACCGGTGGCTGGCCTACCAACGGCCCGGATGCCATCGGCGGCGTATTCCAGACCGTGCCGCCCTGGGGCGAACCGCTGATCAACACGCTGATCCTGCTCTCCTCCAGCGTCACCGTCACCATCGCCCACCATGCGCTGCGCGACGGCAACCGCCGGCGCATGCTGCCCTGGCTGGTGGCCACGCCGATTCTGGGCATGCTGTTCGTGTTCCTGCAGGCGCGCGAGTACATGGACGCCTACACGCATCTCAACCTCACCCTGCACAGCGGCATCTACGGCGCCACCTTCTTCATGCTGACCGGTTTCCACGGCCTGCACGTGACGCTGGGGTCGATCATGCTCTGGGTGATCGCCTACCGCGCCTGGCGCGGTCATTTCAGCAAGGAACACCACTTCGCCTTCGAGGCGGTGGCTTGGTACTGGCATTTCGTCGATATCGTGTGGCTGGGGCTGTTCCTGTTCGTCTACATCATCTAGCCGGGGCGGCGGCCACGCGGGTTTCAGCCGCCCAGGCCGTGCGGGTGGATCAAGCCGGTGAGGATGCCGATGACCACCAGCACGAACACCCCCAGCGAGAAGCCGATGCGCCGCGTCAGCGCCCAGGCCATGCGCTTGGGGTTGGAGTCCTTGCGTTCGGTCATCATGAAGAACAGCGCCTGGCCCAGGCTGAAGATCGCCGCCAGCAGCATGGCGATGAGCAGGATCTTGAAGAGGGTGTGCATCAGCGTGTGTCCTCAACAGTGCCGGACGAGTATAGATCGCGTCGCGTCGAGCGATTGTCGATGCTAGGCCTGCGTCGCCCGTCCTGGTTCGCGGTGCTGCTGACACTGGCTGGCGTGGCCGCGTTCGTGGCCCTGGGCATCTGGCAGCTGGACCGCGCCGCCTACAAGCAGCACCTGCTGGCGCGCTTCGCGCACGCCAACGCCGCGCCGCTGACGCCTTTCGCCGCGGTCAGCGGCAGTGCGCCGCGTTACCGCTACACGCACGTGGTGGTCCGCGGGCGCTTTCTGGCCGGCCGTGCCTACATGTGGGACGACCAGACCATCGGCGAGCAGGTCGGCGTGGACGTGTACGTGCCGTTCGCGGTGCCGGGCCATACGCGCCTGCTGCTGGTGAACCTTGGCTTTCTGCCGCACAGCGGCGCCGCACGCAACGTGCCGCGCATGCCGCCGCTGCCGGCCGGCACGGTGACTCTGCACGGGCTGTATGCGCCGATGCCGCCGCCCGGACTGAAGCTCGGCGGCGACCAGATCGCGCGGCAAGCGCATTATCCCAAGCTCGCGACCTACCTCGATCTCGGCCAGATCAGCCGTGATCTGCGACGGCCGCTGCAGCCGGGCGTGCTGTTGCTGGACCCGGATCCGCGTTCGCCCTACCAGCGCGAGTGGACGCCCACCTTCATGCCGCCGGCACGCCATCAAGCCTATGCTTTCCAGTGGTTTTCATTTGCCGCGGCCGCGCTGGTGATCTTCATCGTGCTGCACCGGCGCAAGGCGCCGCCCGCCAATCGTCCGCCCGACACGCCTCCGACACCATGACCGACAGCGCTCCCGATCCACGCCGCGGCCGCCGCCAGCTGCTGCTGATTGCCCTGGTTTTCTTTCTCCCGATCGCGCTGGCCGCGGCGCTGGCGCTGTCCGGCTGGGTGCCCGCGGCGCGCAGCCATGGCGAGCCCATCGTGCCGCAGGAGAGCTTCGCGGCGTTGCCGGTGCGCCTGGCCGACGGCAAGGACTGGCCGTGGCGGGCGGCCACGCCGCAATACACCTTGCTGGCACTGGCGGGACCGGGCTGCGGTGCCGCCTGTGTCGGCAAGCTCGATCTGCTGCACCGCGCGCAGGTCGGCCTGACCAACGGCAGCGACAAGCTGCGCTTGCTGTATCTGGGCGCGCCGCCGACGCTGGCGCATGCCACGCCGGTGATGCAGGCCTGGGCCGTGGGCACCACGCGGGCGCCGCAGTTGCTGCGCTTCGTCCCCACGCAGCCCGACAGCGTGGCGGCGATCCTGGTCGCCGCCGATGGCACCGCCATCGTGCACTATCCGCCGACGGTTTCCGCCGCCGATATCAACAAGGATTTGCGGAGGCTGTTCAAGTGAGCATCAAACCGGCATGGGTGCGGCCGCTGGCCTGGCTGGCTACGGCGTTCGCGTTGGGCGTGATCGTGTTCGGCGCCTTCGTGCGCCTGTCCAACGCCGGGTTGTCCTGCCCGGACTGGCCCACCTGCTACGGCCAGGTCACCTGGCCCACGCACCACGCCGCCATCGCCGCCGCCGACGCGGCGTTTCCGCAGCGGCCGGTGGCTGTGCATCTGGCCTGGCGCGAGCAGGTGCATCGCTTCATCGCCGGCACACTGGGCGTGCTGGTGCTGCTGCTGGCGCTGGGCGCGACCTGGCGCCAGCGCGGACCGCGCTGGACGGTGATCGCGGCGGCACTGGCCGCGGCGGGCGGTATCTGGCTGTACATGGGCGGCGAGCGCGTGTACTCGAGCGCGCTGGCCGCGATCGCCATCGCGCTGCCCGTGCTGGCCGCGTGGCGGCTGCGCCGCGCGGCGCCGTGGAAGGTGCTCAGCGTGGCGCTGGGGCTGATCATCTTCCAGGCCATGCTGGGCATGTGGACGGTGACGCTACTGCTGAAGCCGGCCATCGTCACCAGTCATCTGCTGGGCGGCATGTGCACGTTCGCGCTGCTGGCCTACGCCGCGCTGCGGCTGAGTGGCGCCGGCACGCGCGAGGCGCGCGTGCGCAGGCTGCTGCCCTGGGTGGTGCTGGGCCTGCTGTTGCTGACCGGACAGATCTTCCTGGGCGGCTGGACCAGCACCAATTACGCGGCACTGGCCTGCGGCACCGATTTTCCGCGCTGTGCGGGCAACTGGTGGCCGGCAATGAACTTCCACCAGGGTTTCATCCTGTGGCGTGATGTCGGCGTCAACTACGAGGGCGGCATCCTCGACGAGGCCGCGCGCGCGGCCATCCAGATGACCCATCGCATCGGCGCGCTGGTGGTGTTCACCTACGGGCTGTGGCTGGCCTGGCGCGCGGCGCGTGCGGGATTGAAGAAGCAAGGCACCATGCTGGCGGTGCTGCTGTGCGCGCAGGTGCTGCTGGGTATCGGCAACGTGGTGCTGGGCCTGCCGCTGGCGGTGGCCACCGCGCACAACGCCGGCGCCGCGCTGCTGCTGTTCACCATGGTCTGGTTGCTGGCCTGCACGCAGCGCCCGCCCGCGCAGCGGGAGTACTGAGTGCGGCACTGGCGCGCGTATCTGGAGCTGACCAAGCCGCGCGTGGTGGCGCTGCTGGTGTTCACGGCGCTGATCGGCGGGTTGCTGGCGGTGCCCGGCGTGCCGCCGTGGCGGCCGCTGCTGCTGGGGCTCGCCGGCATTTGGCTGGCGGCGGCCTCGGCGGCGGCGCTCAATCATCTGGTCGACCAGCGCATCGATCGCCTGATGGCGCGTACCGCGCATCGACCGCTGGCTACCGGCGCGCTGCGTCCGACGCAGGTGCTGACATTCGCACTGCTGCTGGGCGTGCTGTCGATGCTGGTGCTGGGGCTTGGGGTCAACGCGCTGACCGCGTGGCTGACCTTCGCCTCGCTGATCGGCTACGCCGTGGTCTACACGGCGTTTCTCAAGCGCGCCACGCCGCAGAACATCGTCATCGGCGGCATCGCCGGCGCCGCGCCGCCGGTGCTGGGCTGGACGGCGCTGACCGGCGCTCTGCACGCCTATGCGCTGCTGCTGTGCCTGATCGTGTTCCTGTGGACGCCGCCGCATTTCTGGTCGCTGGCCATCTTCCGCCGCAACGATTACGCGCGCGCCGGCGTTCCGATGTTGCCGGTCACGCATGGCGTCACCGTGACCCGCTGGCACCTGCTGGCGTATACGGTGCTGCTGTCGCTGGCCACGCTGTTGCCGTACCTGACCGGTATGAGCGGGCTGTTCTATCTGGGCGGAGCGCTGGTGCTCGATGCCGGCTTTCTGTACTACGCCGTGCGCATGCTGCGGCCGCCGGACGAGTATTTCGCGATGCGCACCTTCAATTACTCGATCATCTACCTGGCCGCGCTGTTCGGCTTTCTACTGGCCGACCACTGGCTGCTGCCGCGTTTCGCCGCGCCGGCCTACGCCTTCATCGCGCGCTGAGGCGTCCGCGGCTCAGGGGCGACCGCTGGCGCCGCGCACCTGGAACGACACCGACAGCGGCGCGTGTCCCGCGAACTGCAGATCGATGTCCACGGAGTCGCCCGGCTTCACGGCGCGGCCTTGCATCAGCATCAGGTGGTAACCGCCCGGTGCGAAACGCACGCTGCCGCCGGGGGGTACGGTGACGCTTCCCACGTGCACCATGCGCGCCATGCCGCCGATGATTTCGGATCGGTGCAGCATCACGCTGCCGAAGCTGGCACTGCGCGCGCCGGTCAGGCGCAGCGGCCGCGTGCCGGTGTTGCGCAGGCTCATGTAGCCGCCCATCGGCAGCCCCGCCGGCAGCCAGCGCACCCAGGCGTCGCTGACGGCGACAGTGGCCGCCGGCAATACGGCGGCGGGCCGGGCGGCGGCCGCGGGAGGCGGCACGCGCGTGGGTTGCGGCGCCGATGCGGCGGGCGCTCGCGCCCACCCGGCACCGATGGCGATGGCCAGGCCCAGTACGGTGGCGAGGGTGGTGTTGTTCAAGCGTGTTCCTCCGTCAGCAGCAGGCGCAGGTCGTGGGTCAGTTGCTGGACTGTGCTTTGCTGGGTGCCCAGCAGGCGCGCGCGACCCTGCGCGTCGAAGACGAACAACGCTGCGCTGTGATTGACCGTGTAGTTGCCCTGCGCATCCGGCCGGCCGTAGCTGTAGGCGACGCGATAGCGCTTGGCCACTCGTGCGATTTCATCGGGCGTGCCGGTCAGCCCGACGATGTGCGGGCCGAAGGCATGCACGTATTCGCGCAGCACGGCCGGCGTGTCGCGTCGGGGATCGACGCTGACGAACAGCACGCGCACCCGGTCCGCCAGCGGCCCCAGGTTCTGCAGCACCACGGTCAGGTGCGCCAGCGTGGTCGGACACACGTCCGGGCAGTGCGTATATCCGAAATACAGCACGGCGACCTGGCCGCGGTAACGGGCGCCGCTGACCGGCTGGCCGCGGTCGTCGATCAGGTGGAAGCGCAGGTCGGGCAGATGGCCGCGCACGTCGGTCAGCGCCCAGGGTGAGGGCGCGCGCGAACACGCGGCAAGGCCGAGCAGGATGCCGGCCGCGACAAGCAGCAGCAGACGACGCATGCCGCATTCTAGCCCGCGCGCACGCCGCGCTCACTGCGGCGCGCCGGCGCAAGTGCTATACCGCAGGCCCCATTCACGGAGCTCGTGCATGAGCGCACTCGCAAGTCTGCGCGCCATCAGCCTGGAGGGCGAGGACGTTCCGCTCTCGCGCTACCTCGGCAAGACCCTGCTGATCGTCAACGTGGCTTCGAAATGCGGTTTCACCCCGCAATACCAGGGGCTGGAGGCGCTGTACCGCGAGTATCGCGCGCGCGGTCTGGAGATCCTGGGCTTTCCCTGCGACCAGTTCGGCCACCAGGAGCCCGGCGATGCCGCGGAGATCCGCCGGTTCTGCACGCTCAACTACGAAGTCAGCTTTCCGCTGTTCGCCAAGATCGAGGTCAACGGCGCCGGCGCGCACCCGCTGTACCAGTGGCTGAAGCGCGAGGCGCCGGGCCTGCTGGGCTCGCAGGCGATCAAGTGGAACTTCACCAAGTTCCTGGTCGATGCCGGCGGCCGCGTGATGAAGCGCTACGCCCCCACCGACACGCCGGCGGCCATCGGCCGTGCGCTGGCATCACGGCTGCCTGCGACCGCATGAATTCCGCATTGCCGGCGCCACTGCGCGCGCCGCTGGCGCGACGCTACGCCGAGTTGCTGGCGCTGCTGCGCGCGCACGGCGTCCCCTACTACGACGATGCCGGCGTGGCCGAACGCGTGCAGCGCCTGCTGCTGGCCAGTGATTTCGCCTGGACCGTGCTGCGTGCGCAGCCTGGCCTGCTGTCCCCCACCGGACTGCAGTGGCTGGTGGCCAGTGGCGATCCCGGCGCGCGACTGTTGGCCGGTCCGGGCCTGCCGCCGGCGCGCGATGCGGCGCTGGCGCAACTGCGCCGCTTGCGCGCGCGCGAGTCGCTGCGGCTGGTGTTCCGCGATGTCAACGCGCTGGACGGGGTGGCGGAGACGCTGGCTGCCACCAGCCGTCTGTACGAGGCGCTGCTGGAACTGGCGTTGCGCCACGCCGAGCGCACGCTGGCGGCGCGCCACGGCGTGCTGCGCGATGCGCAGGGTCGGCCGCAGCGGCTGGTAGTGATGGCGCTGGGCAAGCTAGGCGGGGGCGAGCTGAACTTTTCCTCGGACGTGGACCTGATCCTGGCTTATCCGGAGGAAGGCCGCAGCGACGGCGCGCGCGCGCTGGATGCCAGCGAGTACTACGCGCGGCTGGGCCAGGCCTTCGTCGGTCTGCTGGCCGAGGTGACCGCCGAAGGTCAGGCCGCGCGCGTCGATCTGCGCTTGCGTCCCTACGGCAGCGCCGGCCGGCCGGCGTGGTCGTTCGCCGCCATGGAGGCCTACTACCAGCGCGAGGGCCGCGACTGGGAGCGTTACGCCTGGATCAAGGCGCGGCCGGTGGCCGGCGATCTGGCCGCCGGCCAGCGTCTGCTGGCGCTGTTGCGGCCGTTCGTTTACCGGCGCTATCTCGACTACACCGCGTTCGCCGGCCTGCGCGAAATGAAGGTGCTGATCGACGCCGAGGTGGCGCGCAGCGACCGTGCCGACGACCTCAAGCTGGGGCCGGGCGGCATCCGCGAGATCGAGTTCAGCGTGCAACTCGAGCAACTGATCCGTGGTGGCCGCGAACCCAGCCTGCGCCAGCCGGGACTGCTGCCGGCGCTGGCCGTCGCCGAGCGGCGCGGTTTCATCCAGGCGCCGCGCGCGCGCAGCCTGCGCGCGGCGTATCTGCTGCTGCGCCACGTCGAGAACCGCGTGCAGATGTACGCCGACGCGCAGGCGCACGCGCTGCCCGACGATGCGCTGGCACGCTTGCGCATCGCCCTGGCGCTGGGCCACGCCGACAGCGCGGCGCTCGACGCGGCGGTGGCCGCCGCGCGCGCCGAAGTCGCCGCGGCGTTCGCGCCGATCCTGGCGGGCGCCACCGGCGTCGTGACCACGCCCGCCGATGCCGCCCTGCGCGCGCTGTGGCACGCCATCGAAACGGCGCCACCCACGGCCGCGCAGCTTGCCGTCTGTGGTCTGGATGCCGAGGCCGGCGCGGCGCTGCACGCGCTGGCCTCCAGCGCCTCCGTGCGTGGCATGAGCGAGGCCGCGCGCGCCGGACTGGAGCGCCTGCTGCCGCAGGCGCTCGCCGCCGCGCAGGCCAGCGCCGCGCCGTCGCGCGCGCTGCCGCGCCTGCTGCGCTTGCTCCACAACAGTGCGCGGCGCCCGGCGTACTTGGCACTGCTGCAGGAATCCCCGGCCGCTCTGCAGCGCGTGGCTGCGCTGTGCGCCGAGCGTGCGTTCCTGGCCGAGCGCGTGCTGGCGCAGCCGCTGCTGCTGGACGACGTTCTCGATCCGCGCATCGAGCAATTGCCACTGAAAGCGGCCGAGATCGCCGCCGAAATCGCGCGCCGTGTCGAGGCGCTGGAGGCACGCGATGCCGAACAGGAGTTGGAGCATATCAACGAGACGCGCGCCAGCCTGGCGTTCCGCCTCGGCCTGGCCTTTGCCGACGGCCGCGCCGACGCGCTGGCCACGGCGCGCCGGCTGGCCGCGCTGGCCGAGGCGGTGCTGGACGCGCTGCTGCGGCTGGCCGAGCGCGAACTGGTGGCGCGTCACGGCCGTCCGCCAGGCCCGGGACTGGGCTTCTGCGTGATCGGCTACGGCAGTCTGGGCGGTCACGAGCTGGGCTTCGCCAGCGATCTGGACCTGGCGTTCGTCTACGACGCCGCGCGCGCGGCGCAGACCAGCGATGGCGCACGTCCGCTGGAAGGCACGCAGTGGTATCAGCGCCTGGCCCAGCGCGTGGTGCATTGGCTGGGCGCGATGACACGCGCCGGCCAGTTGTACGCGGTGGACACGCGCCTGCGCCCGGATGGCAGCAAGGGCCTGCTGGTGCAAAGCCTCGACGCTTACGCCGATTACCAGCAGCAGCGCGCCTGGACCTGGGAACACCAGGCGCTGGTACGCGCGCGCGTGGTGGCCGGCGACGCCGCGCTGGCCGCCGCGTTCGGCCAGTTGCGTCAGCGCGTCCTGGTGCAGCCGCGCGAGCCCGCACGAGTGGCGACCGAGGTGGTGACGATGCGCGCACGCTGGCGCGCCGAGCGCGATCGCTCCAGCGCAGCGCAGTTCGATCTCAAACAGGGCGCGGGAGGCCTGCTCGACATCGAGTTCCTGCTGCAGGGTCTGGTGCTCACGCACGCGTCGCGGCTGCCGCTGCTGACCGAGAGCAGTGCGACCGCCGGTCTGATCGGTGCGCTGGAAAACGTGCGCGTGCTGGATGCCGCGGCTGCCGCGACGCTGCGTGCCGCGCACCATGCGCTGGCCGCGCGCGGATTGGCCTGCACGCTGGACGAGCGGCCGCGCGTCGCGCCGCGTGATGCGGTGCTGTCGGCGCACGCCGCCGCGGTGCTGCGCGTGGCCGCGGACTACGGCTACCGTTTCACACCCGCGCCTGCGGGCGGCTGAGCCGGCGCGGCGCACGCGGGATTGCGGCGTACGCCGCGCATGTCGCAGGCTAGGAGCCCCTCCACCTGCGGCGTGATATGGCCATCGAGTTTCCGCGTGTCAGCGTGCTGCTGGTGCTGGCCGACAGCGGCGACGGCGCGCTGGATGCCGCGCGCCGCGCGCTGGCCGCGCCCGAGTGCGTCGAACTCATCGTGCTGGACAACGCCAGCACGGATGGCATCCCGCAGCGGCTGGCGCACGCACACACGGATGATGCGCGCGTGCGCGTGCTGCACTCGGGCGCCAATCTCGGTTTCGGCGCGGCCATGAATCGCGGCGCGGCGGCGGCGCAGGGCGACTGGCTGCTGCTGCTCAATCCCGACTGCCTGCTCGAAGCCGACAGCGTGTCACGCCTGCTGGCCGCCGCGCAGGGCGGTGCGCTGGTCGGCGCCGTCGTCTGCGATGCGCGGGGCCGGCCCGATCCCGCGTCGTGGCGGCGCGCGCCGACGCTGCGCCGCGTGCTGTGCATGATGAGCGGCTTGGCGCGTTTCGAGCGGCGCTGGCCGGCGCTGGCCGGGGTCAATCGCCGCGATGCGCTGCCGGATTCAACGGTATCGGTCGAGGCGCTGTCCGGCGCGTTGCTGCTGCTGCCGCGCGCGCTGTTCGCGCGCGTGGACGGTTTCGACGAAGGCTATTTCCTGCACTTCGAGGATCTCGATCTATGCACGCGCCTGCACCGCGTCGGCGTACCGCTGCAGCTGGCCGGCGGCGTGCGCGTGCTGCACGCCAAGGGCGGCTCCTCCGGCGGCCGTGCGCTGTTCGTGGCGCGGCACAAGCATCGCGGCCTGCTGCGCTATCTCGCGCACCATGATGCCGCCGCGCGGCGCTGGCCGTGGCGCGCGCTGCTGCCGGCGCTGGTATGGCTGCATTTCGCGCTGCAGTGGCCGCGCCTAGCCTGGCGCGATGCGCGCGCGCGTGCCATGCGGCCGCGCTAGCATCACGGCGGGCCAATCCGGGGGGAATGCCGATGATCCGCATCATCACGGCGCTGGCGCTGCGGCTGTTCGCGATGTATCTGCTGGCGCTGGGCGTGCTCGAAATCCCGTGCTGATTTTGAGACTGATTGCGCCGCGCGTGGATCACGGCGCCGCATGGCTGGTGATGGTGGGACCGCCGGCGGCGGTCGTCGTGCTCACGTTGGGCTTGTTCGCGCTGCTGTGGCGACTGGGTGACGGCGCCTTGCGCAATGCCGCGGCGCTGGATTCGCTGGTGACGAGTGCGCCGCCAGCAGTGGCGGATCTGCGGCGCTGGCAGGCGTTGCTGGTGGGTCTGCTGGGTCTGTATTTCTGCAGCTCGGCCTTGATCGGCGCGATGAACATGGTCTTGATCATTTCGCTCCCGCCGGTGCAGGCATGGATGCATGGTGTGCGCGAAGTCCGCCTGATGCAGCTCGATGCGGCTGCAGTGAGTGCTGGTAGCAGGCTGGTCGTCGGCCTGGCCTTGCTGCTGGGTGCTTGGATCGCGGCGCGGCGGCTGCGCCGCGGGTCTGTGCGCGTGGCCGATTAAACCGCACCACGCGGCTCAGCCCATCTCCAGCGGATCGACATCCAACGACCAGCGCAGACCGCGGGCTTGCGGCAGGACTTCCAGTGTCTGCGCCCAGGGCGTCAGCGCGATGTGCAGCGCGCTGCGTCCGGCG
>JAJYQO010000090.1 GCA_021794575.1 Pseudomonadota bacterium | reverse complement strand
CCACCGACCATTTGGCCACCAGTGGATAAACCCACGTGCTGCCGGCGCCGGTAATCTGCGCGGCGTTGGCGCCGAGGCTGAATACCGACGCCACGGCCAGTACTGCCAAGCGTGATTTGAGTGATTTGAACACAGGGATTCCCTCGAATTTGACAGGGCGCAGCCCGCCCACAGGCTTTATAAGCTGGCCATGTTGCATATCCGTGACAGCAAAGGGAGGTCTCCGGCAAACCGCTTATGTCACGGCGTCCTGCTGCAGGCTCTGCCAGCGGTTGACGATGATGCAGAACAGCTCGGCCGTGCGCTCGGCGTCGTAGACAGCCGAGTGTGCCTGCGCCGCGTCCCAGGCGATGCCCGCCGCCTGCAGCGCCCGCGCCAGTACGGTCTGACCATAAGCCAGGCCGGCCAGACTGACCGTGTCGAAGCAGCTGAAAGGATGGAACGGACTGCGCTTGCAGGCGCAGCGCGCGATCGCCGCGTTGAGGAAACCCAGGTCGAACGCGGCGTTGTGGCCGACCAAGATGGCACGTTGGCAGCCGGCCGCGCGCACCGCCTGGCGCACCGGCGCGAACACGTGTTCCAGCGCCTCGGCCTCGGCGCGCGCCATGCGCAAGGGATGGTCGGGCCGGATGCCGTTGACCTCCAGTGACTTGGGGTCCAGCACGCTGCCGGCGAACGGCTGCACATGCGTGGAAACAGTCTGCGCCGGATGCAGCAGGCCGTCGCCGTCCATGTGCAGGATGACCGCGGCGATTTCCAGCAGCGCGTGGCGGGGGGCCTCGAAGCCGCCGGTTTCGACATCGACGATCACCGGCAGAAAGCCGCGGAAGCGTTGCGCGAAGGGCGTGGGATCAGGCATCCGGCAAGCTTAACAGCCTGCTTCGCGCCGCCTTTCGCATGCGGGTGCGCGCCGTCATTCGGCTGTCACATCGCGCGGGCAGGATTCCACCCGGTTAACGAGAGGTTTACAGGTCCGCGAGACTGCCCGCCCGCCCAGGGCTCGTTGCAACGTCACTTTTTCCCCAGGAGATCTTTCCATGCGTAAACACTTACTCGGCCTGGCTGTCGCGGCCACGCTCGGTGCCACCAGTCTGGCCGCACACGCCGATGCGCTCAGCGACATCTTTACGCAGGGCCATATCGACGGCCAGCTGCGCACGTACTACTTCAGCCGTCTGTTCGATGCCTCTACGGTGCCGGACGCCAGCGCACTCTCGGGCGCGGCGCTGATCAACCTGCAGAGCGGCAGCTTCGGCGGCGGTTTCAGCCTGGGCGCGTCTTTCCTGACCGCCAATTCCTTCGGCACGCAGTCCAACAACCCGGCGCGTATCGACAGCACGCTGATGGGCAACAGCGACTCGGTCAGCGCGCTGGGCCAGGCTTACGTGCAGTACCAGAACGCACTGATGCAGGTGCGCGCCGGCTACCAGTACCTCAATACGCCGTGGATGGGACAGAGCGATTCGCGCGTGCTGCCGGCCTCGTACAACGCGGTGTCGGCGGTGTTCAAGCCAGCTAGTGGCTGGGACGTCTACGCACTGCGCAGCTTCAACTGGAAGAGCCGCACCTCTGGCGGCTACTACGCCGACAACCTCTACTACCCGGCTACCTACAACGGTGACGCCATGTACGGCGGACTCGGCGGACTGCCGGCCACGGCACACCAGTCCAACGGTGCCTGGGCGCTGGGCACGAGCTACGGCGTCGCCGGCTTCAAAGGCCAAGCCTGGTACTACGACTTCTTCAATTTCGCGCGCATGGGTTATCTGGAAGGCAGCTATACCCTCAAGACCGGCACCGGTTTCGACCCCTT
The DNA here is from genome assembly GCA_021794575.1 of Pseudomonadota bacterium. Taxonomy (GTDB): domain Bacteria; phylum Pseudomonadota; class Gammaproteobacteria; order Xanthomonadales; family Rhodanobacteraceae; genus Metallibacterium. The sequence continues at coordinate 9,425 of JAJYQO010000090.1, read as the reverse complement.
CGTGGGCGCGCAGTACGTCGATGAATCCGGCAGCGCCAACAACTTCCTGGTCAGCAACAGCGCCGCGCTGTTCGGCGTGCCCGGCACCTCGGTGAAAAGCCGCGTATGGGGCGTGACGGGCGGCGTGATCATTCCCAACGGCCGCATCGACCTGGGCTACAACAAGGTCGGCAGCGAGGCCGGTGCGGTCGGCGGCGGCGCCATCATCTCGCCCTATACCGCGGCCTACGCCACCGACCCGCTGTACACCACCTCGATGATCCGTGGCCTTGTGGAAATGGGTCCAGGTCATGCCTGGAAGGCCAAGGTCACCTACAACCTGCTCAAGAATCTGCAGGTGATCGCGGCCTACGCCAAGTACACCACGCAGTACCGTGGCAACAGTCACGACGTGTACTTCGACGTGATCTACAACCTGGGCGGCTACCTCAAGGGCCTGACCCTGCGCAACCGCTGGGAGCGCTCGGTGGGTGGCTGGAACCTCAATCCGGGCAACAAGCCGTTCACCTACAACCGCGTGATGATCAGCTACCAGTTCTGATCGCGGTCGCTGTCGCGATACCCTGGACGGCGGGCCACGGCCCGCCGTTTTTCACTGCGTGGCGGCGCCGGTTTTGTCCTTCCACAGGCACAAGTCGCGCAACACGCACTGGCCGCAATCCGGCGCGCGGGCCTTGCACACGTAGCGGCCATGCAGGATCAGCCAGTGATGCGCATGCTGGCGAAACGCCGCGGGCACGCGCGTGAGCAGTGCGGCCTCGACCGCGTCGACATTCCGGCCGGGCGCCAATCCGGTGCGGTTGGCTACGCGGAAGATGTGCGTGTCCACGGCGATGGTGGGCTCGCCAAAGGCCACGTTGAGCACCACGTTGGCGGTTTTGCGGCCGACGCCGGGCAGCGCCTGTAGTGCTTCGCGCGTGTCCGGCACCGCGCCGGCGTGCCGCTCGAGCAACTGCCGGCACAGTCCGATCAGGTTGCGCGCCTTGGTGCGGAACAGTCCCAGGCTGCCGATCAGCTTCTCGATCTCGGCCTCGCCCAACGCCAGCATCGCGTCTGGCGTCGGTGCCCGCGCGAACAGCCGTGGGGTCACCTTGTTGACGCCGACGTCCGTGGCCTGCGCCGACAGCACCACCGCCACCAGCAACTCGAAGGGATCGCGGAAATGCAGCTCGGTGCGGGGGTGCGGATCGAGCGCCGCGAGGCGCCCAAACAGAGCTTCGATCGCCGCCGTCTGGAGCTGATGCGGGCGCGCTGCGGAAACCGTCTTGCCGGTCTTGCGTACGGCAGGCACGCGGGCGGGTGTGGGCATGCGCCAAGCGTAGCAGTTCGCCGCGCCGGCTCCGGCTCAGGGACCGAAGCCCAGCATCGCGCTTGCCGTCAGCACCGCACCGCCCAGCAGCAAGCCGATGCCTGCCGCGGCCAGAACGTCGCTGGGGTAGTGCAGGCCGAGCACGATGCGCGAGGCCGCCACCAGCAGCGTGAACACCAGCAGGGGCAGGATCAGCACCGGAAACCACGCGCACGCCACCAGGCTGAAGCTCACCGCCTGCAGGGTGTGCCCCGATGGAAAGCTGAACTCGTCCAGCGGCGGCAGGTGCGCGACGATGCCATCGATGCTGCGGAACGGACGCGGCCGTCGCGTCAGGTTTTTCAGCAGACGGTACAGGCCCAGGGCCAGCAGCCCGGCCACGGCCATGGTCGCGGTGGCGCGCAGTCCGCGCGGGCCGCCGAACAGGCTCAGTGCCGCCATCAGTCCGTACCAGAACGCGCCGTCGCCGAGACGGCTGATCCAACGGAACAGAGTGCCCACCGCGCGCAGCGCGCCCCAGCGATTGGCGCGCAGACACAGCCGCTCGCCCGGGCCGGCGTGCGGGCGGGTGTGGCTAAGCGGCGGCAGGCTGGCCATGGCGCAGCTCCGCGGCGAGCGTCGCGAGCAGGGTTTCGAAGTCGGCCATGATGGCATCCGGATTCAGGGCTTCCACCGATGCCCGCGCCGCTGCGCCCAGCCGCGCGCGCAGCGCGGCATCCTGGCCCAGCCGGAATGCTGCGTCGATGAACGCATCGCGCGCATCAGCCGCCACGCACAGCCCGTTGATGCCATCGCGCAGATGTTCGTGCGCAGCGGCGTGATCGTAGGCGATCACGGCCAGACCGCTGGCCATGGCTTCCAGCACCACGTTGCCGAAGGTTTCGCTGAGACTGGGGAACAAGAACACATCGGCGCTTGCGTAATACCGGGCCAGCGCCTCGCCGCGCTGCACGCCGGCGAAAATGAACTCGGGATGTGCCGCAGCCAGCGTCGCGCGCTCCGGACCTTCGCCGACCCACACGTAGCGCGCGCCGGGATGGCGCATGGCCAATGCCTTGAAGGCGCGCACCGCGAGTTCCAGGTTTTTCTCGGGCGCCAGCCGGCCGACGTACACGACCACCGGCGTGGCGTCGGCCACGCCCCACTGCGCGCGTAGCGCGGGATCGCGGCGCGCCGGCGAGAACAGCTGCGTGTCCACCGTGCGCCGCAGCAGACGCGCGTTGGGCAGGCCCATGGCGAGCAGTTCATCGCGCAGCGCGAGGGTCGGCACCAGTACCGCCTGCCCGCGGCGATGGAAGCGACGCAGCCAGGCGCGCGCGACCGGCTCCAGCGCCGCCGCGACGTAGTGCGCCATGTAGTGGTCGAAACGGGTATGGAAACCGGTGGCCACGGCGATATCGAGACTGCGCGCCGCGCGCACCGCCGAATCGCCCAGCGGACCTTCGGTGGCCACATACACGGCGTCGGGGCGCTGCGCGCGCCAGCGTCGGCGCAGACGCGTGGCCGCCGGAAAGCCCATGCGCAGGCCCGGATATCGCGGCAGCGCCATGCCCGGCAACAGCACCGATTGCGCGTTCGCCGTGCCGGGCTCGGGATTTTGCGACTGGCGTGGCCGCAACACCTCGACCGCGTGGCCGCGCGCGGCCAGGCCTTCGGCCAGCGCATGCACGGTCAATGCGACGCCGTTGATTTCCGGCGGATAGGTCTCGGTGACAATGGCAACGCGCATGGGCCTGACCTTGATCATCGACAGCGGCGAACCAAGACTGCACGGCAACACGCCGGATCCATCCAACCGGACGACCATCTGTCGCCGGGCGATTGTGCTCCGCGCGGAGCGCGTACGGCCCGTCCGGATGTCGCGCGGATCGGCATGGGGCCGGGCGCAGTCCATCGGCAGAACCGCCCGCACAGCTTGTAGCACGGCAATGGCGGGCATTTGAACAAATCATGACCGAACGATGACACCGCCTGGTACCGGCGGCAGCGCAAACGGCATCGCAGATGGATTACCGGATCGTCAGCTGGCCGACCGGACTTGACGGAAGGGCCGCGATGGCGTTCGAGTGCGCGCACAACCCGGAGATTCGTGTCATGCCCCTGCGCATCCAGTTCGCCCGCCACGGTGGTCCCGAGGTGCTCGAAGCGGTGGACGTCGCGGTGTCCGCGCCCGGACCGGGCGAGCTGCGCATCCGTCATCGCGCGATCGGCATCAACTTCGTGGATACGTACCTGCGCGAGGGGCTGTATCCGGTGGCCGCGCTGCCGTCCGGTCTCGGCAGCGAGGCCGCCGGTGTGGTCGAGGCGGTGGGCGCGGACGTGGGCGATTTCGCGCCGGGCGACCGCATCGCCTATGCCGATGGCCCGCTGGGCGCCTATGCCGAGGTGCGCCTGTTGCCGGCGCAGCACGCGGTGAAGCTGCCGCCCGCCGTGGATTTCGAAACCGCCGCGGCGCTGCTGCTGAAGGGACTGACCGTGCAGTTCCTGCTCGAACGCACCTGCCGGCCGCAGCCCGACGAGAGCATCCTGTGGTGGGCAGCGGCCGGCGGCGTCGGGCTGCTGGCCTGCCAGTGGGCACGCGCCGCCGGCATCCGGCTGATCGGCGTGGTAGGCAGCGACGCCAAGGCCACGCAGGCGCGCGCCGCCGGCGCCTTTGCCACCATCGTCTGGCCGCGGGAGGACGTGGTGGAGCGCGTGCGCGAGCTGACCGCCGGCGCGATGCTGCGCGTGGTCTACGACTCGGTCGGCCGCGACAGCTTCACGACCTCGCTGGACTGCCTGGCGCCATTCGGCCTGCTGGTGAGCTTCGGCAATGCCTCCGGGCCGGTGACCGGCGTCGACCTGGGCATCCTGGCGCGCAAGGGCTCGCTGTATCTGACGCGGCCGACGCTGGCGACGCACCTGGCTTCGCGCGAGCGCCTCGATGCGGGCGCCGCGGCGCTGTTCCAGCGCGTGCGCGAGGGCGCGTTGCAGGTGCACATCGGCCAACGCTGGCCGCTGCGCGAGGCTGCCGCTGCGCACCGCGCGCTGGCGGCGCGTCAGACCGTCGGCGCGTCGCTGCTGCTGCCCTGATCGCCTGCCTTGCGCTGCTGCTCGGCCAATGCCCAGGCCACATGCTCGCGCACCAGCGCGTCCCTATGCTGCGCGCGCGCGGCCAGCGCCGGCAGCGTCTCGGGACTGGGCGGCGCATTGCCCAGCGCCACCGCGAGGTTGCGCAGCCAGCCGCTGTAGCCGGCGCGGCGCAGCGCCATGCCCTCGGTGCGAGCCTGCCAGGTGGCTTCGTCCCAGGCAAACAGTGCGGCCAGGATCGGTGCATCCAGGCCGTGGCGCGGCGCGAAATCCGGCACCTGGCTGGCGCGCGCGTAGCGGTTCCACGGGCATACCAGCTGACAGTCGTCGCAGCCGAAGATGCGATTGCCGAGCGCGGGACGCAGATCCTCGGGGATAGATCCCTTGTGCTCGATGGTGAGGTAGGCGATGCAGCGCCGCGCGTCCAGCCGGCGCGGCGCCACGATGGCGCGCGTCGGGCAGATCTCAATGCAGCGCGTGCAACTGCCGCAGTGTTCACCAGGTGCGGCATCCAGCGGCAGCGGCAGGTCGGTGAATAGCTCGCCCAGGAAAAAATACGAGCCGGCGGTGCGCGACAGCAGCAGCGTATGCTTGCCGATCCAGCCCAGGCCGGCGTTGCGCGCCAGGGCCTTCTCCAGCACCGGCGCCGAATCCACGAAGGCGCGGTAGCCGAACGGCCCGGCCGCCGCGGCGATGCGGTCGGCCAGTTTTTGCAGGCGTTTGCGCATCAGGCCGTGGTAGTCGCGGCCCAGCGCGTAGCGGGCGATATAGCCGCGCCGGCCATCGTGCAGCACGCTCCAGGGCTCGGCGGCACGCGCCGGCCAGTAATCCATGCGCAGCGAGATCACCCGCAGCGTGCCTGGGCGCAGCGCCGACGGGTCGCTACGCAGCGCGGCGTGACGGGCCATGTAGTCCATGTCGCCGTGTCGGCCCTGCGCCAGCCAGTCGCGCAGGTGCGCGGCGTCTTCGGGCAAGTCGATGCCGGATACGCCGGTCTCGGCAAAGCCCAGCTCGCGCGCCCAGCCATCGATGCGCTGGCGCAGCGCGGCGTAATCGACCCCGGCCCCGGGGCCGGCAACGGGTGCGGTTTCGCTCACGCGGCGATCATAATCGGGCCATGCACGCCGATGCTTTTCCCCGCGCGCTGTACCGCACGCAGCAGGTGCGCGCCATCGAGCAGGCCGCGACCGCCGGCGGCATCGCCGCCGCGACGCTGATGGAACGGACCGCGACCGCGGCCTGGCGGCTGCTGCAGCGGCGCTGGCCGCAGGCGCGGCGCATCAACGTGCTGGCCGGACCGGGCGACAACGGCGGCGACGGACTGTGGCTGGCGGCGCTGGCGCGGCAGGCCGGGCGTTCGGTCAGCGTCTGTGAACTGGCGCCAGCAGCTGCGCGCAGCACCGCGGCCGCGCAGGCGCGCACGCTGGCGCAGCAGGCGGGTGTGGTGCTGTCGGATGCGCCGGACAGCTTGCCCGATGCCGATCTGCATATCGATGCGCTGTTCGGCATCGGCCTGTCGCGCGCGCCGCAGGGCCTGGCGGCGCGGTGGATCGCCGCGTCGAACGCGCAGCGCGCGCCGGTGCTGGCGCTGGACGTGCCCTCGGGTCTGGATGCCGACACCGGCGCTGCGCCGGGCGAAGCAGTGCGGGCGACCGTCACGCTCAGTTTCGTGGCTTGGAAGCGCGGCTTGTTTACCGGCCGGGCGCGCGCGCTGTGCGGCGAACTGGCGCTGGATCCACTCGGCCTGGCAGCCGCGGGAATGCCCGGGCCCGACGCCTGGCTGCTGGATCCGCCGCGCCTGCCGCCGCGCGCGCGCGATGCGCACAAAGGCGCCTTCGGCCACGTGCTGGTGATCGGCGGCAGCCAAGGATTCGCCGGTGCCGCGCGTCTGGCCGGCGAGGCGGCGCTGCGCTGCGGCGCCGGGCTGGTGAGCCTGGCCACGTGCGCGGCGCATGCCGCGGCCATCGCGGCGCAGCGGCCTGAACTGATGGCGCATGCCGTCGAGTCGGTCGACCAGCTCGCGCCGCTGCTGGCGCGTGCCAGCGTGCTGGCGGTCGGTCCGGGGCTCGGTCAATCCGCATGGGCGCAAGCGCTGCTCGCCGCGGCGCTGGCCGGCGGCACGCCGCTGGTGCTGGATGCCGACGCGCTGAACCTGCTGGCGCGCGCGCAGCGACCGTTGCCGCTCGGCTGCGTGCTGACGCCGCATCCGGGCGAAGCCGCACGCCTGCTCGCCTGCGAGGTGAAAACCATCGAGACCGATCGCTTCGGCGCGGCGCGCGCGTTGGGCGCGCGCTATGGCGCGGTCGTGGTGCTCAAAGGCGCCGGCACGCTGGTGGCGGCGCCGGATGGGCGCGTCGAGGTCTGCCCGCAGGGCAACCCCGGCATGGCCAGCGGCGGCATGGGCGATGTGCTCACCGGCGTGATCGCCGCGCTGCTTGCGCAGGGTTTGCCGGCCTGGGATGCCGCGCGGCTGGGCGTCAGCCTGCACGCGCGCGCCGGCGATGCGGCGGCGGCGCGGGGCGAGCGCGGTCTGATCGCCAGCGACCTGTTCGCGCCGCTGCGCGCGCTGGTCAATGCCGATGAGTAACAAGGTGGGTGCGCTGTCCATCGGCTTGCCGGACGCCGCCGCCACGGCCGCGCTGGCGCAGCGCATCGCGCGGCGGCTGCATGGCGGCGGCGTGTTGTGGCTGCGCGGCGATCTGGGCGCCGGCAAAACCACATTCGCGCGCGCGCTGCTGCAGACGCTGGGCGTGGGCGAGCGCATCAAAAGCCCCACTTACAGCCTGATCGAGTCCTATGCGCTGCCCGATGGCGCGACCGGGTGGCATTTGGATCTGTACCGCATCGCGGATGCGGCGGAATTGGATTATCTCGGCCTCGATGCGCTCGCCGACGACTCCGCGCTGGTGCTGGTGGAGTGGCCCGAGCGCGGCGCCGCGGCGCTGCCGCCGGCGGATCTCGAAATCGCGCTGGCGCATGCCGGTGCCGGACGCAGTGCCGAGCTCACCGCGCGCAGCGCGCGCGGTCACGACTGGCTGGCGGCGCTCAGATCGGCGTGAAGGCAGTCCGGCCCCGCAGGATGCGCGGGACCACCACCATCACGGGATGTCCGGCCAGAGCGACGCCACGGGCAGGTGCTGCAGCCGCCGCAACAGCGCACCCACCGCACTCAACCAGCCCCGGAAGCCGGGCAGCAGCGCGGCCACCAGCGCCGCAGTCAGCACGCTGATCACGGCTTGCAGAAGCGTGGCGTGCCGCGCAGTGAGCTTGGCCGCTGCCCACAGGCGTAGCGTGCTGACGGCGGCATTGAGCGCGCAGATCGACGCGGCAGGTTCCAGTCCCGCCGGTTGCGGCGTCATGGTCCTGCGCTCCTGGCCCGCCGCAGTGTGGCCGCAGCGCGTCACCGGAGCTGTTTTCGAGTCCGACACGAGTTCAAGCCATTTCTGACAACAGCGCTACAGGTATCGGATTTGGAAAGAAAAACTATTGCAAAGCCGCGCTGCTTGCAGTTGAATCCGGCGCATGCGCACCAAAATCGGGCTCGGCGCCGTACTGTTGTTGGCCATCGCGACGTTCGCGCCGCGCATGGCCACGGCTGCGCCGCAACTGGCCGACGTGCGCGCGCTGCGCATTTCCGCGCTCACACCACAGCGTACGCGCGCGGTGTTTTTGCTGGACCACAGCGCCGACTACAAACTGTTCCTGCTGAGCAATCCGGATCGCGTGGTGCTCGATCTGCACGCCAGCCGCCTGGCGCGGGACTTTGTTGCGCCCAAGGGCACTGGGCTGGTCGAGGACGTGCGCACCGGTGCGCGCCCGGACGATGGCGTGCGCGTCGTGTTCGACATGAAAACGGGCGTGCGTCCGCGCAGCTTTCTGCTGCCACCCACCGCTGATGCGCCCGGTTACCGGCTGGTACTGGAGTTGACGCCGGACGGCAAGGTCAACGCGGTGCAGGCGCCTGAGCTGGCGCAGCTGGCCGATGGCGGGCGCAAGGTGGTGGTGGTGATCGATCCCGGCCACGGCGGACACGATACCGGCGCCATCGGCTACGACGGTATCGAGGAGAAAAACATCACGCTGGCGGTAGGCAAGGATCTGGCCAAGATGATCGACGCGCAGCGCGGCATGAAGGCCGTGCTCACCCGCACCGGCGATTACTACGTCACCCTCGACCAGCGCCGCGAGATCGCGCGCAACGCCAAGGCCGACATGTTCATCTCGATCCACGCCAACGCCTGCCCGGATGATTGCGACACGCGCGGCGGTTCGGTGTGGATCCTTTCGACCAAGGGCGCCAGCAGCACGGCAGCCAAGCTGTTGGCGCAGAGCGAGAATGACTCGTTCAAGCTGGTCGGCGGTGTCAACCTGCACGACCAGAGTTCCTCGCTGGCCTCGGTGCTGCTCAGTCTTTCGCAGGGCGTCACCATGGACGCCAGCCGGCGCGCCGCCACCGACGTGCTGGATGCCATCGGCCGCATCGAGCCGCTGTATCGCGAGCGCGTCGAGCACGCCAACTTCGTGGTGCTGCGCGCGCCGGACGTGCCCTCGATGCTGATCGAAACCGCTTTCGTCACCGACAGGCAGGACGCCCTGCGCCTGGTCAATCCGCAGTTCCAGAACAGGCTCGCGGCCTCGATCCTCACCGGCGTCAAACGTTACTTCATGACCACGCCGCCGCCCGGCACCTGGTTCGCCTATCAGGCCGCCAAACGCATGCGCACGGCCGAGGCCGCGCAACGACAGGCGTCCTGGCACGGACCCGGCGCGCACGCACTCGATCTGCTCGACGGCCAGTCCCCGCGCTGAAGCTTGCCGCTATGCTTGTGGCTTTGCTGCGAGCAGCGCATGCCGATCCGCGCCCTTCCGCCCAGTCTGATCAACCAGATCGCCGCCGGCGAGGTGATCGAGCGTCCGGCCTCGGTGGTCAAGGAACTGGTCGAGAACAGTCTCGACGCGGGTGCGCGCCGCATCGATATCGAGATCGAGGCCGGCGGCATACGCCTGATACGCGTGCGTGACGATGGCGCCGGCATCGCCGCCGCGG
>JAJYQO010000021.1 GCA_021794575.1 Pseudomonadota bacterium | reverse complement strand
TGCTGATGCCGGGCAGCTTGCCGATCTGCTCGGCCGAAACCGCTTCGACGATCTCGCTGGAATAGCGCTGGATGGCAGTGGAATTGGTGATGCTGCTGACGAAACCGGTCACCGAGACCACGCCGAGCTGCTTGGCTTTCTTGGCTTCCGCGGCGGTGCTCTTACGGCTGTTGTTGTCGGCACCTTTCTGGGCATCCTGCGCGCTTTCGCTTTGCGGGGCGGCCGCGTTGCTGTCGCCGGCTGCCGGCTGCGCTGCCGGAGCGGCGTGGACCACGCCGAATGCGGCCACGCCTAGCGTGGACGCCAGGGCCATGGCCAGTACGTTGCGCTTGAGCTGAATCATTTTCCCCCTCCGGGATGTGCGGTTGAGCTGTGTGTGTTCGGGACGGTGTTCGGGACGGTGTCGTGACGGCGTAATCGCGCCGTCACACCCGCGCAATCGATGGTAGGACGCGCCAACGGCGCGGGAAGTGCTGTGCATACGTATTCATGGATTCTTCACGCGGCGGACGAAGGCGACGCCGTACCCGACCAGATGCACCTCGCGCCCGTGCAACGAGCCCGCCTCGGGGCCCGCATGCGCGAGCAGTTGCCAGGCGCCGGGCGGCAGCGGATGCGTACCCGGCGCCGCGCCGAGGTTGAACAGCGCCAGCACTTCATCGTCACCGAAACGCCGCGTGAAGCCCAGCAGCGGCGCCGGCAGATCAAGCAGACGCACCGTGCCCCAGCACAGCGCCGGCTGCTGCCTGCGCCAGGCCACGAAACGGCGGAAACGCTGCAGCGGCGAGCCGGCGTCGCGTTCCTGGCGGGCCACCGCCAGCATGCGGTGTTGCGCCGGAATCGGCAGCCATGGCGTGCCGGAGGTGAAGCCGGCCTGCGGACTGTCGTTCCAAGGCATCGGCGTGCGGCAACCGTCGCGGCCCTTGAAGTTGGGCCAGAAGGCGATGCCGTAGGGGTCGCGCAGCGCGGCGTACGGCAGCTCGGCCTCCGGCAGGCCCAGTTCTTCGCCCTGGTAAACGCATACCGAGCCGCGCAGGGACAGCGCCAGCGCGCTCATCTGCGCGATCTGCGCGGCGCCAGCCTGCGCGCCGCCCCAGCGCGTGGCCACGCGCGCCACATCGTGATTGGAGATGGCCCAGCACGGCCAGCCCGCGCCCAGCACGCGCTCGAGATTTTCGACTGTGGCGTGGATGTGCGCGGCGGAGAAATCATCGGTCAGCAGCTCGAAGCTGTAGCCCATGTGCAGACGGCCCGGCTGCGTGTACTCGGCCATGGTGGACAGCGAGTCCTCGGAGGAAATCTCGCCCAGCGCCGCGCTGCCGGGATAGTGGTCGAGCAGCTCGCGTAGCTGTTCCAGAAACGTCAGGTTCTCCGGCTGCGTGTTGTTGTGCCAGTGGTACTGGTAGGCGTACGGATTGTCCGGGCTGAAGCCGCGGCCGGTGCGTTCCTGCACGGGTTTGGGCGGGTTGTCGCGCAACTGCTTGTCGTGGAAGCAGAAGTTGATGGCGTCCAGGCGCACGCCATCGACGCCGCGATCCAGCCAGAAGCGCACGTTGTCCAACGCCGCCGCGCGCACCTCCGGATTGTGGAAGTTCAGATCCGGCTGCGCGTCGAGGAAATTGTGCAGGTAGTACTGCTGGCGGCGCGGATCCCAGGTCCAGGCCGGGCCGCCGAAGATCGACAGCCAGTTGTTGGGCGGCGTGCCGTCGGGCTTGGCGTCGGCCCAGACGTACCAGTCGGATTTCGGATTGTCGCGGCTCTGCCGGCTCTCGCGGAACCATGCGTGCTCGATCGAGGTGTGGCTGAGCACCTGGTCGATGATCACGCGCAGGCCGCGTGCGTGCGCCGCGGCCAGCAGGCGGTCAAAATCCTCCAACGTGCCGAACAGCGGATCTACGGCGTGGTAATCGGCGATGTCGTAACCGAAGTCGGCCATCGGCGATTTGAAGAACGGCGCGATCCAGACCGCGTCCACGCCCAAGCTGGCGATGTAGTCCAGATGCGCCAGGATGCCCGGCAGATCGCCCACGCCATCGCCATTGCTGTCGGCGAAGCTGCGCGGGTAGATCTGATAGATCAGCGCGCCGCGCCACCAAGGCGCCGCCGCGACCGCGGCGTTGACCGCCCGTGCATCGGCGGCGGCATCGGCGACCTGTGTTCCCGTTTCTTGACTCATGCTCTCCCCGCGCCGCGCGCACGCAACCGGTGGCGCGATAGGTCGTCATCGCGCGCAATCGGAACCGCGCGCTGCAGTAGGCCGAACTGTAGCCGCGCCCCTCGCGTGCTTCGATGCGCTGCATACGTATTCATGAGGTGCGTGGCACCGCAGCGCGACCGTGGCGCACGCGCTCGGCTATAAGGACGCACCGCATGCCGCGCACTACTCTCGAGGGGAAACGCATGAATACGCATGATTCATCCCGCGCGCAGGCGCGCCGCCATGCCGCCTTTGTCGCCCTGCTGGCGGCGCTGGCCGGGCTGATGTTCGGCCTCGATGTGGGCGTGATCTCCGGCGCCCAGCAGTTCATCCAGCGTGATT
>JAJYQO010000026.1 GCA_021794575.1 Pseudomonadota bacterium | reverse complement strand
TGCTGCTGCTCGGGGCGCTGGTGTTCATCGTGCTGATGAGCTTTTTCGTCTCGGCGGTGTGCGGTTACATGGCCGGGCTGATCGGCTCGTCCAACAGCCCGCTCTCGGGCGTGGGCATCCTGGTGGTGATCACCGCCGCGCTGCTGCTGGTGCTGGGCATAGCCGGCCAACTGCCCGGCAGCATGCAGCCCGCGCTGGTGGCTTACGCGCTGTTCGTCACTGCGGTGGTGTTCGCGGTGGCCACCATCGCCAACAACAACCTGCAGGATCTCAAGACCGGTCAGCTGGTCGACGCCACGCCCTGGAAGCAGCAGGTGGCGCTGGTGATCGGCGTGATCGCCGGCGCGGCGGTGATCCCGCCGGTGCTGGACCTGCTGCTCAAGGCCTACGGCTTCGCCGGCATGCCCGGCAGCAACCCGGCGCAGGCGCTGGCGGCGCCGCAGGCGGCGCTGATCTCGGCGCTGGCGCAGGGCGTAATCGAGCACAAGCTGGACTGGAGCATGATCGGCCTGGGCGCGGCCATCGGCGTGGTCATCGTGATCATCGACGAACTGCTGGGCCGCCGCGGCAAGAGCGCGCGCCTGCCACCGCTGGCGGTGGGCCTCGGCATCTACCTGCCCACCTCGACCACGCTGATGGTGGTGATCGGCGCCGTCGCCGGCTGGTTCTTCGAGCGCCGGGCCGATCACGGGCCCAAGCCGGCGGCCACCAAGCAGCTCGGCGTGCTGCTGGCGTCGGGCATGATCGTGGGCGAAAGCATGATCGGCGTGGCACTGGCGGCATTGGTGGTGTTTTCGGGCAAGGACGCGCCGCTGGCGTTGGTCGGACCGGGCTTCGCCGGCGCGGCGGTGGTGATCGGCGCGCTGGCTTTCGCGCTGGTGATGTACGCCATGTACGCCTGGCTGCTCAGGCTGGCGCGCCGCGCGGCGTAAGACCGCGCTACGCCGCCATGCCTGCCGGCGCGGACCGGAGCTGTGGCACCATCCCGTTTCACATCAGGGACAGGGGAGCCTCATGAAGAAGCTACGCATCGCGGTCATCGGCGGCGTCGCATTGCTGGTGCTTGCCGCGCTGGGCGGGCCGGCATTCACCGGCGGCATCGCCACACGCCAGATCGCAGCCGGCGTGGCCGCCATCAACCGGCAGGGTCAGTTCGGCGCCAGCTATACACGCACGGCATCCGGCTGGTTCGGCCAGCAGGGCACGCTGACGATCACGCCCCGGGCCGCGGCGCTGGACCGGCTGCTGCCGGCCGGGCAGCCGATCACGCTGCACATGGACGTGGCCTATGGGCCGTTCCCGTTCGCTGCCTGGGGCCAGGGTTTCACACCGTGGCCGGTGGGCGCGGTGATCAACCTGCGCAGCCCCGCGCTGGACCAACTGCTGGCGAAGGCGCACAGCGGCTACACGCTGCGCGGCACGGTGGGCCTGGCCGGCGGCAACGACGTGCTGGTGCGGCTGCGCGCGGGCTCGTATCACACCGCCGATGGCGGCAACATCGAGTGGCAATCGCTGCGTCTGCGCGCGAAAAACCTGATCGTCCGCGACGGCATGAGCGCCGGCGACCTCGGGCTGCGCTGGCAGGGCCTGACCTTCAGCAACAACGGCCCGGGCACGCCGATGCAGGCCAGGGTGGGCACTGTCGAGCTGCACGGCAGCAGCCGCTTTAAGGACGGCGTTCCGGTCGGCCGTTACCGCTTCACGGTGGCTTCGATCGAAGCCGCGCCCGTCCCCACCGCAGCCGACCAGGGCTTCGCGCTGCGCACGCTGCGCGTCGTCGGCGGCGCGGCAATCGGCACGCCGGGCTTCGTCGACTCCAGCGCACATATCGAGATCGCCGCGCTGCGCGCCGGCGCCGGCCGCTTCGCGCCGATGGTGCTCGATCTGGACTTGACGCACCTCGACATCCCGGCCTACGTCGCGCTGACCCGTGCGCTGCAGAAGGCGCAGCGCGACGCCCCGCCCGGCACCCCGCCGCTGGCGGCGGCGCGATTGTCGATGGCCGCCCTGCAGCCGCCGCTGATGATGCTGCTGGCGCGGCAGCCGATGCTGCAGCTCAAGCAACTGCGCATCGGCATGCCGCAGGGTGCTCTGCAGGGCAGCGGCGAGATATCGCTGGCCCCGGGTCCCGTGCCGACGCCGCAGACGTTGCTGCCGGCATTGCGCGCACACTTCACCTTGAGCGCGCCGCAGACGCTGGCGCTGTATCTGGCCACCGAGCGTGCCGCCAAGACCGGAGCGCCGCCGGCGCAACAGGGCGCGATGGCGCAACAGATGCTGCAGCAGTTCGTGCAGCAGGGCCTGCTGCGCCGGCAGGCTGGCGACTACGTGCTCGACCTCAACCTCGACAAGGGCGCCGTGCAACTCAACGGCCGCACCATCAAGCAGCTTTGACAACCGCCGCGCTCAGGGCACGACGAGCGCCATGGGCGCGGCGGATGCCGGAAGAAAGCGCGGCAGCAGCATGCGGTATGCGGGCGAACGCGGTGCGAACGGCGGGCAGCCGGTGGCGGGCGCGATGGCGAGGGCATGCATCCATGCCCGCAACGGTTCGCCCAGCAGATCGAAGCGCACCAGCGTCAGTACGTGATCCGTATGCGGCAGCAGCGCCAGCTGCGCCCGTGGCGCGCCGTGGATCACGCGCCGCCATTCGCGCACGCGGGTGAATTCGTCGTGCGTGCCGCCGATCAGCAGCGTGCAGGCGCGGGCGCGCCGCAACGCGCCGGCTGGGTCGATCCCGGCCAGATCGATGCCGAGATCGCGATCGGCCCGCGCGATGGCCGCCTGCATGGTCGCGAGATCGAACAGCGCGCCCAGCCAGCGCGGTCCCACCAGGCCGCTGCCGGGCGCGCGCCGGATGGCCTGTGCGGCGTTGGCGAACGGCGCCAGCGCGATCGTTGCGGTGATGCCCGCGAGCCTGGGAGCCGCAAACAGGACCACGTCGCCCCCGTACGAGAGACCGAAGAGAAACTCCGGCGCCGGCAGCACCCCGCGCAACCGCAACAGCGGAATCAGCCACGCCAGCGCGCGCGCCTCGCGCGGCCCGTAACCCGGTGCCATCGATGCGGGCCCCTCGGCAGGCAGATCCACCGCCACCACCGCGTAGCCGTGGCTGGCGAAGTAGGCGCCCCAGGACACCGCCAGACCCGCCGCGTCCAGCCCGATCGGCGGCAGCAGCACCACGCTGCCGCGCACCGGCAGGCGCGGCGGCTTTTGCACCGGCCAGAAATCGGCTGCGGGACCATCGATCCGCGCCGGGTGGATCATGAGCGCGAAGCCCGCGCCGTGAAAACGCAGCCGGACGCCAAAATGGAACGCGCGCGGCGGCGAATACCAGATACCGATGTGCGCGCCGCCCGGGATGTCCACCCACTCGTGGGTGAAGCCCATCTGCCGCAGCATGCGCCGCGCCGAATCGATCTCGGCATGAGGCAGTGCGGGTGGATGCTCGATCTGCCGCGCCGCGAAGCCGGCACAGGCGCTCAGCATGGACAACAGCGGCAACAGTGCGATCCAGCGCAGCAGCCTCATGCGGCCCCCGCCTCCCGATTCATCGCGGCCGGCAGGGCGCGGAATGGTCGCGAAGGATGCCGCATGCGCGGCAGCGTCGCAATCGTGCGCCGCGCCGCCTGGCTAACGGGCATCCGTCCAGCGCTGCAGCCAGTTCAGCACGGTATCGTGCCAGAGGATGCTGTTGGCGGGCTTGACCACCCAGTGGTTCTCGTCGGGGAAGTACAGGAACTGGCTGGGGATGCCGCGCCGCTGCAGCGCGGTGAACGCGGCCAGGCCCTGCGTGTCGGGGATGCGGAAATCCAGCCCGCCGTGGATCACCAGCATCGGCACGCGCCAGTCCTTGACGTGGCGCAGCGGATTGAATTTTTCATAATTCTGCGGGTGTTCGTACTCGGGGCCGCGGTGCTCCCATTCCTCGAACCAGAGTTCCTCGGTGCCGTAGTACATGCTGCGGCTGTCGAACACACCGTCGTGATCGACGAAGCACTTCCACGGCGCATTCCACTTGCCGGCCATCCAGTACACCATGTAGCCGCCGTAGCTGGCGCCTAGCGCACAGGCGCGGTCGGCGTCGAGGAACTTGTATTTTTTCAGCGCCGCCGCCCAGCCCAGCTTGAGGTCGGTCAACGGCTTGCCGCCCCAGTCGCCGGAGATGGCGTCGGTGAAGGCTTGGCCATAGCCGGTGGACCCGTGGAAATTGATGGCCACCACCGCGAAGCCTGCGCCGGCGTACACCTGCGGATTCCAGCGGTAGTGGAACTCGTTGGTCCAGGCGCCCTGCGGGCCGCCGTGGATCAGAAACGCCACCGGATACTTCCGGCCGGGCACGTAGTCGGCCGGCGGCATCACATAACCCTCCACGGTCTGCCTGTTCCAGCCGGCAAAGCGGAAGAACTCGGCCTTGGCGAGGCGCAGGCGCGCCAGCCGCCCGGCATTGAAGCGCGTCAACTGCGCCAGCACTTCGTCCGGCTCGACGCGGTAGAGATCGGTGGGATGGGTGAAGTCCTGCCACGCGGCCACGATCTCGCCATCACCGCCCACCGCGAAGCCGCGCACGGTGCCTGCGCCGCTGAGCCGCATAACCTCGCCGTTGTCCACGCGCACCGCGAACAGCGGATGCTGGCCGGCGTCGTCGGCCGTGGTGTACAGCGTGCGGCCGTCACCGCTGATGGCCAGCGCACCGGCCGAGCGGTCCCATTTGGGCGCCACCTCGCGGCGTTCGCCGCTGATCAGGTCCAGGGCCATGATGGCGAAGCGGTCGGCCTCGAAGCCGGGGCGCCTCATCGCCAGCCAGTACAGCGTGCCGCCATCGGGCGAGAGCAGCGGATAACCGTCCCAGGCGGGATTGCCGGAGGTGAGATTTTCCGGCACGACATCGCCCTCGATGGCCACGCGCCAGATGTCGAAGTTGGTGCTCCACGGCTCGTCGTGGCGCGCGATGCGCGCGTTGAAGTACAGGGTTTTGCCATCCGGCGCGAACACGTACTCGCTGTCGTCGCCGAAAGGCTTGGAGGGCACGTCGCCCTCGATGCCACGGGTCAGCAGCACCGGCGTAGCCGCGGCCTTGCCGGCCGCATCCAGCGTCAGCAGGAACAGCTGATTGCGGCGGCCATCGGCCCAGGTGTCCCAGTGGCGCACGAACAGCTTGTCGTAGACGCGGCCGCTGGTCTTATCGGCCTCGCGCGCGTTGAGCTTGGCGCGCGTGCAGGCGAGGTCGCCATCGCAATCGGTGAACACGCTCAGCGCCACCGCCAGGTGCGCGCCATCGGGTGAAACGCGGAAACCCTCGACATCCAGCGGCAAATCGCTCACCTGCTGCGCCACACCCCCCGCGGGCGCGATGCGGAAAATCTGCATGCGCTCGCCGGCCTTGGCCAGGTAATAGATGTGCGCGCCATCGGCCGACCAGCGCGGCTGGCTGCCTTCGGCGATGCGCCGCGGCACGGCGCCGGGCACGCCGCGATCGAGCACCCACACGCCGGACGCGCTCTTGTTGGCGGCCACATCCACCTGGCGCACGTCGAACAGCAGCCAGCGCGGGTCCTTGCCCAACTGCGGATCGCCGACGCGGTCCATGGCCACCAGATCGCGTACGTCCAGCGGACGGGTGTCGTCCTCGGCCGCGACGACCGGCGTGGCGGCGCTCATCAGCACCAGACCCAGGGCGAGACTGCGCAGCGACATGGCGTGACTCCGGCAATGCGATCCGGGCACGCTAGGCCGGCATCCGCGATGGCGCAAGCGCCATCGGTCATGACCGCCTCAGCGCTTACGCTGCAGCAGCGTGCCGGTGCAGCCGGGCGCGCCGCAGCGGCAGGCCCACAGGCGCTTCATGCGCGCCGTGTGCCGCATCTCCAGCACGATGCCGTAGTTGTAGGTCAGCTCCTCGCCGGGCGCGATGTCGCGCAGCGCCTCGATGACGATGCGGTCGCGCAGCGCAACGCCACCCGGATGCTCGTGGATGCTTGCCGCGCAGTTGGGCGCGCAACCGTGGTTGAGCCAACGCGCGGCATTGCCGCCGACATTGGCATCGATGATGTAGCGCGCGTTGAGCATGAACAGAAACGTGTGTCCGCTCGCGGCGCTATCGCCGTACAGGCGGTCGGCCTGGGCGTGGGTGATCAGCCGGCCTTTGTAGTCGAGGATGTGCGTGCCGGCGGGGATGGCGACGCGGGCGAACACGCCGCGGCCGTGGATGGCGGAGCGACGGACCTGGAAACGTGCGGGCATGCGGCGGTGACGGTGACGGGAGATGCGCAATTATCCATGTCGCGCGCAGCAGGATGACGCACCAGTACCCAGCGTGGCGAGCGCGCGATCGCGGTCATCGGCAGGCCCTGTCGGCACAGGGCCGCATAGCGCGGCGGCGCGATCACCGCCAGCGCCTCGGGCTGCATGCGCCAGCGCTGCTCGAAGCTTGTCAGCGGCAACAGGTGCCGCGGCGCCCAGCGCAGGCCATCGAGCAGATCGTAGGGTGCAGTGCCCACCAGGGTCACCCTGCGGCCGAGATAAAACGGCAGCCCGCGCTGCAAGGTATCGACCATGTAGACCGGCGCTGCGGGCCGCAGCGCCGGCAGCATGGCCCGTGCCAACGGCGCCGCCGAATAGGCCGGCGCCAGCGCCTGGAAGCCGATCAGCGCAGCCTGCAGCAGCCCCAGCCCGGTAAATGCCGCCGCGCCCACGCCTACCAGCGCGCGTCCGCGCCAGACCAGCCATGCCGCCAGCGCCAACACCAGCGCCGCCACTGCCATGGCGATGGCCAGATGGCGCATGTAGTCAGCGAATACGGAAGTCAGCCCGGCCAAATCGCGCGGCGCGTGCGTGTGCAGCACGACCGGGATGGCGATCAGCAACAGCAGCGCGGCCAGGCCCAGTGCGCTGCCCAGAGTGCGGCGCGAAGCGTGCGCGATCGCCTCGCCCAGCAGCAACGCCGCGGCCGGAAACACCGGCAGCAGGTACAGCGGCAGTTTGGAGTGCGAAACGCTGAAGAACACGAAGATCATCAGCACCCAGATCCACAGCAGCTTGCGCGCATCGAAGCCAGCCTGCCGCCGCGGTAGGCGCAATGCGGTGGGCAGCAGCGCCAGCCAAGGAAAAAACCCGATCATCAGCACCGGCAGGAAGAACCAGATCGGCTGCTGGCGATTGTCGCGGTCGGTGAGAAAGCGCGTGAACTGCTGGCGGATGAAAAAGTAGTCGAGAAACTGCCCGTGGCGCAGTTGCAGCGCCAGCAACCAGGGCAACGTTAGCAGCAGGAACAGCGGCAGGCCGAAGGCCCATTCCATGCGTTTCAGCAGCCGCCACTGCCCGGTCCACAGCATGTAGAAAAACAGCGCGCCGCCCGGGAACACGATGCCGATCAGGCCCTTCGACAGGAACGCTGCCGCCATCAGCACCCAGGTCAGCAGCATCCAGATGCGGCGCGCACGCGGCGCGGCATCCGGCAGTTGCGCCAGGATGTATGTGCACAGGGCACCCCCCAGGAACGCCGCGACGCCCATGTCCAGCGTGTTGAGGTGGCTGCCGACCACCCACAGCAGGCTGCTGCCCAGCAGCGCCGCCGCGCTCCAGCCGGCCACGTGTCCGAACGCACGCGCGCCTGTGTAGCCCACCGCCAGCAGGGCCAGCAGGCCGGTCAGCAGACCCCACAGCCGCGCCGTCCAGTTGTGCGCACCGAAGGTCTCGTATGCCAGCGCCGTACCCCAGTACTGCATGGCGGGCTTGTCGAAAAACAGCACGCCGTCGTAACGCGGCGTGACCCAGTCGTGGCTGGCCACCATCTCGCGCGGCACCTCGGCGTAGCGGCCCTCGTCCGGCTCCAGCAGGCTGCGCGACTGGGCCCCGGCGAACCACAGCGCCAGCCAAGCCAGCACCACCACGCCCAGCCACAGCCGGCGCCTCAGCGCAGGCGTCATGCGCGCTCCCACGACGCGGCGCCGGCCGCCGGCGTGCTGTCCTGGATCAGGTACAGCGGCCGCTGCTTGGCCTCCAGATAGATGCGGCCCACGTACTCGCCGATGATGCCGAGCGCCAGCAGTTGCAGGCCGCCCAGCACCAGGATGGCCACGATCAGCGAGGCGTATCCGGGCACGCGGATGCCCCACACGAACACCTTCAGCACGATCCAGCCGCCGTAGGCGAAGGCCAGCAGCGAAGTCAGCGTGCCCACCCAAGTAGCCAGCCGCAGCGGAACTGTGGAAAACGAGGTGACGCCTTCCACCGCGAAGCGCCATAGCCGCGCGTAGTTCCATTTGGTGCGACCGGCGGCGCGCGGTGCACGGTCGTACAACAACTGCGTCTGCGGGTAGCCGATCCAGGCGAACAGGCCCTTCATGAAGCGCTGTCGTTCGCGCAGCCCGGCCAGCGCGCGCAGCGCGCGCGCCGACAGCAGGCGGAAGTCGCCGGTGTCGCGCGGCACCTGCGTGGCCGAAACCCGGCCCATCAGCCGATAAAAAAGCGCCGCGGTGAGACGCTTGATGCCGCTCTCGCCAAGGCGCTGCCGACGCGTGCCGTACACCATGTCGTAGCCTTCGCGCCAGCGCGCCAACAGCGCGGGGATCAGTTCCGGCGGATCCTGCAGGTCGGCGTCGAGCACCACGCAGGCGGCCAGATCCGATGCGCGCGCCAGCGCATCCAGCCCGGCGGTCATGGCGATCTCCTTGCCGAAGTTGCGGCTGAGGCGCAGTCCATGCACGCGCGCATCGGCCGCCGCGAACGCCTGCACCTGCGCCCAACTGGCATCGCGGCTGCCGTCATCCACATACAGCACGCGGCCGGGCAGGTCGAGCGTGGCGAACACCGCCAGCAACCGGCGCTGCAGCTCGGGCAGCACCTCGATTTCGTTGTACAGCGGCACCAGCACCCACAGTGCCGCGGCCGGGGTTGTTTGCGTCATCGGATTCTCCAGACACGCTGCTGCCGGCGACGGCGCAGAGACTATTCCATGCACGCTGCGGCAGGCGCCCGGCATCCGTCCGCGGATCCGCGTGCAACGCGCCGAGCACGCGCGCCGTATCGCAAGCGGAGGCTCAGCGCGGACCCATGCCCGGCGGCAGGCCGCCGCCGCGCAGCGCACCCTGCATCTGCCGCATCATGCCCTTGATACCGCCGCGCGAGATTTTCGACATCATTTTCTCCATCTGCTGGTACTGCTTGAGCAGACGGTTGACGTCGGCCGGCTGCGTGCCGGAACCACGCGCCACGCGTGCGCGCCGCGAGCCGTTGAGCAGATCCGGATGGCGGCGCTCCTTGCGCGTCATCGAATCTATCACCGCGATCATGCGCTGCACTTCGCGGTCGTTGACCTTGGACTTGACGCTGTCCGGCAGCCCGGAGACGCCGGGCAGCTTGTCCATCAGCCCGGCCAGACCACCCATCTTGAGCATCTGCTCGAGCTGGTCCTTCATGTCGTTGAGATCGAAGCGCTTGCCCTTGGCGACTTTCATGGCCAACTGCTGCGCCTTGTCCTGATCGACCTTGCGCTCGACCTCCTCGACCAGGCTGAGCACATCGCCCATGCCGAGGATGCGCTGCGCGAGGCGATCCGGATGGAACGGTTCCAGCGCGTCGGTTTTCTCGCCGGCACCGAGGAACTTGATCGGGCGGCCGGTAACGTAGCGCACCGACAGCGCTGCGCCGCCACGGGCATCGCCGTCGGTCTTGGTGAGGACGACGCCGGTCAGCGGCAACGCCTCGGCGAAAGCCTTGGCGGTGACGGCAGCATCCTGGCCGGTCATGGCATCGACCACGAACAGCGTCTCGACCGGTTGCAGTGCGGCGTGCAGCGTCTTGATCTCGTCCATCATCGCCGCGTCGATAGCCAAGCGCCCGGCGGTATCGACGATCAGCACGTCGGCCACCTCGCGCCGTGCCTGCTCCAGGGCGGTGCGCGCGATGTCCGCCGGCTTGGCCCCGGCGGCGGCGGACACGAAACCGACTTCCACCTGCTCGGCCAGCACGCGCAACTGCTCGATGGCGGCCGGACGGTACACGTCGCAACTGACCACCAGCACCTTCTTTTTGCTGCGCTCCTTGAGAAAGCGCGCCAGCTTGGCCGCAGTGGTGGTCTTGCCGGCACCCTGCAGGCCGGCCATCAACACCACCGCCGGCGGCGTGGCCGCCAGATCAAGTGCGGCGTTGGCGCTGCCCATCAACGCGGTCAGTTCGTCGCGCACCACCTTCACCAGCGCCTGGCCGGGGGTGAGGCTCTTCAGTACCTCCTGCCCCACCGCGCGTACCTTGACACGCTCGATCAGCGCCTGCACCACCGGCAAGGCGACGTCGGCTTCGAGCAGGGCCACGCGCACCTCGCGCAGGCTCTCGCGGATGTTTTCCTCGGTCAGCCGACCGCGGCCGCGCAGGCGGTCCATGGTGGCGCCGAGGCGCTGGGTCAGGGTCTCGAACATGGCGTTGCGACCGGCACAAAGCAGCAAGTATAGCGGTGCCCGCGCGGCCGGCCGGCGCTGTGCCAAACTTGCCGCATGCTGCTGCTGACCTACGCCGCGATCGCGCTGTACCTGGCCGCCGCCGCGCTGCAGGCGCGCCCCGTACTGGACGGACGCGACAGCCCGCGCGCCGCAACGCTGGCCGTGGCCACGCTGGCGGTGCTGGCGCAGGCCGGCGAGATCGCGCTGGCGCACCGCGGCGCGTTGGATCTGCACTTTTTCGCGGCGCTGTCGCTGATCGCTTGCGTGATCGCGGCACTGACGCTGATCGTCAACCTGTGGCGACCGGTGGCGGCGCTGGGCGTAATCGCGTTTCCACTGGCCGCGGCGCTGCTGGCCGTGGACGTGTTCCTGGCCCCGCCCACCGCGCCGCAGGCGCTGGACTGGCAGATCAAGCTGCACGTCACCCTGGCGCTGCTCAGCTACGGACTGCTCTCCATTGCGGCGCTGCTGGCGTTGCTGCTGGCGTTCCAGGAACGTTCGCTGCGCCGCCACCGCGTGCCGGCGTTCCTCGCGGCACTGCCGCCGCTGACATTGACCGAGAGCCTGATGTTCCAGCTGATCGGCGCCGGTTTCGCGCTGCTGTCGCTGACCCTGCTCAGCGGCGCGCTGTTCGTGCACAACCTGTTCGAGCAGCACCTGGTGCACAAGACCGTGCTGTCGATCCTGGCCTGGCTGGTATTCGGCACGCTGCTGCTGGGGCGCTGGCGCTGGGGCTGGCGCGGTCGTCGCGCGGTGGGTCTCACGCTGGCCGGCATGGCGGTGCTGGTGCTGGCCTTCTTCGGCACCAAGTTCGTGCTGGAGCTGGTACTGCAGCGCAGTCTCTGAGGCGACGCGCGCTTGCCGGACCGCGCGCGCCTGCGCACAATCGCCCGGCACCGGGAGCACGAGCCATGGATGCACCACCCGCGAACCAAAATCGCCGTCGCTTCCAGCGCGTGCCGCTGGCGGGCACCGTCAAGCTCTACGCACGCGACGGTTCCTGGTCGGCGGAACTGATCGATCTCTCGCTGCGCGGCGTGCTGGTGTCGCATCCGCAGGGCTGCGTGGCCGAGCCCGGCACGCGCTTCCGCATGGATCTGCGCATCTTCGAGAACTTGCCGGTGAGCATGGGCGTCAACCTGGTGCGCAGCGATGCGGCGCACCTCGCCTTCGCCTGGGACCGCATCGACCTGGACAGCTTTGCCCGGCTCAAGCGCCTGCTGGAGCTCAACCTGCCGCAGCCCGAATTGCTGTACCGCGA
>JAJYQO010000094.1 GCA_021794575.1 Pseudomonadota bacterium | reverse complement strand
TCCGATCTCGCCCTGCGCGCGCGCCTCGGCGGCGCGCGCCGATGAGCGCGCTGGGCACCGCGCCGCGGCTGGGCCGCGTCCTGGTCATCGCGCTGCGCTGGCGCCTGCACGTGTTCGCCGCCGGTACGCGCCTGCAGCGGCCGCTGGCGCTGCTGGCGGCACTGCTGCCGCGTGCGCGCGGCTGCGATGCAGGCCTGCCGCGCGGCGAGCGCCTACGCCTGGCACTCACCGCGATGGGACCGATCTTCGTCAAGTTCGGGCAGGTGCTGTCTACCCGTCGCGACCTGCTGCCGGCCGACCTCGCCGATGCGCTGGCCAAGCTGCGCGACCAAGTCGAGCCGTTCCCCGGCGCGCAGGCGCGCGCGCTGATCGAGCAGCAATTGGGCAAGCCCATCGGCGCGCTGTACGGGCGCTTCGAGGAAACGCCGCTGGCCTCGGCCTCGATCGCGCAGGTGCACGCGGCCACGCTGCCGGACGGCCGCGCGGTGGTGGTCAAGGTGCTGCGCCCGGGCATCGCCGCGCGCATCGCGCGTGACACCCGGCTGCTGCGCGGGCTGGGCCGGCTGGTGCAGCGCTACCACCCGCGCGCCGACAAGGTGCGGCCCATGGAGGTGGTGGCCGAGATCGAGAAAAGCCTCGAGCACGAGCTGGACCTGCAGCGCGAGGCCGCCAACGCCAGCCTGCTGCGGCGCAACTTCGCGCACGCGGCGCAGGATCTGTACGTGCCCGAGGTGTTCTGGGACTGGACCGCCGAGCAGGTGCTGACTTTGGAGCGCGTGCACGGCATCGGCGCCGACGACATCGCCGCGCTGGACGCCGCCGGGGTGGACCGCAGAGCGCTGGCGCGCAAAGGCGTGCGCCTGTTCTACGAGCAGGTGTTCCGCGACAACTTCTTCCACGCCGACGCGCACCCCGGCAACATCTGGGTGGATGCCGGCAATCCCGCCGATGCCAGCTTCATCGCGCTCGATTTCGGCATCATGGGCTCCCTGCCCGAGGCCGACCAGTACTGGCTGGCCGAGAACTTCATGGCGCTGTTCACGCGCGACTACCGGCGCATCGCCGAGCTGCACGTGGCCGCCGGCTGGATGCCGGCCAGCGTGCGCATCGACGAGCTGGAAGCCGCCACGCGCGCCGTGTGCGAGCCCTACTTCACGCGTCCGCTCAGCCAGATCTCCATCGCCGAGGTCACCGTCAAGCTGTTCCAGACCGCGCGCCAGTACGAGCTGACCCTGCAGCCGCAGCTGATCCTGCTGCAGAAGACCCTGCTCAACATCGAGGGGCTGGGCCGCCAGCTCGATCCGGAGATCGACATCTGGGCGGTGGCCGAGCCGGTGCTGCGCCAGATCTTGCGCCGCCGTTACGGCCCGCGCGCGTGGCTGCGCGAAATCAGGCGCCGCGCTCCGGAATGGATACGGCAGGCGCCGCGCCTGCCCGAGCTGCTGGTACAAACCCTGGAAGCCGCCGCCAGCGGCCGCGGTGCGTTCGAGATCCGCGCGCGCGAGCTGGAACAGCTGGCCGCAAGCAGCCGCGCCCAGCAGCGCGTGCTGGCCGGCGCGCTGCTGGGCGCGAGTCTGCTGATTTGCGCCACGCTGCTGTGGCTGCTGCGCCCGCAAATGGGCCACGCCGCGCCCGCGCTGCTGGCGCTGCTGGGCGCTTTCGCGTTCTGGCGCGCCTGGCCCGGACACGGCAAACCGCACGGCTGAGCGCAGCCCGCGGAGGCGCGGCAACGCGCTGCTATTCTCGCCGCATGCTGCGCGTAAGCGACTCGGTGCGCATTCCGGACCACGAACTGGTCGAGCGCTTCCTGCGCGCCGACGGCCCCGGCGGCCAGCACGTCAACCGCACCGAAAGCGCGGTGGAGCTGCGTTTCGACGTGGCGCGCTCGTCCTCGCTGCCGGCCGCGGTGCGCACGCGCCTGCTGGCGCGCGGCGACCGTCGGCTGACTCGCGACGGCGTACTGGTGCTGCAGGCGCGCCGTTTCCGCGAACAGGCACGCAACCGCGATGATGCGCGCGCGCGGCTGGCGGCGTGGATCGCCAGCGCGCTCGAGGCGCCGACGCCGCGCAAGGCTACGCGCCCGACGCGCGGCGCGGTGGAGCGGCGCCTGGCCGGCAAACGTGCCGCCGCACGGCGCAAGCAGACGCGCGGCAAACCGGTTCTGGACACATGAGCGGCTACCTGCCGCCCGCGCCGCCGCCGCGCGTGCCCACGGTGGGCCCGCCGCACGCCTGGTGGCGGCGCCTGTGCCGCTGGATCGTGCTGCGCGCCGGCTGGCGCCTCGAAGGGCAGTTGCCGGACGTGCCCAAGGTGATCCTGATCGGCGCGCCGCATTCCTCGTTCTGGGACGGTGTGTGGGGCCTGCTGATCAAGACCGCGCTGGGTCTGCGCATCGGCATCATGATCAAGGCCGAGCTGCACCGCGGCCTGCTGCGTCCGCTGCTGCGCGCGCTGGGCACCATTCCGATCCGGCGCGACAAGGCCTTCGGCGTGGTCGAACAGATGGTGCAGTTGTTCGATCGCAGCGACACGCTGTGGCTGGGCATCACCCCCGAAGGCACGCGGCGCGCGGTGCGACGCTGGAAGTCCGGCTTCTGGCAGATCGCACGCGGCGCGCGGGTGCCGGTGCAACTGGTGTATTTCGACTATCCCAGCAAAACCATCGGCCTCGGCCCGTTGCTGACCATGGGCCCCGATCGGGACGCCGAGCTTGCCCGCATCCGTGCCTGGTACGCGCCCTACCGCGGCAAGCACCGCGGCGTGTGAGG
>JAJYQO010000087.1 GCA_021794575.1 Pseudomonadota bacterium | reverse complement strand
CCGAGCCGGCCCCGTAGGCTGCGGAGATTGTCCGAATGATGCGTGTTCTCGAATTCATCGTCGCCCTGGTCATGGTGGCGATCCTCTACCTCGTGGCGGGCGTGCTGATGCCCGACCAGGGCTCCACCTCGCGCACCATCGAGGTCAGCCATGACCTGCGGCAGGTGTACGACATCCTCAGCAATTTCCGCCGCTTTCCCGATTATGGCGTGCTGCGCGCATACGATCCCAACACGCAGTTCACCTTCTCCGGTCCGGCCTATGGCGTCGGCGCCGAGGTGAGCTGGAACAGCAGCAATCCCAAGGTCAAGAGCGGCACGCTCACCATCACCAAGGACGATCCCGGCTTCAGCCAGGTCTCCATGCAGGGCAGCGGCGAAATCGAATGGGCGTTGAAGAACGGCTGGGACGGTCACCACAAGCGTTTCGTGATCGAGCTGGAGCGCGCAGGCAACAGCGACCGCCTGGTCAAGGTGACCATGCGCTACAAGGTCGATTACGGCTGGAACCTGATCGACCGCTACTCGCGGCTGTACATCCACGGCGAGCCGGCGTCGTTCGTGCAGTACACGCTGAGCAACCTGCAAAACGTGCTGGCCTCGATCCCCAACGTCGACTACAACACGCTGACCCCGGCTATCGTGCAAACGCAGCGTCAACCGATCCTGTTTGTCTCCACGCGCGCCAAGCGCACTCTGGAGGATGTCTCGACGGCCACGCAGAAAGCCCTGACGCAGATCGACGCGGCGATGAAGAAGCTGGGTGTCAAGGCGGCGGGTCCGCGTATCACCATTACCACCGACTACGGCAGCCAGAACTACGGCTTCGACGTGGCCGTGCCGATCGACACCAGCACGCTGACCGTCGACAAGCAGAGTTACGATCTCACCC
Source organism: Pseudomonadota bacterium (assembly GCA_021794575.1). Lineage (GTDB taxonomy): Bacteria > Pseudomonadota > Gammaproteobacteria > Xanthomonadales > Rhodanobacteraceae > Metallibacterium. The sequence continues at coordinate 1,951 of JAJYQO010000087.1, read as the reverse complement.
AGCCCGGCACAGTAGCGGCCGCCACGCAGAATACGGCGCCGGCGCCCGGTAGCTGGGAGAAGAACGGCGTGCTGGTGGTCGATAGCGACGTGATGGCACGCATGGCTTTCGGCGGCAAGGCGCTCGAGGCCGACCTGCAGGCCAGCCCGGCCAGCCTGCCGCTGATGCGCCTGAATCTCGAGTCCTTTGCGCAGACCCACGGTTACGGTTTCGATCCCAACACGCACCGCTTCTACGATGTGGTGGTGCAGGACGTCAATCCGAACACCGGCGAGGGCAGCTACAAGGTGTACCTGCCGCTGACCTGGGCGCCGGACGCAGTACCGGGCCAAAGCACGCAGCCGGCGACTGCCTCCAGTGCCGCGCCTGCCGCGGCAGCGAGCGTGGTCGTGGCTCCGGCGACGTCGACGGCCGCGAGCGCCAGTGCCGCTGCGGCGTCCAGCACGGCTGTCCCCGCCAGCGCGGCGACGGCCGGCTGAGCCCGCGCCGTCCCATCTGAGCGTGTCGTGCCTGCGCCGTACCCGCCCGTCATCCACGGGCTGGTGCGGTGCATTGCCGTGTGGCCGCGCCGCCTTGCGCTGCGGCCATGATTGAGGCCGAATCCCTGCTGCGCCGCTTCGGCGCGCGCCGCGCGGTCGAAGCGGTCAGCCTGCGTGTGCAGCCGGGCCAAATCCTGGGCCTGCTCGGTCCCAATGGAGCTGGCAAGACCACCACTCTGCGCATGCTGGCCGGCGTGCTCGAACCCGATGCCGGCGTGGCGCGCATCTGCGGCCACGACGTGCAGCGCCAATCGCTGGCAGCCCGGCGCGCGCTGGGCTACCTGCCCGAAGGTGCGCCGCTGTACGGTGAGATGAGCGTGCACGCGCTGCTGCTGTTCGTGGCACGCGTGCGTGGTCTGCGTCGCGCGCGTCTGGCGCAGCGTTATGACGAGGTCGTGCAGGTTCTGGACCTGGAGCCGTTGCTGGCGCAGCGCATCGATACCCTGTCCAAGGGGCAGCGCCGCCGCGTCGGGCTGGCGCAGGCGATTCTGCACGATCCGCCCGTGCTGATTCTCGACGAGCCCACCGACGGCCTCGATCCCGGCCAGCAGGCCGGCGTGCGCACATTGCTGCGATCTCTGGCGCGCCAGCGCGCGATCATTGTCTCCACGCACCAGCTCGAGGACGTGCCGCAGATGTGCCACCGGCTGGTGCTGCTGGTGCGCGGACGCGTGCTGGCCGACACCACCCCGGCGGCGTTCATCGCGCGCTCGCGCTACCGTGGCGCAGTCAGCTTTTGCGCGGCGGCGGCGGGGCCGGTGCGTGCCGCGCTCGGCCTGCTGCCCGAGGTCGACACCGTAGAGATCGATCCGCTGAGCGGCCGCGTCACCGTGCTGCCCAAGCCGGGGCGTGAGCTGCTGTCCAGGGTGCAGGCCCTGTTGGTCAACTACCACGTGCAGCCCAGCGAGTTGATGTTGGAAGCGGGGCGCATGGAAGACGTGTTTCGCAGCCTGGCCGATGCGGAGCCCGTGGAGCAGACGCCATGAGTGGCCTACGCGCGGTGTTGCGGCGTGAGCTCTACGCTAGCGCGGTCACCGCGCCCGCCTGGCTGTTCTTGATCGCGTTTCTGGTGCTTGCCGGCGTGTGCACGTTTTTTCTGGGCGACTTCTTCCCGCGCGGCCAGGCCGATCTGTCCGCGTTCTTCGATTTCGTGCCCTGGCTGCTGCTGGTGCTGGTGCCGGCGGCCAGCATGCGGCTGTGGGCCGAGGAGCGCGCCACTGGCACGCTCGAACTGCTGCTCGCGCTGCCGGTCACGCCGCTGGCGGCCCTGCTGGGCAAGTACCTGGCGGCTTGGCTGTGGCTGGCGCTGGCGCTGGCGCTGACGTTTCCGCTGTGGCTCACCGTCGTCTATCTGGGGCATCCCGACAACGGCGCCATCGCGACCGCGTATCTGGGCAGTCTGCTGCTGGGCG
>JAJYQO010000014.1 GCA_021794575.1 Pseudomonadota bacterium | reverse complement strand
GCGTGTTGCGATTTTTTGGGGGCGGCACATCCCGGCCGGCGCCCGCTCTTTCTGACGTCATCCCGGACGGCGCGCAGCGCCGAGCCGGGATCCAGTGACGGGCCGCGCCGAGCGGCGGCCTCCGGATATTGGCGTCCGCGCCAGGCACGCGGCGACGATACCGCTGGTGCGGCGCCCATTGCGGGATGCGGCAGAGGCGCATCAGCCGTGGCCGGCCGGTACGCCGGGCGGCAGGTACTTCGCGAACCAGGCCAGCGCGCGGATCAGCACGTCGCGCTTGTGCGCCGGCTTGACGAAGCCATGACCCTCGTTTGGATACACCACCAGTTCGGTGGGCACGCCCATCGCCTTCAGCCCGTGCCACATCTCGAAGGATTGCGGCGCCGGGCATTCGGCGTCGTACTCGCCCACCAGCAGCAGCGTCGGCGTCTTGTCCTGCCGGATGAAGTTGATGGCCGAACTTTTGGCGTATACGGCCGGATCGTCGTACACGCTGGCGCCGAAGAACGGCGTCATCCACTGGTCGATCGAGTTCTCGCCGGTGTAGCTCAGCCAGTCGGAGAGCCCGGCGCCGGCCACCGCGGCGCGGAACACGTGCGTCTGCGTGGGCGCGAACATGCTCATGAAGCCGCCGTAGCTCCAGCCGGTGATGCCGACGCGGCGCGGATCGACCGGGAACTTCGCCTCCACCGCCTTGACCCCGGCCAGGATGTCGCGCAGATCGCCGTAGCCGAAGTCGCGGCGATTGGCCTGCGTGTAGCGCTCGCCCTGGCCGAAGCTACCGCGCGGGTTGGGGAACAGCACGAAGTAGCCCATTGCCGACAGCGGCGCGCCGCCGTAATTGACGCCTGGCCAGCGCGGCTGCACCGCAAAGCTGGGTCCGCCGTGCACCGAGACGATCAGCGGATAGGTCTTATGCGGATCGTACCCGGCCGGATACAGCAGCCAGCCCTGCACGTGGAAGCCCTGATTGGTCCAGTGCAGCGACATCGCCTTGCCCCACAGCGGCCGGATACCGGCGTTGACGCGGGTGACGGCATGCGCGTCGCGTACCGCAGAGACGGCGCCGTCCGCGTCACGTGTCAGCGTGGCGGTCCATACCTCGGGCGGTGTGTCGAAGCTGCCCTCGAGATAGGCCATGCGTGTGCCGCGCGACGCCACGGCCAGCGCCGACATCGCGCTGCCGTCTTCCAGCGCGGCATGCACCGTGGCCAGCGCCCGCCAGATCGCGCGCGGCTGCCGCCCGCCGCCGGCGTTCGCGATGCGCAGCGTGGCGAGTTGGCTGGAGCCGCCGGCGAAGGCATTGACCAGCAGGCTGCCGGCGCCGGTCCAGGCCAGCCAACCTGGGGTGACCGTGCTGCGCGGCGTCAGGTTCACCGGCCTGCCTCCGGCTGCGGGCACCAGGTAGACGTCGCCGCCGGTGACGCCTTGGTCGCTCATCAGCCCGCCGATAAAGGCGATGCTGCGGCCGTCCGGCGCGAAACGCGGCAGCGCGATCTGCAGGCCGTGCAGCGGGCCTTTGATCGTGTTTGGATCGACCAGTGCGCGCGGTACGGCATCGGGCCGGGCGGGTTGCACGTACAGCTGCGCAATCCACCAGTTGTCGTCGCCGGGCGGTGGCGCGGCCACGTAGGCGATGCGCGCACCGTGCGGCGAGAAGTCGAACTCGTAGGGGAACAGCGCGGCCGGCGTCAGCAGCTGCGGCGCGCCGCCTCCGGCGCTTACCACCGCCACGCGCTGGTGCTCGATATTGGCCTCGCCGATCACCCCCACGCGCGGCTTGGTGGCGGCCAGTGCGTCCACGCGGTGGGTGTCGCCAGGCACGTACAGAAAACCCAGGCTGCGCCCGTCCGGCGCCCAGCGCAGCGCGTGCACCAGGCCGTCGAGGTGTGTGATCTGCCGCGGCGCCGCGCCGGCGCGCGTGGTGTCCAGCAACACGATGTCGTCCTGTGCCTGCTTGCCGCCCGCGCAATCGGAAAGGAAGGCCAGTGTGTGGCCGAGCGGCGCGAACGCCGGCTCGCTGACTTCGCAACCCTTGTGCTGGCCGGGGACGGTGATGGCGCGCGCCGCGTCGCCCTGCGCGGCGATCAGGTACAACCGCGCGCCGGCGGGCGTATCCAGCACCCAGGCCAGTTGCAGGCCGTCCGGCGAGATGGCCACAGCGCTGAATTCGTGCGCCGCGCCAAGCCGCGCCAGGATCGCATCCACCCGCGCCGCGTCGGCGGGCGGGATATGCGGCGGGGTCAACACACCGGCGCGCGCCAGCAACGGCGCACAGGCCAAGCCGAGGGCCAGCAGGCCCGGGCGCAGACTGGATGACATGGATGAAACTCCTGGGACGCCGGCGGCGCGTGCGCGTTGGACAGCGGCGGCAAGCGGAGGTTGCATCGCGCATCCGGTGACGCATGTTCATGCAACGTGACGGTGGCCGCGCGGCGCTGGCACTGTCCCTGCCGCCGCGTGAGACTGGCGGCGCGCATGCTGTCGATTCCACGCGGCGCCGTGCGTCGTACCAGCGAGGGCGGACCGTGCGCCGCCCCGCAGCGGAGAAATGCCCATGCGCTACATGATCCTCGTCAAGTCCACGCCCGCGTTCGAGGCCGAAGGCGCCACGCCTGGCGGCTTTCAGCCCGACCCCACCGTGTTCGCCGAAATGGCCGCCTTCCACGAGGAACTGGCGCGCGCCGGCATGCTGCTGGATGCCAGCGGCCTCAAGCCTAGCCGCGCAGGTTGGCGTGTGCACTACGACGGTGAGCATCGCACGGTCACCGACGGTCCGTTCACCGAGGCCAAGGAGCTGATCGCCGGCTACACGCTAATCCAAGTGGCCTCGCGCGAGGAGGCGATGGAGTGGGCGCGGCGCTTTCCCAACCCGGTGGGACCGGGCCAGCCCGCAGAGATCGAGGTGCGGCAATTGTTCGAGATGGAAGACTTTGCGCCCTCTGCCGAGGTTGAACGTTTCCGTGAACTGGCGGCGTCGAAATCGATCAGGTCGAAATAAACCGGGTCGGGTTGTCGAATTCGCGCGGCTTCGCACGTCGTAACAACAGGGCGCGATGCGCGCCCATTGCCACCACCTGCCGGAGAGTCCCATGAACAAGGTCAAAGCCATCCCCGACGGCATGCACAGCCTCACCCCGCACCTGGTCTGCCGCGGTGCCGCGGCCGCCATCGATTTCTACGGCCGCGCCTTCGGCGCCATCGAGCAGTTCCGCCTGCCCGGTCCTGACGGCAGGCTGATCCACGCCTGCGTGCGCATCGGCGATTCGCGGTTGTTCCTGGTCGACGAGATGCCCGAGCACGGCGCACTCGGCCCGCAGGCGCTCAAAGGCTCGCCCGTCACCATCCACCTGCAGGTGCAGGACGCCGACGCCACCTTCGCACGTGCGGTCGCCGCCGGCGCCACGGTCACCATGCCGCTGGCCGACATGTTCTGGGGCGATCGTTACGGGCGCGTCGTCGATCCCTTTGGGCATCACTGGGGCATCGCCACCCACCTGCGCGAGGTCAGCCGCGAGGAGATGGTGGCCGCGATGCAGGCGGGCCGATAATCAGATCGCGCGCGCCGGCCTTGCGGCGCTGCCACGCAAGACGATCGAGGGAGCACGCCATGCGTTACCTGCTGCTGATCTGCGAGCCGCGCGGCCAGCGCGAAGCGCGCAGCGATGCCGAGGCCCGTACGCGCTACGCCGAAATGGTGGCTTTCGGCGAGGGTCTGGGCAGCAAGCTGCTGGCCAGCGAATCGCTGCGTCCGGACCGCCACGGCGTGCGCGTGCAGGTGCAGCACGACAAGCCGGTGCTGCGCGATGGCCCGTTCGCCGAAGCCAAGGAGATGATCGGCGGATTTTTCCTGCTCGACTGCGCCAGCCTGGAGGAAGCCGTCGCCATTGCCCGGACCTGTCCTGCCGTTCGGTTCGCCAGTGTCGAAGTGCGGGAGTGCGCGCCGTGTTATGTGTCGTGAACCCGGAGAACCGTCATGAACCCCATCGCCCGCAACACCATCTGCCTCTGGTACGACAAGGACGCCGAAGACGCCGCGCGCTTCTACGCCGCGACCTTTCCCGATTCCTCGGTCGATGCGGTCCTCCGTGCGCCCGGTGACTACCCCAACGGCAAGGCCGGCAATGTGCTCACGGTGCAGTTCACCGTGCTCGGCATTCCCTGCCTGGGGCTCAATGGCGGGCCGGCCTTCCGGCACAGCGAAGCGTTCTCGTTCCAGGTCGCCACTGACACCCAGGAAGAAACCGACCGCTACTGGAACGCCATCGTCGGCAACGGCGGCGAGGCCAGCGCCTGCGGCTGGTGCAAGGACCGCTGGGGACTGTCCTGGCAGATCACCCCACGCATGCTGATGGACGCCATCGCCGACCCCGATCCAGCCGCCGCGAAGCGGGCATTCGAGGCGATGATGACGATGGGCAAGATCGACATCGCCGCCATCGAGGCCGCGCGGCACGGCTGAACCTGCGGCCCGACACCGGGAGCAACGCGATGAGCAAACTCAGGGTGCACAGTTTCGGCATCTCGCTCGACGGCTTTTCTGCCGGGCCGCGGCAGGACGTGCACAACCCGCTGGGCGTGCGCGGGCTGGAGTTGATGGAGTGGTTCTTCCACACGCGTCTGTGGCGCGGCATGCATGAAGGCCTGGATGGCGGCGAGACCGGCGTCGATCACCGCATGGCGGCGAAGGGTTTCGAGCACATCGGCGCCTGGATCCTCGGCCGCAACATGTTCGGCCCGGTGCGTGGGCCGTGGCCGGATGAATCCTGGCGCGGCTGGTGGGGCGAGGAGCCGCCGTATCACACGCCGGTGTTCGTGCTCACCCACCATGCGCGCGAACCGTTGCAGATGCAGGGCAGCACGACTTTCCGCTTCGTCACCGGCGGCATTCACGCCGCGCTGGCACAGGCGTGCGCCGTGGCCAGCGGGCTGGACGTGCGCCTGGGCGGTGGCGTCGCCATGGTGCGGCAATACCTGCAGGCGCGCCTGATCGACGAGCTGCACCTGGCCGTCAGCCCGGTGCTGCTGGGACAGGGCGAGGCGCTGTTCGCTGGCCTCGATTTGCCGGCACTGGGCTACGCCTGCACGCAGGTCGTCCCCGGCGAGCGCGCCACCCATGTGCTGCTGCAACGCGCCGCGCCCGCACACTGAAGAAGAACCCGCATGAACCCCATCGCCCGCAACACCATCTGCCTCTGGTACGACAAGGACGCCGAAGACGCCGCGCGCTTCTACGCCGCGACCTTTCCCGATTCCTCGGTCGATGCGGTCCTCCGTGCGCCCGGTGACTACCCCAACGGCAAGGCCGGCAATGTGCTCACGGTGCAGTTCACCGTGCTCGGCATTCCCTGCCTGGGGCTCAATGGCGGGCCGGCCTTCCGGCACAGCGAAGCGTTCTCGTTCCAGGTCGCCACTGACACCCAGGAAGAAACCGACATACTCATGAATATTTCGCCACAACGCACCTGCGTGCAAAGAACGGCATCGACCTCGTTCTGCATCTTGCTGCGAAGGCACGCGGCAACCAGGCGGTTCATATCGACGATGCCGACCGGCTGCCTGCATGGCTTGCCGATGATCGGGCGATGGTGTCGTTCGTCGGAGTGGAGGGTGCGCGCGCGCAGGCCCAGGCGCTGCAGGACGTCGTGCGTCAATGACTCAGGTTCGTCTGCGGGCCGGTATCGTCCATGGACCCGAGCGAGACCAGCATGGTTCACGAACTGATTGCCGACCGGTGCGTCGCTGAGGACGGCACAACGGCGGAGATGCAGCGGCGCTATGCCGAACTCATGCAATCAGGCGAGCCCTCCGCAGTGCAGGTCTCGCCGAACCCGGAGTGACCCAGGCGCTGCGACTTCATACACCGCAAGGAGATGCCCATGCCGTACATCGATGGTTACGTGGTGCCGGTGCCGCGGGCCAAACTTGCCGCCTACCGGCGCCTGGCGCGCAAGGCCGGCAAGGTGTGGATCGAGTATGGCGCGCTGGCGGTGAACGAGTGTGTGGCCGATGACGTCAAGCCCGGCAAGCTCACCTCGTTTCCGCAAAGCGTGAAGCTGAAGAGCAGCGAGACGGTGGTGTTGTCATGGATCGTGTACCGCTCGCGCAGGGACCGCGACCGCGTCAACGCGAAGGTCATGGCCGATCCGCGGCTGACGGGCATGCACGATCTGAAAGCCCTGCCATTCGATGCCAGACGCATGTTCTGGGGCGGCTTCAAGCCGATCGTGCAGTTGTGATACGCCGGCTGCACGGGTGCCGTCACGCCGCCGCCGTCCTGGATCATGCGCAAGCCTGAAACCCCTGCCGCAAACGAAACGGCGCGCGCCGTTGCCGCGATCTGGCGCATCGAGTCGGTGAAAGTCGTCGCGCATGTGGCGCGCATCACGCGCGACCTGGGGCTGGCCGAGGACTGTGCACAGGACGCGCTGGTGGCGGCGCTGGAGCACTGGCCCGAACTCGGCATTCCCGAGCGCCCCGGCGCCTGGCTGATGACCGCGGCCAAGCGGCGTGCGCTGGACCATCTGCGCCATCGCACGCTGGCCGCGGCGCAGCATGAGCGGCTGGGCCACGAGGCTGATCTGCAGCAGCAGATTGCCGCACGCGAGTTCGGCGAGATGCTCGACGCGCGTCTGGACGACGCCATCGGCGACGAGATTCTGGCGCTGGTCTTCACCGCCTGTCATCCGCTGCTTGCGCCGGAGGCGCGCGCCGCGCTGACGCTCAAAGTGGTCGGCGGACTGTCCACCCACGAAATCGCGCGCGCCTACCTCAAACCCGAGCCCACCATCGCGCAGCGCATCGTGCGCGCCAAGCGCGCGCTGGCCGCGGCGCATGTGCCTTTCGAAGTGCCGTGCGGCCGTGAGCTCGCGCCGCGTCTGGCGTCGGTGTTGGAGGTGCTGTACCTGATGTTCAACGAGGGCTATGCCGCCAGCGCCGGCCCGGAGTGGATGCGCCCCGCACTGTGCGAGGAAGCGCTGCGGCTGGCGCGTGCGCTGGCCGCGCGCCTGCCCGGCGAATCCGAGGTCCATGGCCTGCAGGCACTGATGGAGCTGCAGGCTTCGCGTCTAGCCGCACGTGCGGATGCGCGGGGCGACCCCATCCTGCTGGCCGATCAGGACCGCGGGCGCTGGGACCGGCTGCTGATCCGCCGCGGGCTGGCCGCACTGGACCGCGCGCACAGTTCCGGAGCGGCGCCGGGATCCTACGCGCTGCAGGCCGCCATCGCCGCCTGCCATGCGCGCGCGGCCGACTTCGCCGGCACCGACTGGCCGCGCATCGCGGCACTGTACGACGCGCTGCTGCAGGTCTCGCCCTCGCCGGTGGTGGCCCTCAATCACGCGGTGGCCGTGGGCATGGCGTACGGCCCTGCCGCGGCGCTCGAACTGGTGAACGCGCTGCGCGCTGCGCCGGAACTGGTCGGCTACCACCTGCTGCCGGCGGTGCGCGGCGACCTGCTCGAGAAGATGGGCGAGGGCCGTGCGGCGCGCGCCGAATTCGAGCGCGCCGCGGACCTCGCCGGCAACGCGCGTGAACGTGCGCTGCTGCAGGCCCGGGCGCGCAAGTGCCACGCCACCGATGCATCCGCTGCACCGGTGGTGTCCCCCGGCCGGTGACGCACGGGACGTGCCGCCATCACCCTCGCGCGACGCGCATCAATACCCCGCAGCGAGCCCGGCCGGGCGCCGACGGTCGTTGGCGCCTTCGATCATGTGCGTCACCGGGTTGACCAGGATGGCCTCGTCCGCACCCCAGGCCGGAACGACCTTGAACGCGTAGCCCATCTTCGCCAGCGCGGTCTGCGTTTCCGGCGTGAGATAACCCGGTTCGACGAACACTTCGTCGGGATACCACTGCATGTGCACGCGTGGCGCGTCCACCGCCTGCTGCATGTTCATGCCGAAGTCGACCACGTTGAGGATGCTCTCCAGCGTGGTCGAGATGATGGTCGAGCCGCCCGGGCTGCCGGTGACCATGAACACCTTGCCGTTCTTCAGCACGATCGTGGGCACCATTGAGGACAGCGGGATCTTGCCCGGCCGGATCTCGTTGACGTGACCCTGCACCAATCCGAACGAGTTGGGCACGCCCGGCTTGGAGGTGAAGTCGTCCATGGTGTTGTTGAGGAAGAAGCCGGTATCGCCGGCCATCATGCCGACGCCGAACAGGTAGTTGATGCTGTAGGTCACGCTGACCGCATTGCCCTTGGCGTCGAGGATGGAAAAGTGCGTGGTGTGCATGCCTTCTGCCGCGCCCAGGCTGCCTTTCACCTCGAATGATGGCGTGGCGCGGTCAGGCTGGATGTCGCTGCGGATGCGTGCGATGTTCGACGCCGACAGCAGTCTGGCGATCGGGTTGTGCACGAAGGCCGGATCCCCCAGATACGTATTGCGATCGGCGAAGGCGTGGCGTTCGGCCTCGACCAGATAATGGGTGGTCAGCACCGAGCCGTAGCCCCACTTGGACAGCGGGTAGCCGTCCAGCACGCGCAGGATCTCGCATACCGTCTCACCCGAGCTGGGCGGCGGCGGAGTGACGATGGTGTAGCCGCGGTAGCGGCACTCGAGAGGCTTGGTCCAGACCACGCGATAGTCGCGGAAATCCTTGAGGCTGAGGATGCCGCCGTGTTTCTCGCTGGCCGCGACGATGGCCTTGGCGATGGGGCCGTCGTAATAGGCCTTGCTGCCGCCGCTCTCGATCAACTCCAGCGTGTGCGCAAGCTGCGGCTGCCTGAGCACCTCGCCAGCCTTCCATGGTTTGCCGTGGTCGAGGAAGACGGCGGCCACGTTGGGATGTGCGGCGAAGTCCTTGGTGCGCGTGTCCAGCACCTTGATGTCGCCTGCATCCAGCACGAAGCCATCACGTGCCAGTTTGATCGCCGGCGCCATTACTTGCTTCAGACTCATGGTGCCGTACTTCTTCAGCGCCGCGTCGAGACCCATGACCGAGCCGGGTACGCCCACGCCCAGCCAGGTTTTTGTGCTGCGGCCGGGCACCACATTGCCCTGCGCGTCCTGAAACAGCGTCGGCGTGGCTTTCAGCGGCGCATGTTCACGGAAATCCAGAAACACGTTCTTGCCGTTGGCGAGATGAATGGTCATGAAGCCGCCGCCGCCGATATTGCCGCAGCACGGGTTCACCACGGCCTGTGCGTAGCCCACCGCGACCGCGGCGTCGACGGCGTTGCCGCCCTCTTTGAGAATCTGCAACCCTGCCTCGGTAGCGTAGTGCTGGTCGCTGACTACCATCGCATGCCTGGACAACACCGGCTTGGCCGCCATCCACTCGGCGCGCGAAATGCCGCCAGCGGTACTGTCCAGCGCCGCGCTGGAAATCGAGGCGCCATGCGCCGGTGCGCTGCTGCGCGCGGTGTCCTGGGCGTGCGCCCACAGCGGTGCCAGCAGCAGGAAGCCTAGAGCGGTGAGTGTACGAAGATGCGGCATGGTCGATTCCTCGGTAGATGGCGGTCCTTGCCGTGACATCCGGGTTCAGGGCTGGTTTGAGGTTAGTTGCGCGACAGATGGATCCCGTCGCGTCAATTTACGATGCGCGTGCGGTACTGTCTGCGGTGCAGGGTCACAGGCTCGCGGATGAGCAACATCGTTCGCCCGCGTGCCTGGCGCAAGTGGTTCTGCACGGATTGTCGGCGAATCATGACGTGGCCGTGGCGATTTGGTGGAACGCGGCCCGTGCCGCGTCCAGCGTCGCCTCGATCTCCGCATCGCCGTGCGCACTGGAAATGAAGCCTGCCTCGAACGCGCTGGGCGCGAAGTAGACGCCGCGCGCCAGCATGGCATGGAAGAAGCGGCGGAACGCGGTCGTGTCGCAGGTGGTGGCGTCGCTGAAGCTGCGCACCGGTCCGGCGCTGAAAAACAGTCCAAACATGCCCGGCACGTGATTAGTGGTGAAGGGCACGCCAGCAGCGCGCGCGGCTTCTTCTAGACCCTCGCACAGTGCAGTGGTGCTGCGCGCGAGTCCGGCATGGAAATCCGGCTTTGCAACCAGCTCCAGCATGGCCAGCCCCGCAGCCATCGCCACCGGGTTGCCGCTGAGCGTGCCGGCCTGATAGATCGGCCCGGCCGGCGCGATCTGCTGCATCAGGTCGCGACGTCCACCGTAGGCGCCCACCGGCATGCCACCGCCGATGATCTTGCCCAGCGTGGTTAGATCCGGCGTAATGCCATAAAGCTGCTGCGCGCCGCCGGGCGCGACGCGAAAGCCGGTCATAACCTCGTCGAAAATCAGTATCGCGCCGTGCGCGCTGCACAGCTCGCGCAGCGCTTCGAGAAATCCCGCGTGCGGCGGGATGCAGTTCATGTTGCCGGCGATGGGCTCGACGATCACGCAGGCGATCCGATCCCCGCGTGCGGCGAACAGCACGCGTGCGGCGTCCGCGTCGTTGTAGGGCAGGGTCAGGGTGAGATCGGCCAGTGCCTTCGGTACGCCCGGCGAGGACGGCACGCCGAAGGTCAGCGCCCCCGAGCCGGCTTTTACCAGGAAGCTGTCGCCGACACCGTGATAGCCGCCTTCGAACTTGACCACGATGTCGCGATGGGTTGCACCGCGCGCCAGACGGACCGCGGCCATCGTCGCCTCGGTACCCGAGTTGACCATGCGCAGCATTTCGATCGACGGCATCAGGCGTGTGATCGCCTCGGCCATCATCACCTCGGCCGCACAAGGGGTGCCGAAGGACAACCCATTGCCGATCGCGCGTTCGACCGCCGCGCGCACCATGGGGTGATTGTGTCCGGCGATCATCGGCCCCCACGAGCCGACGTAATCGACATAGCGGTTGCCTTCGATGTCCCAGAGGTATGGGCCGTCCGCGCGCGCGGTGAAAAAAGGCTCGCCGCCCACCGACTTGAAGGCACGCACCGGTGAGTTGACGCCGCCGGGCAACAGCTCGCAGGCGCGTTGAAACAGTGTGTGATTGCTGCTCATGGTTTGGGTATCGATGTAGTGAACAGCGCGCTATAGCGGCGCGCGGCGGCCTCGGTATCGGGTGCGGCAAAAACGCTAGAGATTACGGCGAGAAAATCTGCGCCGGCGGTGATCAGCGCAGCGCCATTGTCGGGTGTGATGCCGCCGATCGCTACCAGCGGCAAGCCGAGTTCGCGCGCATCACGCAGCAGTTGCGGATGTGCACGCCGCGCCTGCGGCTTGGTTGGCGATGGGTAAAACGCACCAAGAGCGAGGTAGTCCACATCCAGCGCAGCCAATTGCCGCGCGCGCGACAAATCGGCATAGCACGACACGCCGATGATTGCCTCCGAACCGAGCGCGGCGCGTGCCGCGGAAGGCGTGGCATCCGTCTCGCCCAGATGCACGCCGTGTGCGTGCACTGTCCGTGCCAGCTCGATATCGTCGTTGATTATCAGGCGCGCGTCGTAGCGCGCGCACGCTGCGCGCAGTGCGCGCGCTTCGTCTGCCCTGCGCCCGCGGTCGGTGGTCTTGTCGCGGTATTGCACTATGACCGCGCCGCCGCGCAGAGCGGCTTCGGCGCGCGCCAGAAAGTCGTCCCGCGGGCCGTCGCTGATCGCGTAGAGACCGCATCCAGGCATGTTTCGTCCGCGCCGGCTCACGGCGCCGTGACCTCCATGCATGCCCAGTTCTGCCAAAATCGCGGCTGCTTAGTCACCTTTGGGTCCAGCCGGTCATGCCCAGCGCCCCGCGCAAGTTCATGTGCGTTGTTTGCGGATACATTTACGATGAGGCTCAAGGCATTCCGGAAGAAGGCATTCCAGCGGGCACGCGCTTCGAGGACATTCCTGACACGTGGACCTGCCCCGACTGTGGGGCCACCAAGGCCGACTTCGAGCTGATCGAAACCGACTGATCCTCCGATCTTCACTGCACCGGGCCGTAAGCGCCCTCGATCCGCATTTCATCGCCCACGCGCATGTTGTCGCGCTGCGCGACACCGGCCGCAACCTCCAGCACGTACATCGCCGGCTTGTCGCTGGGATAGATCGTGCACGGCTGCTGTGTGCATGGGCGCGCGTCGAGCTGCATCGAGATCAACTTACGCCGCGCATCGAAGAACAGCATGTCCAGTGGAATCTTGGTGTCTTTCATCCAGAACCAGCGTGGTGACGCGTGGCGGAACACGAATAGCATCGCCTGGTTCGGCGCGAGCTTGGCGCGGTTCATCAGTCCATAGGCACGGCTGCTGTCCGTGGCCGCAACCTGTGCGTCGAAGCGCTGTCCATGCAACGTTACGTGGACTCGCGGCAGCGAGTCAGCGGGCGGTGTCGCTTGCGCCCAGTCCGGAGCTGCCAGCAGCGCCAGGGCCAGTAACGCCGCTATACGGGCAAAACGCGGTGCAAGCAGCATGCTTTCCATGTCGGTCTCGTGTCTGATCTGCCTGAAAGTCGCGAGTCTATCCTGCACACGTTTGCCAGGAACGTTGCGGGCAACGCGCCGGTGCGCGGCATGCTTGCGGGACGCACGCCGCGTTCGCTAGACTTATCGACCCATCCGACGTGGTCGGCCCGTGGCTCGGCACTGCAGTAGCGCGGCCGCGGTGCAAAAATCTTCGCTTCACGCTATTGACTGTGATGGGAAGGGATGTAAGATGTTGGGCTCCCTGGCGAGAGGCTGGGGCAGCGGCGGGTGAAGTTGATGTCCGCGGTGGGATTGGATCTTTGACAGTATGCACAGGTGACTTGT
>JAJYQO010000073.1 GCA_021794575.1 Pseudomonadota bacterium | reverse complement strand
CGGCACCTCGCTGCAGCAGCGCTTCGGTCAGCGCGGCACCTTCCGGCGCATCGTTCAGATGCGCCAGCGCGCGTGCCAGCAGTCCGCCGCCGGCCGGGCTGGCGCCGGCTTCCAGCAGATCGTCCAACGCTTCCAGCGCGTCCGGAAGGCGATCGATCAGCGCATCGAACAGACGCGTGCCATCTTCCAGGCGCGCGTCGCCGGCGACGCCGTGGTCGAGCAGCCAGCGCCGCGCGCCGTCGTGGCCGCCGCCTGCCAATTGCAGGAACAGCTCGGCCAGGCTGCTGGCGTGCCAGTCGCCGAGGCGCGACTCGAAGGCCGAGACCACGCCCCAATGTTCGCCGCGCAGCGCCTCGAGCAGATCGGCCGGGCTATCGGCGCCGGGAGCCGGGGCCGCCGCACCACGCAGGTTGGCCGGCAGCGGCGTGTCCGGCGCCAGCGCGGCGACCAGATCCCAGCGCCCCGCGGCACTGGCGTGGTCGAGCGCGTTGCGGCCGTCGCCGCCGCCGCGCGTCGGATCGGCACCGAGTGCCAGCAGCGCCTGCATCGTGGCGGCATCGCTGCGCGGAGACTGGCAAGCCAGGATCAGAGCATCACGACCGTGGACATCGCGGGCGTGCACGTCGGCGCCCGCCGCGCCCAGCGCCTCGATCAGCGCCGCGCTGCCGGCGCGGGCGGCCTCCATCAGCGCGGTGGTGCCGTTGCGGTCGGCACGCCGTGCATCGGCGCCGGCGGCCAGCAGCACCCGGGTCAGGGCCGTGTGCCCCTCCAGCGCGGCAGCCATCAACGCGCTGCGGCCCAGGCGGTCGAGCGCATCGACCCTGGCGCGGTGTTTGAGCAGCAGGCGCGCGCCGGCGATGTCGTCCTCGCCGATCGCGCAGGCGCCGATCAGCGGCGGCTCGCCGCCTTCCGGATCGACACTGGCGCCGTGCTCGAGCAGAAATGCCGCCAGCGTCCAGTTGCCGGCCCTGCAGGCCATGGCCAGAGCGCTCATGCCCTGCGCGTCCAGGGCATCGATGTTGGCGCCCGCGTCCAGCAGCATGGCGGCGATGTTGGGATTGCCGCTGAGTGCGGCGCCATGCAACGCGGTACGGCCCTCGGCATCGCGCAAACGCGGATCGGCGCCGTTGGCCAGCAGCGCCAGCACGGCCTCGTCGCGGCCGTGCCAGCTGTCGCGGGTGGCAGCGTGCAGCGCGGTCAACCCGCCCTGCAGGCGGTTGACCGTGGCGCCGTGACGGATCAGTGCGCGCAGCAGACGCGTGTCCGGCAGCACCGCGGCCAAGCTCAGCGCGCTGCGCTGATCCGCCGCGTCGCGCCGCGGTTGCGCATCGGCCGTGGCGCCGGCTTGCAGATGCGCCAGCGCGGCATCGCTATCGCCGCGCCGGGCCGCTTCCAGCAGCGCGTCATCCAGTGCGGCGGCGTCCATGGGTGCCGCCGTTGCCGGAGGCACCGATGGTGAGGCGGACGTGGCATCGGATACGGCGTTTGTGATCGGGGCGGCGCCGGCCGGCTGCACGTCCGGCGTCGTTGCGCCGATCCGCGTCGCCGGGCGCGGCGCGAGCTGCGCGTGCCAGGCCAGCAGCAGGTTGGCCGCCGGCAGTACCAGCACCGCGTACAGGGCCAGCATCGCGCCGGCCGGCAGGACCGTGGGCAGGATCGGCAGCGGCAGTCCGCCCAGCGCCAGCACGCCGGCTGCCAGCAACAACAACATGGAGGTGACGGGCAGGGCACGCGCGTAGCCGCGGCCTGCGCCCCGGCGCGTGAAGCGCCGGGCGATCGTCGCGCCCATCGCATCGGCGCCGGTGACCGCCGGCCGGCCGGTGCTGAACACCTCGACGAAGCGCATACAGAACGGTGCCAGCGCCAGCAGCGCCAGCACCAGCGCACCGGCCAGCAGGCCCCAGGCCAGCGGGTCCGGCGCGCGCTGCAATTGCAGCAGCGGCCACAAGCACAGCGTCGCCAGCAGCAGGCAGGCCAGCGCGAAGCGGCTCAGATGCGCCGGCATCGCCTGCAGCGTGACGCGTCGCCACGGCGCGGCGGTCAGGCCGAGCGCGTGTGCCGCTCCCGCCATCGCCAGCGTGTTGGCCAGCAGCAGTGCCGGCACGCGCAGCAGCGGCCATGGCAGCGCCGCCAGCGCCGCGCACGCCAGCGCGGGCAGGAATCCGGCGGCGGCGATCGGTAGGGCGGGACGCGACGGCATCATGCGGAGGCGGGGGAGCGAGTTGCGGGCCAGTCCGCAGTATAGGCAGCGCCGCGGCGCGCGGCGGACCTTGCCAGCGCCTGGCCGCGCGCGATTTCGTGCTGCGCCGGGCCTTGCAATACTGGCGCGTACGGAGCAGCCTCGCGCAACCCCGGTTCCGGCCGACCGCCGCGGCTGGCGGCTGGACGATGCGCAGTGCCGGGGTTGCCAACATACAAAACCCAGGAGTCCCGAGATCATGCCCCAGAACACGATTGCTCCGCGCACCCGCCACGGTGCCTTTACCGTCGGCGCACTTGCGCTCGCGGTCGCCGTGGCGCTGGCCGCGCCGGGTACGGCCCGCGCCAGTGCGTTCCAGCTCAAGGAAAACAGCGCCCAGGCCATGGGCCGTGCCTATGCCGGCGGTGGCGCCGCGCCGGGTGACGTTTCAGTGGTGGTGAACAATCCGGCCGCAATGGCGTGGTTCCAGCACAGCTATCTGCAGGTCGACGCCACCGCCATCGATTTCAGCGCGAAGTTTCACGGCAGCGCTACCGATGCGTTGGGCCGCCCGATCTCCGGCGGCAACGGCGGCAATGCCGGCGGCATGATTCCGGTGCCGGCGTTCTTTTACCTGCGTCCCATCAACGACCAGTGGGCGGTGGGCGCGGCGCTGTCGGTGCCGTTCGGCTTCAAGACCAGCTATGACCCGAACTGGGTGGGCCGCTACAGCGCGATCTACTCCAACCTCAAGTCCATCG
>JAJYQO010000076.1 GCA_021794575.1 Pseudomonadota bacterium | reverse complement strand
CGCAGCGGCAACACGTCCTTCGCGCAGTACGTCGGCGACCGCGCCGACGCCAAGGCGATCTCGCCGCTGTTCATGCTGGATCGCTTCAATGTGCCGGTGCTGATCATGCAGGGCGGCGCCGACAATATCGTGCCGCCGCAGAATGCCGAACGCTTGCGCGGTGCACTGGACGATCTGCACAAGCCTAACGAGTGGCTGTACTTCGGCAACGAATACCACGGCTTCCAGACCGAGCCGCATCTGGTCGTCATGTTCGACAAGGTGCAGTCGTTCCTGGCCCGCTACCTGGGTCCTGGCGCGGTCGCACCCGCGGCCAACTGAAGCGGTCAACTGAATCAGCGCGGCCACGCTCTGACGGGTGGCACATCGGGGCCCGGCCATACGCCGGGCTTTTTCACATCGCGGCGGATGTGCGAGGCTGCTGCCATGAACCGCCTCGCCGATGCCGACAGCCTGTACCTGCGCCAACACGCCGACAATCCGGTGGACTGGTGGCCGTGGTGCGACGAGGCACTGGCCGAGGCGCGGCAGCGCGACTGCCCGGTGTTGCTCTCCATCGGCTATGCAGCCTGCCATTGGTGCCACGTGATGGCGCACGAGAGCTTCGCGGATGCGGCAATCGCCGCTGCCATGAACGCGCGCTTCGTGTGCATCAAGCTGGACCGCGAGCAGCGGCCGGATCTCGATCGCGCCTATCAGCGCGCCCAGCAGGCACTCAGCGGCAGGCCCGGCGGCTGGCCGCTGACCGCCTTCCTGGATCCGCATACGCTGCTGCCGATTTTCATCGGCACCTATTTTCCTCCGCAGCCGCGTCATGGCCTGCCGGCGTTCGGTCAACTGCTGACGGCCATCGCCACGGCCTGGCGCGACCAGCGCGACGCGATCACGGCGCAGGGCGCGCAGTGGCATCAATGGCTGGCGCAGCGCATGCAACCGGAGAGCGAGAGCGAACCCTCCGAACCGCTGGCACGCGCGCTGCAGCAGATCGAGGCACGCTTCGACCGGCAGCACGGTGGCCACCAAGGCGCGCCCAAGTTTCCGCAGGCCAGCGAGTTGGAACTGCTGCTGGACGTCGTCGCGGACGCCGCCCCCGGCCATGGTGACGCCGAGACGATGCTGGTCGCCACGCTGGATGCCATGGCGCGCGGCGGCTTGCGCGACCAGCTCGACGGCGGCTTCTTCCGCTACTGCGTGGATGCCGGATGGGGCATCCCGCACTTCGAGAAGATGCTGTACGACAACGCCCAACTGCTGCCGCTGTACGCGCGTGCCGCGCGCGTGCTGGACCGTCCGGATTGGGCCGGCGTGGCGCGCGACTGCGCGCACTGGATGCACGCGGCGCTGGGTCTGCCTGGCGGCGGGTTGGCCAGCGCGCTGGATGCCGACAGCCCCGGCGGCGAAGGGGCGTTCTATGTGTGGACGCGCCAACAACTGGCCGACGCCCTGCCCGACCCGACCGTCCTCGCGCGGGCCGTGGCGGCATTCGAGTTGGATGCCCCACCCAACTTCGAGTCCCATGCCTGGCACCTGCATCTGGCCCAGCGTGCGCCGCTGGCCGCCGATCGCGAACGCGCCGCAATCACCGACGCGTTGCGTGCCGCGCGCGCGCAGCGGCCATCACCGGCGCGCGACGACAAGCAACTGACCGCCTGGAACGCGCTGGCCTGCGCCGGGCTGTACCGCTGCGCGCTGGCGCTGGAGGATGTGGACCTGGCGCGCCAGGCCGATGCCGCGCTGGCCATGCTGCGGCAGCACGCCTGGCGCGACGGCGTGCTCTACGCGCAAGCCGACAGCGCCGGCAGCGCTCCCGGATTTCTCGACGACTATGCGTACACGCTGGATGCGGTGCTGGAGGCATTGGCGTGCCGTTGGCGCGATGAGGATTTCGCCTTGGCGCTGGCGTTGCGCGCGAAGCTGGTCGCTGACTTCGCGGACACCGGGTACGGAGGATTTTTCTTCAGCAGCATCGCGCACGCTACGCCGCTGGGCCGCGAACGCAGCTTCGAGGACGCCAGTCAGCCCAGCGGCAACGCCATCGCCGCCGCCGCGCTGCTGCGCCTGGGTCATCTGTGCGGCGAGGCGACGTGTGTCGACATCGCCGAACGCACCGTGCGGGCCGGCCTGGCCAGCCTGGCGGAGTTTCCCGCCGCCGCGCCCGCGCTGTTGCGCGTCTGGCGACGCATGCAAGACCCGCCGGCGCAATTGATTCTGCGTGCCGACGCCATTGAGCAGGCGCGCTGGGAGCCGGCGCTGGCTCCGCTGCGCGCGCGCGCGGCCTGCATGGTGTATGTGATCGCGCCCGATGCCGAAGCGCTGCCGCCGCCGCTTGCGGCGCGCGGCTGGCGGCCTGGCGGCGTGGCCTATTGGTGCGAGGGGTTCACGTGTCGCGCGCCGATCACACGGCCCGATGACTTGCCGACTTGAGCGCGCTCAACCGCCCAGCCAGCGCGGCAACAGCAGCAACGCCCAGGTGACGACAACGTTGAGCATCAGCACGAACACGGCCGCCGAGCCCATGTCCTTGGCGCGACCGGCAAGCTCATGGTGCTCGGCGCCGTAACGCTCGATCACCGCCTCGATGGCCGAGTTCAGCAATTCGGCGGCCAGCACCAGCAACAGGCTGCCCAGCAGCAGCGCCTTCTGAATCCCGCCGTTGCCCAGCCACAGCGCCAGCGGCGCCAGCACCACGAACAGGTAGACCTCGAGCCGGAACGAGGACTCCACGTGCCAGGCAATGCGCAGACCCTGCACCGACCAGCGCAGCGCGCGCCACATGCCGCGCGGCCCACGCGGCGCGATGCTGCCGACGTGGCGCGCGTCGACCATGACTCAGGCCGCGCCGCGCCAGGCGACGTCAAGTTCCTTCACTGCCTTGACGTCATCCAGCCGGCGCACCGGCGTGGCACGCGGCGCCTGCTTCAGCGCCTCGGGATCGGCGCCGGCCTTGGCCAGCAGTTCCGTCATCACCGCCACGAACTGATCCAGCGTGTCTTTGCTCTCGGTCTCGGTGGGCTCGATCAGCAGGCACTCGGGCACCAGCAACGGAAAATAATTGGTCGGCGCGTGGATGCCGTAATCGAGCAGCGCCTTGCTGAAGTCCAATGCGGTGACGCCGCTGGTCTTTTTCTGCGGCGCCACGGTGACGATGAATTCGTGGCTGGCGCGGCGCCGTGGGTAGGCTAGCGTGTAGCCGGCGTCGCGCAGCCGCGCGGCCAAGTAGTTGGCGTTGAGCGTGGCGTACTCGGCGACGCGGCGCATGCCCTCGCTGCCCAGCAGACGCGCGTAGATATAGGCGCGCAGCAGCACGCCGGCATTGCCGGCGAAGGCCGACAACCGTCCGATGGACAGCGGGCGATCCTTCTTGCGCGCGTAGCCATAGCGGCCATCGGCGCGTCTTTCCACGATGGGAATGGGCAGGAACGGCTGCAGTCGCTCGGATACGCCCACCGCACCCGCGCCCGGACCGCCGCCACCGTGCGGCGTCGAGAAGGTCTTGTGCAGGTTCATGTGGATGGCGTCGAAACCCATGTCGCCCGGCCGCACCTTGCCGAGGATGGCGTTGAGGTTGGCGCCGTCGTAGTACAGCAGCCCGCCGGCGGCGTGCACCAGACGCGCGATCTCCTGGATACGGCGCTCGAACACGCCGATGGTGCTGGGGTTGGTCAGCATGATGCCGGCGGTGGCGGGGCCCAGCACGGCTTTCAGCGCCTCGATGTCGATATCACCGTCGGCCAGGGTGGGAATCTCGCGCACGCTGGCGCCGCACATGGTGGCGGTGGCGGGATTGGTGCCGTGCGCGGCGTCGGGCACGATGATTTCGGTGCGTCCGGTATCGCCGCGATGGCGGTGGTAGGCCATGATCATGGCCACGCCGGCGAACTCGCCCTGGGCACCGGCCATCGGCGTCAGCGAGACGCCGCCCTGCATGCCGGTGACGTCGGCCAGCATCTCCTGCAGTTCGTACATGCAAGACAGGAAGCCCTGGCTGAGCGATTCCGGCGCGTACGGATGGCGCGCCACGAAGCCGTCGAGCATGGCCAGCGTATTGCAGGCGCGCGGGTTGTACTTCATCGTGCACGAGCCCAGCGGATAGAAGTTCGTGTCGATGGAAAAGTTCTTCTGACTGAGCCGCGTGTAGTGGCGCACCACGTCCAGCTCGGAGACCTCCGGCAACGCTACCGGCGTGTTACGCAGCAGATGCGCCGGAATATCACCGGGAACCGCGCCGGGCGGCGGCAACTGGGCGGCCGCGCAGCGGCCGGGACGCGAGTGCTCGAAGATCAGCATGGAACAGACCCGTCGAAAGATTTACCGGACGTGGATTGTGCCATAGCGCCCCAGTGGGCAAAGCGCGATTCGCTGCGTCGCGGCGACCTGCGGCACGGCCTTGCGCTACCCTTCGCCAGCCGCGGGGCCTCCCGGGCTGCGCCGTTCCCCCACACACCGGAGCCTGCATGGCCACCACCCTCGCCGCTACCGCCGCGCCGTCGCAGACGCGCTCATTCACCACGATCTTCCTGATCGAGATGTGGGAGCGCTTCGGCTTCTACGGCATGCAGGCGCTGATCGTGCTGTACATGGTGCAGCGACTGAACTTCAGCGACGACCACGCCAACCTGGTGTGGGGCGCCGCCTCGGCGCTGATCTACGTAGCGCCGGCCATCGGCGGCTGGGTGGGCGATCGGGTTCTGGGCGCGCGCCGCACCATGCTGCTGGGCGCGATCGTGCTGGGCCTGGGCTACGCGCTGATGGGCATGCCCACCGACAACACCTGGGCGCTGTTCGGCGCGCTCAGCGTGATCACCGTCGGCAACGGCCTATTCAAGCCCAACTCGGGCAACCTGGTGCGCAAGATCTACGAGGGCGACGACTCCAAGATCGACAGCGCCTTCACCATTTACTACATGGCGGTCAACATCGGCTCGACGTTCTCGATGCTGCTGACGCCCTGGATCAAGGACTACGTCAATCGGCACTACGGCGACGGGTTCGGCTGGCACGCGGCCTTCCTGGTCTGCGCGCTGGGGCTGTTGGTGGGTCTGGCCAACTACAGCCTGATGCGCAAAACCATGCGCCACATCGGCTCGCCGCCCGACGAGGCGCCGCTGCACATGGGCAAGCTGTCGGCGGTGCTGGCGGCGGCCGCACTGTTGGCGCTGGGCGCCTCGGTGGTGCTCAACAACGAGACCCTGGCCGAGATTTTCGTCTACGGCGCCGGCGTGGTGCTGCTGGGCATCTTCGCCTACCTGATCCGCGCCAGCGACCGCAGCGAGCGCTCGGGCCTGCTCGCCGCGCTGGTGCTGGTGGCGCAGACGATCTTTTTCTTCATCTTCTACCAACAGATGTCCACCTCGCTGACGCTGTTCGCGCTGCGCAACGTGGACTGGAACCAGACCCTGTTCGGCTGGCACCTGTTCACCTGGAATCCGGCGCAGTACCAGGCGCTCAACCCGCTCTGGATCTTCGTGCTCAGCCCGCCGCTGGCGTGGATTTACACCAGCGCCGGCAAACGCGGCAAGGATCTGTCCATCGCCGCCAAGTTCGTGCTGGGCTTCGTCATGGTGGCGGTGGGCTTCTTCCTGTTCGGTGCCGCCGGCCACTATGCCGGCGTCGACGGCAAGACCTCTTCGTGGGTGATGATCTGGGGCTACGGCCTATATTCGCTGGGCGAGCTGCTGGTCAGCGGCCTGGGGCTGGCGATGATCGCCCGCTACGTGCCCGCGCGCATGGGCGGTTTCATGATGGGCGCGTACTTCGTATCGGTGGGCATCTCGATGTACCTGGGCGGCGTGGTGGCCAACTACGCCAGCGTGCCCAGAAACCTCACCGATCCGCTGAAGACGCTGCCGGTGTACACGGCGCTGTTCAACAAACTGGGCTGGGCGGCGTTGGTATGCACGCTGATCGCGCTGGCGGTGCTGCCGCTGATGCGGCGCCTGTCCAGCGCGCACAGCAGCCACGCCGACGCTGCCGGCTAGGCCGGCCACGCCCGCGCGCATCGTGGATCGCACCGACCCGCCGTTTCGCACCGGACCGCGCGCGCTGCTGGTCACGCTGGCCTGGCTGCGGTTGACCGCGATCGCCGGCCAGACCGGCGCGGTGCTGTTCGTCTGGCGGGTTCTGCGGCTGCCGATCCCGGTCAGCGCGCTGCTGCTGGGTGTCGGCGTGTTGCTGCTGTTCGATCTGCTGGCCGCGCTGCGCCTGCGCCTGCGCGGACCGGTGAGCGAGTGGGAAGCCGTCGGTCATATCGCCGTGGACGCGCTGGTGCTGGGCTACCTGCTGTATCTGACCGGCGGCGCCAGCAATCCGTTCGTCACCCTGCTACTGGTGCCCATCGCGCTGGCCGCGGCGGCCCTGTCGCGGGCCGGCATCGGCGTGGTGGCCGCCATCAGCGGCATCACCTATCTCGCGCTGTTGCGGTTCTACCTGCCGCTACCGGCGCTGGCGCCGCATCCGGAAGGCGACTTCCAGCTGCACATCATCGGTATGGCCATCGATTTCGCCATCGCCGCGCTGCTGCTGGGCGTGTTCATCGCGCGCCTGGCCGGTGCCCTGCGCGGCGAGCAGTGGCGACTACAACGGCTGCGCGAGCGCGCGCTGCGCGACGAGGGCATTCTGGCCATGGCCACGCAATCGGCCAGTGCCGCACACGAACTGAACACGCCGCTGTCCACGCTGCGTATGCTGCTGCACGAGCTGATTCCCGCCGCCGATGCTGGCGAGCCTCTGCGCCAGGATCTGCAACTGATGGCACAACAGGTGGATCGCTGCAGCGAGATCCTGCGCGAGATGGTCGCCGTAGGCCGCGCGCAGATGGCGGACCAAGCCGAAACCATGAGCCTCGAACACTTCGTGTGGCGCTGCCTGGATCGCTTCCAGTTGCTGCGCCCCGAGGCCGAGGTCGGCCTGAATCTGGCGTCCGCCGATGCCGGCATGCAGATACTGGTGCCATCCGGGCTGCAGCATGCGCTATTGAACCTGCTCAACAACGCGCTCGATGCATCGGCACAGCGCGACAGCGCGCAGGTCGAGTTCAGCGCGCGACGCGGCGCGCGCACCCTGGAGTTCGCGGTGCGCGATCATGGCCCCGGATTCACCGACCGGGGGCGCGCGTCCGATACGCTGGGCGTGAGCGGCAAGGACCACGGCCTGGGCATCGGACTGGCGCTGGCCGAAGCCACCGCCGAGCGCCTGGGCGGCTTGCTCGACGCCGGCGATGCACGCGACGGCGGTGCCGAAATCCGTCTGCGCCTACCGCTATCCGCGGTGCAACCCGAGCGACGCGGCCGGCCGCTGCCGGCCGGCGCCACCTGAGGAGTTCCCATGAGTGAGAACCTGCCGCAAACCCTACTGATCGTCGATGACGACGTGGCTTTCACCAGCGTGCTGGCGCGTGTCATGGGCACGCGCGGCTATGCCTGCAGCGTGGCCAATACAGGCACTGCGGCGCTGCAGCTCGCTGCCCAGATCAAGCCGCGCCACTGCCTGCTGGACCTCAAACTGGGCGAAACCAGCGGGCTGCGGCTTATCCCCGACTTGCTGAGGGCCGCGCCCGGCATGCGCATCCTGCTGCTGACCGGCTACGCCTCGATCGCTACTGCAGTAGAAGCGATCAAGCGCGGCGCGCACGACTACCTCGCCAAACCCGTCGATGCCGATCAGATCGCGCGAGCGCTCAGCACCAGTGCACCGCGAATGGCCGCCGTTTCGGCACCGCCTCCGGATGCACCGCCGCCCCTCAAGCGCCTGGAGTGGGAGCACATCCAGCGCATCCTGGGCGAAACCGGCGGCAACATCTCGGAAGCCGCACGGCGCCTGGGCATGCACCGCCGCACACTGCAGCGCAAGCTGGCCAAGCATCCGGTGCGCGAGCGGCCCGGCGGCAAAGACTGATCCTGGCTCGCCGCCGTCGGCGCGGTTGCAGCCGTCAATCGCACGCACGACCGGGCCGGCGGGCTCCGGCTCACGGGTACGCAGCGACTCAGGCGGCCTGCTTGGGGATGCTGCGGCCGGTGTGGGTGAGGTGGTTGTGCGCGTCCACGTAGACCAGCATGGGCTCGAAACACTCCGCCTCGGCGGCATCCATCTGCGCCCAGGCCGCGATGATCACGAGATGCCCGGGCCGCACGCGCAGCGCGGCGGCGCCGTTGACTGAGATCGTGCCGCTGTTTTCTTCGGCACGGATCGCATAGGTGACAAAGCGCTCGCCATTGTCCACGTCCCACACGTGAATCTGCTCGTACTCGCGGATACCCGCGATATCGAGCAACCGGCCGTCGATCGCCACCGAGCCTTCGTAGTGCTGTTCGGCCCGGGTGATGGTGGCACGGTGAATCTTGGCTTTGAGCAAGGTCAACTGCATGGATGCGGTCTCACGGAATCTGTATCTATTGTAACGCCGCGTGCTGCGCCGCAGCGACGTGGGCCCTGCGCGCATCCGCTCAATCCCCCGGCACGCCATCACCCACCAGGGGCTCGCCCAGCGCGGCGATGCGATACCCGTCGCGGCCATCACGCTTGGCGGCGTACAACATGACGTCGGCGCGCATCAGCATGGACTCCGGACTGGCGGCGACGCCATCGCCGAGCGCCACGCCGACGCTGGCGGTCGCGGTGATGGCATGCGTCCCACATGCGATCGGATCGCGCAGTGAAACGACGATCTTCTCCGCCAACACGCGCGCCTGCACGGGCTCGCGCAGGCCCTCGGCCAGAATCACGAATTCGTCGCCACCCAGCCGCGCGACGACATCCGAGGCGCGCACCGCGGCGGTCAGGCGCTTCGCGACCGCATACAGCACGGCATCGCCCACGGCGTGTCCCATGCGGTCGTTGATGCCCTTGAACCCATCCAGGTCCAGATAGTAGACGGCCAGCAGGGTCTGCTGATCGGCGCTGCGCGCCAGGGCACGGCCCAGGCGATCCAGCAGTCCCGCGCGGTTGAGCAACCCGGTCAATGCGTCGGTCTCGGCATGGGTACGCAATTGCCGCGTCTCGCGCCGCTGCGCGCTGATGTCCTGCACGAGTATGTGGATACCGTCCACGCCGCCCTCTTCGTTGACATCCGGGATGTAGCTGACTTCCTGGACGAGTTCTTCGCCGGAGGATGTATCGGCATCCTCGAAGCGCACGGACTGCCCCGCGAGCGCGCGCGTCAGATAGGGTTTGCGCCGCAGATAGCGCGTCTCGCCCAGTACGTCCCTGACGGTGCGCCCGACGATCCGCTCGCGCGGCAAGCCATAGAAACGCTCATACGCGCGGTTCACGTACACGAAGCACTCATCGCGGTCGCTATAGCCGATCATCATCGGCATGGCGTCGGTGATGGTGCTCAGGCGTCGTGCGCTGGCGGCCAGGCTCTGCTGGGCAAGGTGCCGTTCGGTGATGTCTTCGAGGCTGGCGACGTAACCGCGCAACTCGGCCCCCACGAAAAACGCATCCGCGTGGGCCGAGACCCAGCGCACTTCGCCATCGGGGCGCTGCACCCGGTGCTGACTGGCGAACGAACGAGCACCGGCACGCACGACAGCCGCCCAGGATTCCACGACACGCGAGCGGTCCTCGGGGTGCAGCGCAACCGACCAGCCGTCGCCTAGCAATTCGGCCAGAGGCCGGCCCATGATGCGCGCGAATGCCGGATTGGCGTCCAGGGCGGCACCCATCGGGTCCAGCCGCACCAAGCCGAGCGGCAGCACCTGCTGGATCGCAGCCAGCTCGGCATGCTGTTCACCCAGGCGCTCGGCCGCCGCGATGTGATCGGTCACGTCGATCGCGAAACCCAGCACATATGGCTCGGGCTCCGCCGTCAGCAGCCGATTGCGGAATTGCCAGCGCCGCTGCTCGCCGCCGCGTGTCAGTACCGGGAACACACCTTCCGCCTCGCCCGCGCGGCGGATGCGCCGCAGGTAATCCTTGAGGCGTGGCCGCATTGCATCCGGCATCAGCTCGGCGAGCAAGCGCCCGACCAAGGCTTCCGGGCGGAAACCCAGGGCATGCGCGGCCGCTGGATTGATATCGAGCAGGCGTCCCTCAAGATCATGCGCGCAGAGCAGCCCCAGGCCATGCTCGAAGAGCGCGCGGCCGCGCTGCTCGCTGCGCCGCAGGGCTTCTTCCAGGCGTGCGCGGGTGAGCGCGTTGCGCAGCAGCCGCGGCAGGATTTCCGCGCACAGCCGATGCTTGACGACATAGTCCTGCGCCCCGATGCGGATCGCGGCGTCGCCCAGATCGTCGTCTTCGCGCGCGGTCATCACCACGATCGGCAGCGCGGGATACAGGGCGCGCACACGGTGTAGTGTCTCCAGATCCTCCGAATCCGGAAGGTGCAGATCCAGAAACGCCAGATCGTCCGGCTCCGCGTGCAGCCGCGTGAGGGCGCACAGCAGGGTTTCACAGCATTCGATGCGGCGGATGCCGGCGCTGCGCTCGAGCATGATCCGCAGTTGCGCCGCGAAGTCCGCATCGTCCTCGATGATCAAGACGCGCAGTTCATCCAGCGTGCGTTTGGCGACCATGGCGGCACTGCCATAGAAGGGCGAGATGCAAATGCTAGCCCGGCTGCCGGGCATAACGTTAACCGCGCTGCGGCCGCGCGGCGATGCTGGAAACAGGCCGGACGCGGATCACCGGCGCGATCGTCGACACGTGGGCCTGAGGACCGCATTGCCCATCCGCCCCGACGGGCATGTGCTGTCGAAACGCTCCGAAATCAGCCTGTATCCGGATGCGACGCCAGCATCGCACCGCGTGCGGCATCGGCTACGCCGCCGCGAACGGCAGGTTGTCGATCAGCCGCGTGCGTCCAAGCCGCGCGGCGATCAACGCGATCAGTCGCGCATGGGCATCACCAGCCGCCGGCAGCAGGCTGTCGGCGACGCGGATCGCGCAGTAGTCCGGCACCAAGCCGGCGCGCTGCAGTCGTGCGACCGCGGCACGCTCGATGGCGGCGTGCACGTGCCCCTGCGCGGCAGTCTCGCGCATCCAGCGCAGGGTGGCATGAATCAGCGGCGCGCGCGCGCGTTGCCCGGCATCGAGATACTGGTTGCGCGAGCTCAGCGCCAGACCATCGGCCTCGCGCACCGTGGGCAGCCCGACGATCTCCAGCGGCAGGCCGAGATCGCGCACCAGACGCCGCACCACCTGCAGTTGCTGCCAGTCCTTCTCGCCGAACACGGCGTAGTCGGGCTGCACCATGGCGAACAGCTTGGCCACCACCGTGGCCACGCCATCGAAGTGCCCCGGACGGTGCGCGCCTTCCAGCACCTCGGTGATCTGCGGCACCTGCACGCGCAGTGTGTGCTCGATGCCGTACGGATACATCACCTCGACCGTCGGCGCGAACAATAAGTCGCAGTCCAGCGCGGCCAGCCCGGCCTGGTCCTGTTCCAGTGTGCGCGGGTAGTGCGCATAGTCCTCGCCGGGACCGAACTGGGTGGGGTTGACGAACACGCTGGCCACCACGCGCGGCGCGCACTGCTGCGCGCGCCGGACCAGCGCGAAGTGGCCGGCATGTAGGTTGCCCATGGTGGGCACGAGTGCGATACGTTGACCTTGCCGGCGCCAGGCGCGCGCTACAGCGCGCAGGCCAGCCAGATCGTGCACGGTTTGCATGAGAGCCTCGGATGCGATCGGGCGCGCCGTCGACGCGCTCAGTAGACGTGCTCGGCGGCGGGGAAACGTCCCTGGCGCACGGCTTCGACATACGCGCGCAGTGCCGCCGGCACGCTGCCGGCCTCGTCCAGGAAGTCCTTGCTGAATTTGGGCCGCTTGCCGGGCGTGATGCCCAGCATGTCGTACAGCACCAGTACCTGGCCGTCGCACGCCGCGCCGGCACCGATGCCGATCACCGGGATGGCCAGCGCCCGTGTGATGCGCGCCGCCAATTCGGCCGGCACGGCTTCGAGCACCAGCATCTCGGCGCCGGCGTCCTGCACGGCCAGCGCATCGGCGAACAGGCGCTCGGCGGCATCCTGCCCGCGGCCCTGCACCTTGTAGCCGCCCAGCCGGTGCACTGCCTGCGGCGTCAGGCCGAGGTGCGCGCACACCGGCGCCTCGCGCGCCACCAGGTCGCTGATGATCCCGCACACCCAGCCCGCGCCTTCCAGCTTGACCATGGCCGCGCCGCAGTCGCCGATGAGCCGCGCGGAGGCCTCGCGCGCATGCTTGGCGTCGCGGTAACTCATGTACGGCAGATCGGCGACCAGCAGCGTGTTGTCCAGTGCCTGCGCGACGCTGCGCGTGTGATAGGCCATCTCGTCCAGGGTCACCGACAGCGTGTTGCGCCGCCCCTGCACCACCATGCCCAGCGAATCGCCGACCAGGGCCACATCGACGCCGGCAGCCTCGATCTGCGCCGCAAAACTGGCGTCGTAGCAGGTCAGCATGGCGATCTTCTCGCCATGCGATTTCATCGCGAGCAGCGCGGGAATGGTGACAGGCTTGCGCGCGGACGCGGCGGCTTCGACGTGCATGCGGTTCTCCGGTAGGCGCCAATTATGCGCGTTGCTGCGGCGGCACGATCGGGCACAGCGGCCCGAGCGCCACGCAACCCGCCGTATCGACGCCGGCCAGCAGCTCGGTCACCGTGGCGTTGCTGCCGGGAATCACCAGCAGCGGCGCGAGTTCGGCCAGCGGCAACAGCACGAACGCACGCAGGGCCAACTGCGGATGTGGCACCTGCAGAACCGCGGAATCGACGTGCTGCGCACCGTACAGCAGCAGATCCAGATCCAGCGTGCGCGGTCCATAGCGCGCACCGTCACGCAGGCGGCCGTGCGCGCGCTCGATCGCCAGCAGCGTGTCCAGCAACGCCTCGGGCGGCAACGCGGTGTCCGCAGCGATGACCGCGTTGAGGTAGTCCGGCTGCGGCTGCGCACCCCACGCCGGCGTGCGCCACAGCCGCGAGCAGGCGGTGACGCGCGTATGCGCGGTGTTGGCAAGTGCATCCACGCCGGCGCGCAGTTGCGCCGCGGGATCGCCCAGATTGGCGCCCAGAGCGATGTACGCGCGGATCACGCGCCGGTGCCACCGGGCTTGCGCTTGCGCCGACCGCCGCGCCGGCGCCGGCGCGTGGCCGGCGCGGCGGCGGCTTCGGCGGCCGCGTCATGCGCCGCCGATGCAGGCTCTGCCGGAGCCAGCGCGGCCAGGGCGCTGGCCGG
>JAJYQO010000034.1 GCA_021794575.1 Pseudomonadota bacterium | reverse complement strand
CCAGCGTGTGCTGCTTGGGGTGTCCGCCCAGCACCTGCATCAGCGGGGTGTTGGACACCAGCCCGCCGTCCCAGTACCAGTGCTTGCCCACCTGCACCGGCGGAAAGCCCGGCGGCAGCGCGCCGGAGGCCATGATGTGCTCGGGGCCGATGCGCGTGTCACGGCTGTCGAAGACCTCGAAGTTGCCGCTCTCCACGTTCACCGCCGCCACGCTCAGACGCACCGGACCACGGTTGAGCAGGTCGAAATCGACCAGTTTCTCCAGCGTCCCGCGCAACGGTGCGGTGTCGTAGAAGCTGGTGAAGTGCGGCGCGTGCAGCAGCAGGTCGGCACGCGGCTGGAAGAATCCGCGCTGGCCCTCGACGAGGGCGCGCAAACTCTCGAGATGACCCTGCCACTCGCGCAGCGGCGCCGGCCACTCCGGCACCTCCTCGGCCAGCTCCCAGGGCGAGGGCGGCAGCAGCGGCTGCCGCGTCACCAGACGCCAGAACTCGTGCAGTGCCGGCAGGCGCCGCTCGGGCGGGTTGCCGGCGATCAGCGCGGCGTTGATGGCGCCGATGGAGATGCCGGCGATGCGGTCGATGCGCACGCCGGCGGTATCCAGCGCCTCGTAGATGCCGCCCTGGTAGGCGCCCAGCGCGCCACCGCCCTGCAGCACCAGCGCGATCTCGCCGTAGTCGGCGAGGTGCGCCTGCAGGCGGCCTGGCGCGCCGGGGGCCGCGGCACTCGCACCGTGCGCGGCCTGGTTCATGGCCGCGGCGGCGCGCGGCCGCGACGACGATGGGCTTGCCGCTCTGGACTTGGCCATGATGTTCTCCGCAACCGCCGTCAGTTCATGCACCAGCCGTGGCTGGCGATGATCGACTGGCCGGTCAGCGCATTGCTCGGGAAAGCGGCGAGGAACAGCGCCAGGTTGGCAATGTCGGCGGTGGTGGTGAACTCGCCGTCGACGGTGTCCTTGAGCATGACGTTCTTGATCACGTCCTGTTCGCTGATGCCCAGTTCTTTCGCCTGCTCGGGTATTTGCTTTTCCACCAGCGGCGTGCGCACGAAGCCGGGGCAGATCACGTTGGCGCGCACACCCTTGTCGCCGCCCTCCTTGGCCAGCACACGCGCCAGGCCGAGCAGGCCGTGCTTGGCGGTGACGTAGGCGCTCTTCAGCTTGGAGGCTTCGTGCGAATGCACCGAGCCCATGTAGATCACCACGCCGGACTTGCGCGCGTACATGCCCGGCAGTACCGCCCGGGTGGTGAGGAAGGCGCCGTCGAGATGGATGGCCAGCATCTTTTTCCAATCGGCGAAGCTGTACTTCTCGATCGGATTGACGATCTGGATGCCGGCGTTGGAGATCAAGATGTCCACCGGCCCGTAGGCCTTGGCCACCGCCGCGCAACCCTCGTTCACTTGCTGTTCGCTGGTAACGTCCATGGCCACGCCCATGGCGCTGCCGCCGGCCTTGCCGATGGCCGCGGCCGTGGCCTTGGCGGCATCCAGGTTGAGATCGGCGATGGCCACCTTGGCGCCGGCGCGAGCGTAGGTCTCGGCGATTTCCTTGCCGATGCCGCTGGCGGCGCCGGTGACCAGGGCGACTTTGTCCTTGAGCGTGAGCTGCATGTTCATGGGATTCTCCGTGCGGGCATGAAGTGATGGCGCGCGGTGCGCGCCGGATGCGTGCGGCGTGTGCGCCTACCTGGCGCGCGGCCGGGCCAGATAGTCGTGCGCCACGCGGCCCAGGCCCAGGGTGAGATCGGTCATCAGATGCACGGCGGAAACCACTTCCAGCACCGGCAGGTCGGTCACCGGCGCCAGCGCGTGCGCGTGCAGTTCCAGCGCGGCCGGACCGCTCCAGGCACCCTTGACGACGAGATCCTCGAGGTCGTACTCGACCAGCTCGCACACGCGCGGCGTGCAGTCGACGTGCGGGATGATCTTCAGCAGGTAGTTGGGCACCGCCAGACTCTTGCGCACCGCGGCGAGATCTAGCGTCTTGTGCTTGTAGCCCATGGTGCCGGTGGCCACGCGCACCGGGCCGTAGTCCAGCGTGCCGAGCAGGGTGTCCTTTTCGACACGCAGCGTGGGCTTGCCCATGGTCTTGGGAAAGCCCCAGATCTCGCGCCCGCCGGCCAGCGGCGCCTCGTCGTCGAGGAACATGGCGACCTGATAGGTGCCCGGCTTGCCCCGGTACGTCACCGGCACCACCTGGCCCGATTCGTGGTAGCGGCCGAAACCGGTGGAATCCGGCATGGCGATGAACTCGAACTTCACCGTGTCGTCCAGCGGCTGCAGCGGCTCGGGCACCAGCGCGCGCAGGCGCGCCGGATCGGTGCGATAGGTGATGACGAAAAACTCACGGTTGACGAAACGGTACGGCCCGCGCGGATAGGCCGGATGCGCCAGCGGCATGGCAAAGGCTTGGCGGGCGACTTCGTTGGCTTTCATGCGAGCCTCCTTGTGGTCGGCAGCACCGGCGCGGCGCCGCGGCGAGAGCGCGCCGCACGAAGCAGCGTGGCGCGGTGTGGTGTGACGGGCCGGAAAACGCACCGGCAGCACACGCGGGGTCTGACACGCTGCGCTGCAACAAAGTTCAGTCAGGGGCCAGCGCGGGTTCAGTTTGCCGCGCGACGGCGACACGCCAATGACGATGATGCAGGGCTTCAGCCCTCGACGAACAATACGCGCCGGGTCAGCCCGCAGGTGAGCTGGTAGCTGATGGTGCCGGCGGCGGCGGCCACGCGTTCTGCGGGCAGCTCCGGCCCCCACAGCACGACCTCCTCGCCGACGCGCGCATCGGGCAGCTGGCGCAGGTCCAGCGCCAGCAGGTCCATCGATACGCGACCGGCCAGCGGCACTTCGCTCCCGCGCAGCAGCACCGGTGTGCCGCTGGGCGCGCTGCGCGGATAACCGTCGCCATAGCCGATGGCGGCGATGCCCACCGGCATGTCCTCCGGACAGGTCCAGGTACCTGCGTAGCCGACCGCCCCGCCGCGCGGCACGCGGTTGATGGCGATCAGCCGTGTCGACAGCCGCAGTGCCGGCCGCATGCCGTGATCGGCACCGGTCTTGCCATCCACCACCGACAATCCGTACAGCAGCCCGCCGCTGCGCACCCAGTCGCCACGCGCCGCCGGCCAGCCCAGCAGGGCCGCCGAGTTGGACAGCGAACGCGGTCCGGGCAAATCACGCGTGGCCGCGGCGAAGGTTTCGATCTGGCGCGCGGTGGCGGGATTGACGAACTCGTCCGACGCCGCGAAATGCGTCATCAGCACGATCTCGCGGTGCACCTGCGGCAGGCGCAGCAGGCGCGCGTGCACCTCGGCCGCACGCTCCGGCGCAAAACCCAGCCGGTGCATGCCGGAGTCGATCTTCAGCCAGACCCGCAGCGGCGTGCTGCCGGTCTCGGCCTCCAGCCATTCGAGCTGCGCGTCGTGGTGGATCACGGCTTCCAGATCGAGCCGGCGCAGCTCGGCCAGATCGCCCGGCGCATCCGGGCCGGAAAGCACCACGATGCGCTCGTCGTGCCCGGCGGCGCGCAGGCGCTGGCCGTCGGCGATGGCGGCCACGCCGAAGGCATCGGCACCGCGCAGCGCGCGCGCCACGCGCTCCAGGCCGTGGCCGTAGCCGTCGGCCTTGATCACCGCCATCAGCCGCGCCGGCGCGGCCAGCGCGCGCAAGCGCGCGTGGTTGTCCGCCAGCGCCGCCAGATCGACGCGCGCGACCGCCAGCCGGCTCATTCGAAGCTGCCGCCGTATTGGCCGGGGTCGTAGCTCTCGAACTTGGTGTAGCGGCCCAGAAAAGCCAGCTTGAGGGTACCGGTGGGTCCGTTGCGCTGCTTGCCGATGATCACCTCGGCCAGGCCCTTGTCGGACGAATCCTTGTGGTAGTACTCGTCGCGGTAGATGAACATGATCACGTCGGCGTCCTGCTCGATGGCGCCGGATTCGCGCAGGTCGGCCATCACCGGGCGCTTGTCGGTGCGCTGCTCCAGGGATCGGTTGAGCTGCGACAGCGCCACCACCGGCACGTTGAGCTCCTTGGCCAGCGCCTTCAGTCCGCGCGAAATCTCCGAGATTTCGGTCGCGCGGTTTTCGGTATTGCCGGGCACCTGCATCAATTGCAGATAGTCGATCACGATCAGGCCCAGGCCGTGCTCACGCTGCAACCGCCGCGCGCGCGCGCGCAGCTCCATCGGCGCCAGCGCCGGCGTATCGTCGACGAAAATGCGCGCACCACTGAGCAGACTCATCGCGTTGGTGACGCGCGGCCAGTCCTCGTCGGGGATGTCGCCGTTGCGTAACTGGGTCTGGTCGATGCGGCCGATCGAGGAGACCAGGCGGAAGCCCAGCTGCGTGGCCGACATCTCCATCGAGAACACCAGCACGGTCTTCTTGTCGCGCAGCGCGGCGTGCTCGGCGATGTTCAGCGCGAAGGCGGTCTTGCCCAT
This sequence comes from Pseudomonadota bacterium, assembly GCA_021794575.1. Lineage (GTDB taxonomy): Bacteria > Pseudomonadota > Gammaproteobacteria > Xanthomonadales > Rhodanobacteraceae > Metallibacterium. The sequence continues at coordinate 8,882 of JAJYQO010000034.1, read as the reverse complement.
GGCCGGACGCGCCGCGACGATGACCAGGTCCGAGGGCTGCAGTCCGGAGGTGAGGCGGTCCAGGTCGATGAAGCCGGTGGCGAGGCCGGTCAGTTGGCCGCGGTTGGCGTAGCGGTCCTGCAGCAGGCGCAGCACCTCGCGCGCGGTTTCGTGCATGCCTACGTAGCCCTGCCCGGCGCGCTTGCCGCCCTCGGCGATGGCGAATACGCGCTGCTCGGCCAGGTCCACCAACTCGCGCGTGGCGCGGCCCTCGGGGCGGTAGCCGTCCTCGGCGATGGACACACCGGCATCGATCAGCCGGCGCAGCAGCGATTTCTCGCGCACGATTTCGGCGTAGGCGCGCACGTTGGCGGCGCTGGGCGTGTTGTTGACCAGCTCGGCCAAATAGCCCACACCGCCGACCTCGCCGGCCTGCTGCTGCGACTCGAACCACTCGCCCAGGGTGATGGCGTCGCAGGGCTGGCTGCGCTCGACCAACTTGCCGATGGCGTTGAAGATCAGACGGTGGTCGCGACGGTAGAAGTCCTCCGGCGTGAGCACGTCAGCGATGCGGTCCCAGGCCTCGGGCTGCAGCATGATGCCGCCCAGCACCGCCTGTTCGGCCTCGATCGAATGCGGCGGGACGCGCAGGCTTTCGACGGATTGCGCGGGCTTGCGCTCGGGCATCAGTGCTGACATCGGCAACTCCGGCAGATCCACAGAACTCCCGAACAAGACCATCCAGGACTTGTCGGAGGGCGCCGAGTACGGGCGCACATCTCACTACGCATCCTGCTGCGTGAGATGCCCAATCCGGCCATCATGGCAGGCCACGCGTCGAATCGACGCGCCCGGACTTGGCTACTCCGCAACGAGCACTTGCGTGCTCGTTGCGCGGCAAGCCATCCGTGGCCTCCGGCGATGATGGACCCCGTCGCGCCGCGACGGAAGTGGACAGCTATGTGGATATGCTGTGCGTGGATTAGCGCGGCCGCGTCGCAGCGGCTGCGACACGGGCGCGCAAACGACGACGGGCGCCGCGGCGCCCGTCGTCGTCACACGGCGCGGACAGCGCTCAGAGTGCCTGCACGATCACCTTGATCGACACGCTGACGTCGGCGTGCAGCGCCAGCGACACGGTGGCCTCGCCCACCGCGCGGATCGGGCCGTCGGCCATGATCACTTCGCTCTTCTCGGCCTGCAGACCGCGCGCGCTCAGCGCCTCGGCGATTTCGCGCGGACCCACCGAGCCGTACAGCTTGCCCTCGGGACTGGCGTTGACGCTGAGGGTGACTTCCTGGCCATCGAGCGCGGCGCGGCGCGCTTCGGCGGCGGCCAGCGTCGCGGCGTGCTTGGTCTCCAGGTCGGCGCGGCGTTTCTCGAAATCGGCGAGGTTGGCGGCCGTCGCCGGCGCCGCCTTGCCTTGCGGCACCAGATAGTTGCGGCCGTAACCGGGTTTGACACGTACCTTGTCGCCCAGGTTGCCCAGGTTTTTCACTTTTTCGAGCAGGATCAGTTCCATGGTGGTTCTCTCAATTCGTTAGCGCATTGGGCGCAGCCGGGCGGCTGTCCGAATCAGCGGTGCGCGTCAGACATCGTGCGCGTCGGTGTATGGCAGCAGCGCCAGGAAACGCGCGCGCTTGACGGCCGTTGCCAGTTGGCGCTGGTAGCGCGACTTGGTGCCGGACACGCGGCTGGGCACGATCTTGGCATTTTCGGTGAGGTACTGGCGCAGGGTGTTGAGATCCTTGTAGTCGATCTCGGTGATGCCCTCGGCAGTGAACTTGCAGAACTTGCGGCGACGGAAGAACTTGGACATGGGGGCTCTCCTCAGGCGGCCTGTTCTTGCGACTCGGCGGCATCGCCTTCGTCGTCACGACGGCGCGTGGACTTGGACTCTTCCTTTTCCTTGGCTTTCAGGATCGGCGAGGGCTCGGTGACCGCGTCGTCGCGACGCACGATCAGGTGCCGCAGCACGGCATCGTTGAAGCGGAAGCCCGATTCCAGTTCGCTCACGATCTTGGCACCGCACTCGATGTTGAGCATGGCGTAGTGCGCCTTGGCCAGATCCTGGATGGTGTAGGCCAGCTGACGCCGGCCCCAGTCCTCGATGCGGTGGACCTTGCCGCCATCGGCCTCGACCAGGTTCTTGTAGCGCTCGAGCATGGCCGGAACCTGCTCGCTCTGGTCCGGATGGACCAGAAACACGATTTCGTAGTGACGCATGGGTTGTGTCCTCGTGGATGACCCCCGAAGGGGCAGCCTCCCGACGCGGCGACAGGCCGGCGGTGAGGCAAGAACTGCCTGCGCAGGGCAGACAGAAGCGGAATGATAACGGGCCGCGGGCCGGCGCGGCAAGCCGGCAGATCAGCCGATGGTGAAGCTCTCGCCGCAGCCGCAGGCGCCGGTGGCGTTGGGGTTCTCGAACACGAACTGCGCGTTCAGGCCCTCGCGACGGAAGTCCACGCGCACGCCGGCCAGCATCGGCACGCTGGACTCGGCTACCGCCACCGGCACGCCGGCGCAATCGGCCAGCAGATCGTCGGCGCCGAGTTGCTCGGCCAGGTCGACCACGTAGCTGTAGCCCGAGCAGCCGCTGCGCTTGACCGCGAAGCGCACCGCGCGCGCGCGCGGCGTGCGTTCCAAAAACTCGGCGCAGCGCGCGCGCGCGGCTTCGCTCAGGCTGATGGGCAGGGATGCAACAGGTTTCATGCGCGCAGTTTAGCGCGATGCCGCCGCTCGGGTAGCATCGCGACTTTGGTCGGCGCGCGACGCGCGCGGGGTGGCGGAGATGATGGTGGCGAGTGTCAAACAGGCGCTGGCAGGAACCGGGGCAGGCCGGGAAGTGACCGTGCAGGGCTGGGTGCGCACGCGGCGTGACTCCAAGGCCGGGCTGTCGTTCATCAGTCTCAGCGACGGCTCCTGCTTCGCCAGCATCCAGATCGTGGCATCCGCCACGCTGCCCAACTACGAAAGCGCCATCAAGCGCCTCACCGCCGGCTGCGCGCTGCGCGCCACCGGCACGCTGACCGCCTCGCAGGGCCAGGGCCAGGCGTTCGAGATCCAGGCGCGCGACATCGAAGTGCTGGGCTTCGTGGACGATCCCGAGACCTATCCCATCCAGCCCAAGGCGCATTCGCTGGAATTCCTGCGCGAGGTGCCGCATCTGCGTCCGCGCACCAACCTGATCGGTGCGGTGGCGCGCATGCGCCACACGGTGATGAGCGCCATCCATCGCTACCTGGGCGGACAGGGCTTCGTGTGGGTCAATACGCCCATCGTCACCACCTCCGACGCCGAGGGCGCCGGGCAGATGTTCCGCGTCTCCACGCTGGACCTCGCCAACCTGCCGCGCGCGCCGGGCGGCGGCATCGACTTCGGCAAGGACTTCTTCGGCAAGGAGGCGTTTCTCACCGTCTCCGGACAGCTCAACGTCGAGGCCTACTGCCTGGCGCTGAGCAAGGTGTACACCTTCGGCCCCACCTTCCGCGCCGAGAACTCCAACACCGCGCGCCATCTGGCCGAGTTCTGGATGGTCGAGCCCGAGATCGCCTTCGCCGACCTCGATGCCGACGCCACCCTGGCCGAAGGATTCCTCAAGGCCATCTTCGAGAGCGTGCTGGCCGAGCGCATGGACGACCTCGCGTTCATCGCCGAGCGCGTGGAACCCACCGCCATCAGCCGCATCGAGTCCTTCGTGCGCCAGCCCTTCGCGCGCATCGACTATGGCGAGGCCATCGGCATCCTGCAGCGCGCACCGCGCCGCTTCGAGTTCCCGGTGCAGTGGGGCATGGACCTGCAGACCGAGCACGAGCGCTACCTGGCCGAGGAGCACGTCGGCCGGCCGGTGGTGGTGATGAACTACCCCGAGGCCATCAAGGCGTTTTACATGCGCCTCAACGACGACGGCCGCACGGTGGCGGCCATGGATGTGCTAGCGCCAGGCATCGGCGAGATCATCGGCGGCAGCCAGCGCGAGGAACGCCTCGATTATCTCGACCGGCGCATGCAGCAGTTCAAGATCGATCCCGCGCACTACCAGTGGTACCGCGACCTGCGCCGCTACGGCACGGTGCCGCACGCCGGCTTCGGCCTCGGCTTCGAACGCCTGCTGGTGTACCTGTGCGGCCTTTCCAACATTCGCGACGCCATCCCCTATCCGCGCACGCCGGGCCAGGCGCTGTACTGAACGCGGCGTGCAGGCCAGGCGCGGACGCCGCCGACACGCCCATCGTCCGTTCCGATCTCGACGGGCGGCCGCTCCAGCGCCGCCCGCATTGTCGATCGCAAGGCAGCAGCCGCCGTTCCGCTCCCGCCCGCGGACGGCCCGACGGACGCCTTGCGTTATCCTGCACCGATGCCGCAGATAGCCGAACTACTCGCCAACAACCAGCGCTGGGCCGACGCACAGCGTGCGCGCGATCCGGAGTTCTTCAAGCGCCTCTCGCACCAGCAGGCGCCGCAATTCCTGTGGATCGGCTGCGCCGACAGCCGCGTGCCCGCCAACGAGATCGTCGGCCTGCCGCCGGGCGAGGTATTCGTGCACCGCAACGTGGCCAACGTGGTGGCGCATGGCGACCTGAACTGTCTCAGCACCATCCAGTTCGCCGTGGACGTGCTCAAGGTGCGGCACATCCTGGTGGTGGGCCACTACGGGTGCGGCGGCGTGCAGGCGGTGCTCGAGCAGCGCCGCCTGGGCCTGGTGGACAATTGGCTGCGCCACGTCGGCGACGTGCTGCTGAAACACCGCGCGCGCATCGATGAGGTGGAGCTGGACAGCCTGCGTCACGCGCGTCTGTGCGAGCTGAACGTGATCGAGCAGGCCGGCAACGTGTGCATGACCACGGCCGTGCAGGACGCCTGGGCGCGCGGCCAGACGCTGGCCGTGCACGCCTGGATTTACAGCCTGTTCGATGGCCTGGTGCGCCCGCTGGACCTGCGCGTGGATGGCCCGGACGATCTGGCCGCCGCGCAGCAACGCGCGCTGGCGCGGCTGACCCGGCCGCTGGATTTCGCGCGCTGATCCGGGAATCCCGGCCGCGCCGTTCCGCACTTGCCAGACGCCGGTCGCGGCGCACACTGTGGCCGACGCTATCGGGAAATGGCCATGGCTATCGCGATGCACCGCCTGCGCCGGTTGTTCTGGCTGCTCGCACTGGTCACCGCCGCGACACATGCGCAATCGTTCAACGAAAGCCGCACGCGCGCACTCGACGCGCATCCGGACCGGCTGCAGCAGAACGGCCAGACCCAACCCGCGCGCACGCCCACGCCGCAACAGTGGATGCGCGAGCAGCAGGACGCGGCGCGCGTGTCCGAGCAACTGCTCGACCAGGCCGAGCACCTGCATGGCCTGCTGCCGCAGTACCTGTTCCTGCGCGAACGCCATGACAGCGACTCCGGCCGTGCGTTCCGCGCCATCTTTGGCCAATACCTCGGCTGGTATCAGACCTTCGTCGGCGACTACCCGGGCGCCGAGCGCAGCTTCTCGATCGCCCAGCCGCTGCAACCGGACGATGCACCTTCGCCGCTGGCTGCGCCCGGCGTCTGGCGCGCCAGGCCGGCGCCGGACAGCATCGCGCGGTTGGCGGAAGGGCGGCGCGCGGTATTTTTCAACGAGAGTCACAACGCGCCGCTGACGCGCACGCTGACCGTGCAGTTGCTGGCACGCCTGCGCGCCGAGGGCTACGACACCTTCGCCGCGGAAACGCTGTACCACGCCGACAGCGCGGCGCTGATGCAACGCGGCTATCCGGTCGCTGCCAGCGGCTTCTACACGCGCGAGCCGATCTACGCCTACATGGTGCGGCAGGCGCTGACGCTGGGCTATCGCGTGATCGCCTACGAGGCCGAATCCGACGCCACGGGCGATGCGCGTGAACGCGAGCAGGCCGAAAACCTCTATCGCCGCGCCTTTTCCGGGCATCCCGACGCGCGGCTGGTGGTCAACGCCGGCTATGCGCACATCCAGAAGCAGGGCGAATACCTCGGCGGGCGGTCGATGGCCGAGCACTTCATGCGCATCAGCGGCATCGATCCCCTGTGCGTCGAACAGACCATGCTGTACGGGCGACTGGACCCCGCCGACGACCACCCGTACTGGACCGCGGTGATGCAGGCCCTGGCGCCAACGCAGCCGATCGTGTTCGAGAACGCGCAAGGACGGCCGTGGTCGCTGCGGCGCGGCCAGTACGATCTCAGCGTGTTCTTTCCGCCGCAGCATTTGGTCGACGGTCGGCCGACCTGGCTGGCGCTGGGCAGCATGCGGCGACCCTATCCGGTATCGGCGCAGGAGTACTGCCGCAACGACCTGCCCTGCCTGCTGGAAGCGCGCGCAATGGACGACCCGCACGCCGCGGTGCCCTTCGACCGCGTGCTGCTGACCGCGCAACAGCCGGTGAGTGCATTGTGGCTGCCGCCGGGACGCTACCGACTCAGCGTGCGCGACCGCGACGATGCGCTGCTGCGGCGCGCCTATATCCGCGTCGATCGCATCGCGCCGGCGCCGGCGGCAAGCACCCGGGAAACAGCCCTCGGCGCATTGCCCGGAGCCGACTGACAGCCGGCGCGCGAGGCGCCAGCGGACCGGCCATCGGCGGCATCGGAACGGCGGGACGCGCGACGCCGGCTCACGCCACCGCGGCCAGCCCCGCCTGCAGCAACTGCCGCAGCAGCGCCTGCAGCGGCAGCGCGCGCGCGCCGTCCCAGACGCAGCCGTCCTCGTCCATGTAACTACGCTGCGCCAGTTCCAGTTGCACGGCGTCGACACCGTGCGCCGGCTGCCCGTAGTGGCGGGTGATGTAGCCGCCCTTGAAACGGCCGTTGATGACGAATCCGTAGTCGTGCTGTCGGCCCAGCACGTGCGCCAGCGCCGTCAGGACGGGGGCCGCGCAGCTCAGTCCATCGGCCGTGCCGAGGTTGAGCGCCGGCAATTCGCCATCGAACAGGCGCGGCAGACGCGAGCGGATCGAATGGCCCTCCCACAACAGCACGCGCGGAAACAGCGCGCGCAGGCGATCCAGTTCGGCGGCCAGCGCGTCGTGATAGGGCCGCCAGTAGCGCGCGCGGCGCGCCGCGACAGCCGCTGCATCCGGCGCCTGGCCGGACCGGTAGAGCGCTTCGCCGGCGAACGTGGCCGTGGGGCACAACGCAGTCTCGGCCTGTCCCGGATACAGCGGCGTGCCGTCCGGTGGTCGGTTGAGGTCGACCACGTAGCGCGACCAGCGCGGCAGCAGCAGGCTGGCGCCCAGTTCGCGTGCGAACGCGTACAGCCGCGCCACGTGCCAATCGGTATCCGGCACGCGCAGCGCGCCCGGCGACATCGTCGCGGCGATGTCGGTGGGAATCTCGACGCCGTCGTGCGGCAGGCTGACCAGCAGCGGCGCGCTGCCCTGCAGCAGGGTGAAGTCGCTCACGGCGCGCGCGGGCTAGGTGCGCTGTTTCGTCGAGCAGGTGTCGAGCCCCAGCAGCGTGTACGCCGGACAGAACGAGAACAGCCCGGTCGCCAGCGGCAGCAGACCGATCAGGCCCCACCAGCGCGCATTGCCGGGCAGGATGAACAATAGCGCCAGCAGGGCGATGCCCACGGCGATGCGCAGGATGCGATCGATGCTGCCCACATTGGCTTTCATGGCGGATGCTCCGGTTGCCTGCGGAGTCTGCATCGTAGTGCGTTCGCGGCCGCGCGGCGCAGGCGCTCCGTGTGCCGCTTACAGATCGAAACGCGCCGGCGCATATGGCACGGCGTCCAGTGTGGTGGCCTCGCCGGCCATCTGCTGGCCGATCAGCTCCGCGCTGGCCGCCGCCATGCTGACACCCAGCATGCCGTGGCCGGTGGCCAGCCACAGATTGCCGAAGCGCGTGCTGGGGCCGAGCAGCGGCACCTCGTCGCGGCTCATCGGACGCCAGCCCCACCATTGCTCGCGCGGCGCGCCGGCGGGCGGCTCGCGCAGATAGGCATCCGCGCCACGGCGCAGGGCCTCGAGGCGCACCGGATTGAGGCCCTCGCGCCAGCCGGCGAACTCCATCGTGCTGCCCAGGCGGAAGCCGTCCGCCCATGCAGTGACGCACACGCTGCGCTCCTTCAACACCAGCGGCGTGCGCGGCGCTGCGGGCTGTGCGTCCCAGGTCAGCGAATAACCCTTGCCGGGCTGAATCGGAATACGCAGGCCGAGCGCGCGCGCCAGCAACGGGGACCACGCGCCCAAAGCCAGCACCACGCGCTCCGCGGCGTGCATGCCGTGTGCGGTGCGCACGGCGGTGATGCGCGCGGCGCGCGTGGCGAAACCCTCGATGCGCGCGCCGGTTTCGATGACGCCGCCCAGCGCCCGCACGCGCGCGGCCAGGCCGGCGGCCAGCTTCTCGGGGCGCAGCACGGCGTCGCCGCTGTGCTCGATGGCGCCGGCCATGCCGGGCTTCAGCGCGGGTTCGCGCGCACGCACTTCGTCGGCGTCCAGCACCCGCGCGGGAATCTCCAGACGCCGCAGCGTCTCCACATAGCCACGCTCGGCGTCCAGCGCGCGTCGGTCAAGAAACACCAACAGCAAGCCGGGTTCCTGCCAGCCGGCATCGATGCCTTCGCGCGCCAACCACTGCGGCAGCAACTGGCGCGAGCGCGTCAGGATCGCCGCGCGCGCCTGCGCCGCGCGCCAGAACGCCGCCGGACGCGCCTGCAGCGCCAGCCCGAACAGCCAGCGCCAGCGTGCCGGGTCGGGGCGCGGATCGATGCGCAGCGGCGCATCCGGCCGGCCCAGCGAACGCAGCGCACGCACGAGGGTGCCCGGCGCGGTCAGCGGCGGCGCATGGCTGGGGGTGATGGTGCCGCAGTTGCCGTGCGAGGCGCCGGCGCCGGGCGTGGCCTGTTCCAGCACGCGCACGCGCGCGCCGCGTCGCAATAGTTCCAG
>JAJYQO010000068.1 GCA_021794575.1 Pseudomonadota bacterium | reverse complement strand
GCATGCCCTGAAGCTGCCAGTGGCAGCCTCATTGCGCATTACCAGGCGAGGCAGATTGCTGCGCAGCATCGTAAGTGGTGCGGCGCAAAAAACTCTGCTAGTTTTGCCGCATGGCACAAACAACGCGCGTCATCAAGAAGTACCCCAACCGGCGCCTGTACGACACCGAGATTTCCAGCTACATCACGCTGGAGGAAGTCAGCCAGCTGGTGCTGGACGGCGAGATCTTCGAGGTGCGCGACGCCAAGACCAACGAGGATCTGACCCGCAGCGTGCTGCTGCAGATCATCGCCGAGCACGAACAGCAGGGCGCACCGATGTTCTCGGTGCCGTTGCTGACGCAGATCATCCGCTTCTACGGTGATGCCCTGCAGGGCCTGATGGGCCCCTACCTCGAGCGCAGCATGCAGGTGTTCCTCGAGCAGCAACAGCAATTCCGCAAGCAGCTCACCAGCATGGTCGGGCAGACGCCCTGGGCCATGTTCAACGAGCTGACCTCGCGCAACATGGAACTCTGGCAGAACCTGCAGCGCAGTCTGGCCGAAAGCGCCGGCGCGCACACCGCGGCCGCGGCTTCGGCCAAGCCTGCAGCCGGCAAGCCCAACGCCAGTCATCCAGGAGCCGAGCACGCCGCACGCGGCGGCGCTCCGCCGGCGGCCAGCATGCGCCCCGGCCACAAGTCCACGCGCTGAACCTCCGTCCCGTTTCCCGCACGCAGCGCCAGCGGCGCCGCGCAGTGCCCTTTTGTCCCGGAGTCCACACATGAGCGAACGTATTGCACTGGTCACCGGCGGTATCGGTGGCCTCGGCAGCGCCATCTGCCGCCAGCTCGCCGGCACCGGCATGCGCGTCATCGCCGCCGATCTGCCCAACCGTGGCGAGCGCCTGGCGGGATTCCGCAGCGAAATGGCCGAATTCGGCGAGCGCGTCGCGTTCGTCGCGCTCGACGTGACCGATTTCGAAGCCTGCAAGCGCGTGGTGGCCGAAGCCGAGCAGCGTCATGGCCGTATCGACATCCTGGCCAACGTGGCCGGCATCACCCGCGACGCCAGCCTGCGCAAGATGGAAAAAGCGCAGTGGGACCAGTTGATGGCGGTCAACCTCGACGGCATCTTCCACATGAGCCGCGCGGTGATCGAGGGCATGCTGGCGCGCGGATACGGGCGCATCGTCAATATCAGCTCGGTGAACGGCCAGACCGGCCAGTTCGGGCAGACCAACTACTCCGCCGCCAAGGCCGGCGTGCATGGCTTCACCATGGCCCTGGCGCGCGAGGTCGCGGCCAAGGGCATCACCGTCAACACCGTTTCGCCGGGCTACTGCCAGACCGAGATGGTGATGGCCGTGCCCGAGGCAATCCGCGCCAAGATCGTCGCGCAGATCCCGGTGGGGCGGCTGGGCTCGCCCGAGGACATCGGCCGCGCCGTGGCGTTTCTGGCCGGCGAGCACAGCGGCTACATCACCGGAGCCAACCTGCCGGTCAACGGCGGTTATTTCATGAGCTTCTGAAGCCGGGCAGCCGCGCGGCGCTGCCCCGGAAGGGTCGTTCCAACATTACATTTGTGTCACGTTCACGCTTCGACGGATTCCGCTGCGTATAAGTGCGGCTCCTCATACGGCAGCGCCCATCGATGCAAACCGAAGCCATGGCGATCGACCCGCCGGCCCCGCACGGACTGTACGAATATCACGCCATGCCGGGGGACCGTGCCTACCGGCTGCTGATCCTGCTGGGCCTGACGCTGCTGTTGATGGCCAGCTGGCAATTGCGAGTCTTCCACGGCGTCGTCGATCTCGCGCGCCAGCATGCCTGGGCGTCGTTCGTGGTTCATCCGGCCATGATCTGGGCCGCGATGGGCATGCTGATGCTGCTGTTCCGCACGCTGCTGTGGTTCCGCTACCGCACGCCCGCGCCGGCCGATTTCAGCAACGCCCCCGCGCTGACCGTGGTGATCCCGGCCTATAACGAGGGCGCCATGGTGGCGCGCTCGATCGACTCCGTGGCGCAAGCGCGCTACCCGCACGGGCGTCTGGAAATCATCGTGATCGACGACGGCAGCCGCGACGATACCTGGACGCACATCGAGGAAGCCGCGCGGCGCCATCCGGGCCTGGTGACCACGCTGCGCTTCGAACGCAATCGCGGCAAGCGCGCCGCGCTCGAAGCCGGGTTCGCGCGCGCGCGCGGCGAGGTGCTGGTGACCATCGACTCGGACAGCGTCATCGAGCCCGGCACGCTGCTGGCCATGGCCGGACCGTTCCGCGATGCGCGCGTGGGCGCCGTCGCCGGCAAGGTCAGCGTGTACAACCGCGCGGCGGGCCTGATCCCGCGCATGCTGAAGGTGCGCTACGCGCTGTCCTTCGATTTCCTGCGCGCGGTGCAAAGCACATACGGCACCGTCTACTGCTGCCCCGGCGCGCTGGCGGCCTACCGCGCCACGGTGGTCCAGCGCGTGCTTGGCGCGTGGATGAACCAGCGCTTCCTGGGCCGCGCCTGCACCTACGGCGAGGATCGCGCGATGACCAACGCCATCCTCGAGCAGGGTTACGACTGCGTGTACCAGCGCGCGGCGATCGTGCACACGCTGGTGCCCACCCGCTACCGGCAGATGTGCAAGATGTTTCTGCGCTGGGATCGCAGCTATGTGCGCGAGGAACTGCGCTTCGCGCGGCACATCGTGTGGAAGCGCCCGCCGCGCGCGCGCGCGATCGCGCTGCTGGACGTGCTGATCACCAATCTGCGCTACCCGGTGGGCTGGGCGGTGATGGCGCTGTTCCTGTTCCTGTTGCCCGCGCATCCGGATCTGCTGCTGCGCTTCTGCGGCGCGCTGCTGCTGGTCTCCGGACTGAACATGCTGTACTACCTGCGCGGCGAGCGCTCCTGGGATTTCGTCTATGGCATCGGCTATTCGTATTTTTCGGCGTTCGCGCTGTTCTGGATCTTCCCCTACGCGCTGCTGACCGCGCGCGCGCAGGGCTGGCTGACGCGCTAGTCGAGCACCCCGGTGGCACCCAACTGGCGGCACTGCAGTGCCGCCTCGGTGGTTGCCGCCGGCGCCGCCTGCCGCTGCGCCGGCAGCGCCAGCAGCGCCGCCGCATCCAGCCCGCGCCGAATCGCCGGCGCCCACAGCAGCAGATAGGGGCCGGCGGCTGGCACTTCCAGCGTGTGGCAACCCCGCGTCAAGGCCACCGCGCCGGTGACGGCGCGCCCATCGATGCGCGCGGCGGCGCTGCGACCCTGCGCATCCAGCAGCACGTAACGCTGCGGGATCGCGATCGGCAGCAGCACCGGCCGTCGCGCCTGCGCCACTGTGAAGCGTTGGCCCAGCACGCGTACGTTGCCCTGCAGCGGCAGATAGTTGCGCGCGATGAACGGTTCGGCGCTGTCCGGCATGCGATGGTCGATCACCACGGGCGTGCCGGTGCGCTCGAGATGGACTCGCACCTGCGGGTGCAGCAACCCATGCGCGATGCGGTACTCGGCGATGTCCTCGAATACCCAGAACACCGGACGCCGGCGGAAGATGGCCTCGCCCTTGGCGTCCATCACGAAATCATCCGGATGCGTCAGTCGCAGCACCAGTGCCAGCTCACGCTCCTGCCGCTGCAGCAGCCGGTCGCGCCATGGCGGGCGCACCGCCAGGATCGTCAGCAACTCCAACGCCAGCGCCAGCCGGAAGCCCCAGCCGATACGCCGCGTGTGGGCAAGCCGTGTGCCGCTCGCTCCCAGCATCAGCAGCGGCACCACCGGCAACAGGTCCTGCAGGGTCAGTAGCGGCCAATAACTGAGCAGCGCCGCGAGGTACAACGCCGCGCCATCGAACATCGCCAGCCGGCGTAGCGTCAACACCGCATCGGTGCTGACGCGCAAGCGCCGCCAGGACACCAGCGCCACCAGCACGGACACCGTCGGAAACAACAGATATTGCAGGCGGCTGCCGGTCCATGGGCCCATGCCCGGCACGATGTTGTAGCCGATCCAGAAATACCAGGCACGACCAAGCGCACCGTGCGCCGCGAAAAAAACCGCAAACGCGGCCAGTGGCAGCAGCAGTCCCAACAGCGCGCCGGGCAGCGCACCCAGCCAGGTACGCCAGACGATCGCGCGTCCTTGCCAATGCCAGAGCACGCCCAGCAGACCCAACGCCAGCAATTGGGTGATGAGCAGCGGCGTGGTCTTCATCGACACCGCGAAGCTCAGCCCTATCAGCAGCCCGGCCGCGGCCAGCCGACGGCGGTCCGGCGCGCCCAGCGCCGCGACCGCGACGCCCGCCACCCACAGCACCCACCACAGGTCGTCGGTGCGGAACTGCACACTGGACAGATAGGTCAGCGGAAACAGCGCCGTCAGTGTCGCCGCCACCCAACCCACGCGGGCATCCCACAGACGCCGTCCCAGCCACCAGGTCAGCGCCAGGCCCAGCGTCCAGACCGGAATCGTGGCGGTGCGCATGCACGGCACGATGTCGGCGCGTGCGCCCAGCAGCGCCAGCAGCGGCGACATCAGCAACTGGAACAGCGGCGTGTGGTTGTCGAATAGATCGACGTAGGGCAGCAGGCCTTGCGTCCATGCCCACACGACATGCAGGTGCTGCGGCTCGTCCGAGTCCACGCGCAACGACCAGGCCGAAGCCAGACGCAGGCCCAGCAGAGCCAGCACGCCGAGCACGGCATAAACGGTCTGTGCGCGGCGGCGCAGGCTGCGCTGGGTCATGCAGACAATCCCGGGAGTTCGGACGATTCGACCGCGATAATGCGATGGCGACTTTGCCGGCGCCTTACGGGTCGCGGACAAATCCAGCAGGTGCGGCCGGCACATTATCGTTGAAGCGCGTCCGACGCAGGCCGCTTGACAAAAGCATGCGGCGCGGGATTCACTCCGGGCATGGTCTGCCCCGCCCGCCCCGTCGCATTTCCGCATCGCGCCATGCCCGCGCGTGCCGCCGCGGGACGCAGGCATGCGGCCCATGTCCGCACTGCCACCACGACTACCACGACCACCGCACTCGGCGGCGGTCGGCGCGTGGACTGATTCACCCACTCGTCACCCGCCGCCGGCAGGCGCGGCGGGTTAGCACACGCAGCGCAGGCCGGCGGTCCTCCCGGAGAACCGCGATGTCTGCTGTCGAAGACCCTGATCACGACCCTTCCGACGCGCGCCCGTGCGTGCACAAGTTCGGCGGCTCCAGCCTGGCCGATGCCGAGTGCTTCCGCCGCGTGGCAGCCATCCTGTGCGCACAACGTGAGCCGATGCAGGTCATCGTCGTCTCGGCCATGCAGGGTGTCACCGACGCACTGGTGGCGCTGACTGCATCGAACGACGACCCGGACGCGACGCTGACGCGTCTGCGCGAGCGGCAGCGGTCGCTGGCACGGCAGCTCGGCATCGAACCGGTCCTGGCGACGCTCGAGGCCGACGTCGCAGAGATCGCCACACGGATCGCGCAGGCGCGGACCACTGGCTGGACCGACGCCGCGCGCGCGCACGTACACGGTCGCGGCGAATGGTGGAGCGCGCTGTGTCTGGCCGCGCTGCTGCGCCAGGACGGCATGCCCTGCGCGCTGCTGGATGCGCGCCGCGTGCTGACCGTGCGCTGGGACGAACCGGGCGCCGTGGTGGACTGGTCGCGCAGCCAGGCCGACTGGGATGCCTGGCGCCGCGTGGAAACCGCATCGCGCGTAGTCGTCACCGGCTTCATCGCGCGACTGGCCGATGGCACGCCGACCACGCTCGGCCGCAACGGCAGCGACTATTCCGCGGCGATCTTCGCCGCGCTGGCCGGCGCGCGCGAACTGACCTTGTGGGGCGACACGCCCGGCGTGCTCAGCGCCGATCCGCGCCTGGTCGAGGAAGCGCGCCCGCTGCGGCAGCTCAGCTACAGCGAAGCCTGCGAACTGGCCTACTTCGGCGCGCGCGTCATCCATCCGCAAACCATGGCGCCGGCCATGCAGCGCGGGCTGCCGATCCGTGTGCGCAGCAGTTTCGCCGCGCAGGATGCAGGGACGCGCATCGACGCGAAGGTCGACTGTACGCTGCCGGTGAAAGGCCTCAGCCTGCTCGCCGGCATCACGCTGCTGGACGTGGAAGGCACCGGCATGCTCGGCGTACCGGGCACCGCCGAGCGGGTCTTCGGCGCGCTGCACGCGGCCGGCATCTCGGTGAGCATGATCTCGCAGGGTTCTTCCGAACACTCGATCTGCTGCGCGGTTCGCGCGGCGGATGCCGTGCGCGCGCAGGACGCGCTGCTCGGTGCTTTCGCCGGCGAAATCGCCGCCGGCAGCATTCAGGGCATCGGCCTGCGCGCGCGCAGCGCCATCCTCAGCGCGGTGGGCGAAGGCATGGCCGGCCATCCCGGCGTGGCGGCGCGGCTGCTGGCCGGCATCGCCCGTGCCCACGTCAACGTGCGCGCCATTGCCCAGGGCGCCAGCGAGCGCAGCATTTCGCTGGCGGTCGGCGCGGACGACGCCACGCGCGCCCTGCGTGCGGCGCACGCGGCGTTTCTGCTGTCCGACCAGACCTTGGCCATCGGCGTGATCGGCTGCGGCCAGGTGGGCCGCGCCCTGCTCGAACAGTTGCGCGCGGCGCAACCGCGACTGCGCGAGCGACATGGGCTGGACCTGCGCATCCGCGCCATCGCCGACAGCCGGCGCATGTGGCTGGACGGCGACGGCACGCTGCCCGCGGACTGGCGCGCACGGTTGACGCAGGGCGCGGCGCTTGATGCCGCTGCGCTGGTCGCGCACGTGCAGCCTGGTCATCTGCCGCACGCTGTCATCATCGATTGCACCGCCAGCGAGGCGACGGCCGATGCCTACGCCGACTGGCTGCGCGCCGGGCTGCACGTGATCACGCCCAGCAAGCGCGCGCTGGGCGGCGATCTCGCACGCTGGCGGACCATCCGCGAAGCCGCGGCGCAGGGCGCCGCGCAGCTGCGCTACGAGGCTAGCGTCGGCGCCGGTCTGCCGGTGATCCAGACCCTGCGCGAGCTGATCGATACCGGCGACGATCTGGTTTCCATCGAGGGCGTGCTGTCCGGCACGCTGTCCTGGCTGTTCAACCACTACGACGGCAGCACGCCGTTCTCGGAACTGCTGCACCATGCGCACGCGCAGGGCTATACCGAACCCGATCCGCGCGACGACCTCGGCGGCCTGGATGTGGCGCGCAAGCTGGTGATCCTGGCGCGCGAGGCTGGTCTTCCGCTGGATTTGGCGCAGGTGCAAGTGGAAAGCCTGGTGCCCGCGGAACTCGCGGCACTGCCGCGCGCGGTGTTCATGGCGCGCGCGCACGAACTGGATGCGGCACTGGCCGCGCGCCTCGGGCAGGCGCGCGAACGCGCCAGGGTGCTGCGCCTGATGGCCCGCCTGGATGCGCAGGGCGCGGCGCGCGTCGGTCTGGTCGAGGTCGAGCCCACACATGCCGCCGCGCATCTGCACGGCACCGACAATCTGGTGCAGTTCCGCACCCGCCGCTACTGCGACAATCCGCTGGTGGTGCAGGGGCCAGGCGCCGGTCCCGAGGTGACCGCCGCCGGCGTGTTCGCCGACATCCTGCGTCTGGCCGGCCAGCTACGGAGAGCCCCATGAATGTCCGCATGCAACCCGAATGGGTGCTGGCGCGCGCACCGGCCAGCGTCGGCAATGTCGCTGCCGGCTTCGATCTGCTGGGCCACACTTTCACCGGCCCTTGCGACGAAGTGCTGGCGCGACGCAGCACGCGGCCCGGTGTGCGCATCGCCGCCATCACCGGCAGCGCCGTCGCGCTGCCACGCGAGGCCACGCGCAACACCGCCGGTGTCGCGCTGCTGGCGCTGCTCGATGCATTACGGCCCGGTTTCGGCATTGAAATCGAAATCCGCAAGGGCATCGCCTTCGGTGCCGGACTGGGCGGCTCGGCAGCCTCCAGCGTAGCCGCGCTGGTGGCCGCCAATGCGTTGCTGCCCGAGCCTCTGAGCCGCGAGGCGCTTTATCCGCACGCCATCAGCGGCGAGGCGGCCTCCAGCGGTGCGCGCCACGGCGACAACGTCGGGCCGATGCTGCTGGGCGGCCTCACACTGACCACGGCCGAGCGCGTGCTGCGCGTCCCGGTGCCCCCCGACTTGCACTGTGCCGTGGTACATCCGCACTACGTGCTAGAAACACGCCGCGCGCGCGCGGTGCTGACCGCGCCCTACGCGCTGCACGATGTGGTGCGGCAGAATGCGCACCTGGCGCAATTGCTGGCCGGCTGTTACCGCGGCGATCTCGAACTGCTGCGCGAGGGCCTGCACGACGTGCTGGTCGAGCCGCGCCGTGCGCCGCTGGTGCCTGGCTTCGCGCGTGTCAAGCAGGCGCTGCTGGATGCCGGTGCGCTGGGCGGCAGCCTCTCCGGCGCCGGTCCCAGTGTGTTCGCGTGGTGTCGGGATGTCGGCAGCGCACAGCGCGCGCACGAAGCCATGCGCGCGGCGTTCCGCGCCGAAGGCCTGGACAGCGAAGGCTGGGTGGCGCCGGTCGAGGGCCCGGCAGCGGAGGTGGTCGAATGCGGTTCCTGAGCACGCGCGACGCGGCGCCCACTGCGGATCTCGTCCAGGTGCTGCAGGCGGGCCTGGCGCCGGATGGCGGGTTGTACCTAGCCGAGCACATCCCGGTCCTGGAACCCGATGCGTTCGCGGGAGCGCATACGCCGGCGCAAGTCGGCGCGCGCCTGCTGGCGCCCTATTTCGCCGGCAGTGCGCTCGAATCCGGATTGTCCATGCTGTGCGACGAGGCTTTCGCCCAGTCGATACCGCTGCACGCACTGCGCGGCGCCGGCGACCACGTGCTGGAACTGTTCCACGGCCCCAGCGCCGCGTTCAAGGATATCGGCGCACGTTTTCTCGCCGCGGCGTTGGCACGGCTGCGCATGCCGGATGACCCGTTGCGGACGATTCTGGTCGCCACCTCCGGCGATACCGGGGGCGCGGTGGCCGCGGCTTTCCACCGCCGCGCCGGTTTCCGCGTGCTGATCCTGTACCCGCAGGAAGGTGTGGCGCCGCGCCAGGCGCGGCAACTGGGCGCCTTCGACGGCAACGTGCAGGCGTACCGCGTGGACGGCACCTTCGACGACTGCCAGCGCATGGTCAAAGCCGCGCTGGGCGATGCAGAACTGCGCACGCGCGTGGCCCTCGGTTCGGCCAACAGCATCAGCCTGGGCCGCCTGCTGCCGCAGGCCGGCTACTACGCCTGGGCCGCGCTGACGCATTGGCGCGGCACCGGCCGCGCGTTGTCCTTCGTCGTGCCCACCGGCAACCTGGGCAACGCGCTGGCGGCGGTGATCGCGCGCCGCATGGGCCTGCCCATCGCTCGCATCGTGCTGGCCTGCAACGCCAACGATACGCTGCCGCGCTATTTCGCCGGCGAACCCTATGCCACGTGGCCCGGCCGGCGCACCCTGGCCAACGCCATGGACGTGGGCGCACCGAGCAATTTCGAGCGCCTGCGCGCGCTCTATTCCAACGATGCCGCGCTGCGCGCGGATTTGTCCGCGTTCACTGTCGACGACGACGCCATCGTCGCCACCCTGCACGCCGCCGCCGCGCACCACGGCATCGAGCCCTGCCCGCACACCGCCACGGCGCTGCACGTGCTCGAACGTCTGCGCGCACAGGACGAGCGCGGCGACTACGCCGTTGTCGCCACCGCGCACCCCGCCAAGTTTGCCGAAGTGGTCGAGCCGGTCTTCGGCCATGCCGTCGCGGTACCGGAGGCGTTGGCGCGATGGCTGGCACGGCCCAGCCACAGCCTGCCGCTCACCGCCGACGATGCCGCCCTGCGCGCGCTGCTGCTGGCCGACCCGTCGTGCTGAGGCGCGTCACACCGGATATCGCGTCTGGCCGTTGCCACGCACCACGAAGCGCTCGATGGTCAGCGCCTCGGCGCCCATCGGGCCATAGGCATGCAGGCGCGTGGTGGAGACGCCGATCTCCGCGCCCAGGCCCAGCTCGCCGCCGTCGTTGAAACGCGAGGAGGCGTTGACCATCACCGCGGCGCTGCGCGTGCCGGCGACGAAGCGCGCGGCGGCACCCTCGTCGCGCGTGGCGATCACCTCGGTGTGGTCGGAGCCGTAGCGCGCGATGTGCGCCAGCGCGGTGTCGAGGTCGTCCACCACGCGCACGGCCAGGATCAGGTCGAGGAACTCGGCGGCGTAGTCGTCCTCGCCGGCGGGCTTGACGCCGGCGTCGTAGCCGCGCGTGCGCGTGCAGCCGCGCACCTCGACCCCGCGTGCACGCAGCGCGGCAATGGCGCGCGGCAGGAACGCCGGCGCGATGGCGGCGTGCACCAGCAGGGTCTCGATGGCGTTGCACACCGCCGGGCGCGAGGTCTTGCCGTCGATCAGCAGCGCCAACGCGCTGTCGAGGTCGGCGCCGGCATCCACGTACAGATGGCACACGCCCTTGTAGTGCTTGATCACCGGCACGCGCGCGTGTTCGGCGACGAAGCGGATCAGGCCCTCACCGCCGCGCGGGATGGCCAGATCGACGATGTCGGCGAGTTGCAGCAGCTCCACCATGGCCTCGCGGCGCAGGTCCTCCAGCAGCGTCAGCGCGGCCTCCGGCAAGCCATGCGCGCGCAGCGCGCCGCGCAGCGCAGCGGCAATGGCCGCGTTCGAATGCAGCGCCTCCGAACCACCGCGCAGGATCACCGCGTTGCCGGCCTTCAGGCATAGCGCGGCGGCGTCGGCGGTGACGTTGGGGCGCGCCTCGTAGATCATCGCCACCACGCCCAGGGGGATGCGTACGCGCTCCACCACCAGACCGTTGGGGCGCGTCTCGCGGCGGGTGACCTGGCCCACCGGATCGGGCAGATCGGCCACCTCGCGCACTGCGGCCGCGATCGCGCTGATGCGCGGAGCATCCAGTCGCAGGCGATCGCGCATGGCCACCTGCACGTCCTTGGCCGCGGCCGCTGCCATGTCCTGCGCGTTGGCCGCGAGGATGGCCGGTGCCTGCGCCTCGACGGCTGCCGCCATGTCGAGCAGCAGGGCGTGCCGCGTGGGGGGATCAAGCGCGGCAACTGCCGGAGCGGCATCGCGGCAGGCCAGCGCTAGGCTGCGAAGTACGCTCATACGGGTTTGGCCTCTTTCGCTGCAACGGAATCGCCCAGGGTCGCAAGATCATCGCGATGCACCACCTCGGCGCCGTAGCTGTAGCCCAGCACGGCGTCGATCTCCCGGCTGTGCCGGCCGGCCAGACGCATCACCTCGGCCGAACCGTACTGGCTGAGACCGCGTGCCACCAGGCACCCCGCGGTGTCCTCGATGTCCACCAGGTCGCCGCGGCGGAACTCGCCGGTGACGCCGACGATGCCTCCCGGCAGCAGCGAGGCGCGCCCACCCGCCAGCGCGCGTGCGGCGCCGTCGTCCACCCGGATGCGCCCGGCCGGCGGCGCATGCCGCAGCCAGACCTTGCGCGCCTGCATACGGCTGCCGGGCGCCCGGATCAGTGTGCCGTGCAGCCGCCCCTCGCCCAGGGCCTGCACGGTGGCCTCGTCGCGACCGCTGAACAGCGCCGTGGGGATGCCCGCCGCCGCGGCCTTGAAAGCTGCTTCCAGCTTGGTGCGCATGCCGCCGGTGCCGACCGCGCTGCCGCTGCCGCCGGCCATCGCCAGCACCTCGGGGGTCAGCGTTTCGACGCGCGTCACCGGCCGCGCCGCGGGGTCGCGGCGCGGGTCGGCGCTGTACAGCGCATCGACGTCGGAGGCGATCAGCAGCAGGTCGGCATCGACCAGCGCGGCGACGATGGCGGCGAGGTTGTCGTTGTCGCCGAGCTTGAGTTCGTCCACCGCCACGGTGTCGTTCTCGTTGATCACCGGCAGCACGTCCAACTGCAGCAGTTCGCGCAGGGTGGCGCGGGCGTTGAGGTAGCGCCGGCGGTGACGCAGGTCGTCGTGGGTCAGCAGCACCTGGGCCACCGGCCGCGCGCTGAGCGACTGCCACAGCGCGATCATCGGCGCCTGGCCCAGCGCGGCCAGCGCCTGCCGAGCGGCGAGATCGTCACCGGCCCGCTCGCGCAGCAGGGCGCGGCCCGCCGCTACCGCACCGGAGGACACCAGCACCACCTGGCGCCCCTGCGCGTGGCTGCCCGCGATGAGCCCGCTCAGAGCCAGTGCGTAGCGAGGTGTGAGGCCGCCGCCGTCGGCGGCCAGCAGGTTGCTGCCCACCTTGAGCACGGCGCGCCGCCAGGGCGGCAGGCTCTGGGAGGGCAGGCGCTCAGCCATCGACCGTCTCCCGGTCGCCGTGGCTCTGCGGCGAGGACACCACCAGGAAGCGCACGTCCGCGGCGGATTCATTGCGCATCTGGTGCGCCGCGCCCGGCGGCACGTGCAGTCCCTGGCACGCGCCGAGGCGATGCGTCACACCGTCCAATTCCAGCAGCGCCTCGCCCTCCAGCACGTAGAAGAACTGGCGCGAACGCGCATGGCGGTGGCGCACCTCGGCGGTAGCGGGCGGCATGCGCTCCTCGATTACGCTGAGATCATTGCCCTGCAGGAGGTGCCAGCCGTCGCACCGCTGGCCCCAGGTGTAATGCGCTGTGTTGGCGGTGCTGACGGTGCCCATGGATGTCCTCAATGGTCCAGCGCGGCCAGCCGCGCCTTCAGCTCGTCCAGCCTGAGATCATGGCCGGCGCCGGGCGACACGCGCGCGGCCAGGCTGGCTTCGGGCGTGCGGCCGGCGCCGGATTGCGCGGCAGCCTCGGCAGCCTTGCGGTAGGCCTCGCGGAACGGCACGCCGGCGGCGGCCTGCTCGAGGGCCACGTCGGTGGCGTACATGGCCGGCTCGATGGCGGCGCGCAGCGCCGGCCCGTTCCACTCCAGGCGCGCCAGCAGGTCCGGCAGCAGCGCCAGCGCCGGCAGGCCCTGGCCGAAACCGTGGAACAACGCGCCCTTGCTGACCTGCAGATCGCGTTGGTAGCCCGAAGGCAGCGACAGCAGTTGTTCGATCTCGGTGCGCGCGGCGGCCACGCTGGCGTAGCGCGCGCGCATCAGCTCGATCACGTCCGGGTTGCGCTTGTTGGGCATGATCGAGCTGCCGGTGGTGTACTCCACGGGCAGCATGACGAAGCCGAACTCGGCGGTGGTGAACAGACTGAGATCCCAGGCCAGACGGCGCAGGTCCAGCAGCGCGGATCCCAGTGCCTCCAGCGCGGCCAGCTCGAACTTGCCGCGCGAAAGCTGGGCGTAGACCGGGCTGACCTGCATGCGCGCAAAGCCGAGCGCGCGCGTGGTGTGCGCGCGGTCCAGCGGCAGATTGACACCGTAGCCGGCGGCCGTGCCCAGCGGGTTGGCGTCGATCCAGGCCAGGGTGTCGCGTGCGCGCGCGGCGTCGTCGATGAAAGCCTCGGCGTAGCCGGCGAACCACATCGCGGTGGAGGACACCACCGCGCGCTGCAGATGCGTGTAGCCGGGCATGGGCAGCGCCTCGTGCGCGGCGCGCTGCAGACATGTCGCGGCGACGTCGCGGCAATAACACACCAGCTCGGCCAGGCGCTCCTTCAGCCACAGCCGCGTGGCCACCAGGATCTGGTCGTTGCGGCTGCGGCCGGTATGCACCTTGCGGCCGGTATCGCCCAGGCGCTCGGTCAGGCGCGCCTCGATGGCGCTGTGGCCGTCCTCGTAACGATCGTCCAGCACGAAGGCGCCGGAACGGAAGTCGGCCGCCAGCGCGTCCAGCTCGCGGGCCAGCGCTGCGGCTTCATCGCCGTGGATCACCGCAATGCGCGCCAGCGCCTCGACGTGCGCCTTGCTGGCCTCGATGTCGTGCAGGAAGAACGTGCGGTCCAGCAGCACGTCGTCGCCGGCGGTGAACTGCATGATGCGCGCGTCGATGCGCACGCCGTCCTTCTGCCACAACGGCTCAGTCATGGGGAATGCCCTCCAGTTCGGGGAGACCGAGCGCTCGATTGAGATTCTGCAGCGCCTGCGTGGCCGCGCCCTTGAGCAGGTTGTCCAGCGTGGCCACCAGCACCGCGCGACGACCGCCCTCGCCCAGTGCGAAACCGCCGATCTCGGCGTGATGCCGGCCGGCGATGCGGCTGACCCATGGCGCCGCGTCGAGCACCTTGACCAGCGGCTCGGCGGCGTAGAAGTCGCGATAGCGCCGCGCCAGTGACGCGGCATCGGGCAGCGGCTGCGAGAGCGGCAGATGCGCGGTCAGCGTGAGCCCGCGGAAATGCGGTGCCACGTGCGGCAGAAACGCCACCGTCCGCTCCAGTCGATGACCGGCTTCGCGTTCGTGCATGTGACCGGTGAGCTGGTAAGGCATCAGGTTGTCGCGCAACTGGTCGGGGTCGTTCTTGTCCGACGGCGTGGTGCCGGCGCCGGAATAGCCCGACACGCCGAAGCACACCGGCATGCCGTCGAGCATGGACGCCAGCGGCGCGATGGCCAGTTGCATCGCAGTGGCGTAGCAACCGGGATTGCTGATGCGGCGCTGGCCGGCGTAGCGTGTCCGGGTCAGCTCGGGCAGGCCGTAGTACCAGGCCGCGTCGAAGCGATAGTCGGCGCTCAGGTCGACGATCACGGTCAGCGGCGCCTGCGCATCGAATGCCGCCACCCAGCCGGCGGCATGACCGTTGGGCAAGGCCAGCACCACCGCATCGGCGCCGCGCGACGCGGCGCCTGCGGGATCGAGATTCTCGTAGCGCAGCGCGCCGCGATATGCGGGGATCTGCGCCGCGACGGGCTGGCCGGCCAGCTCGCGCGAGGATACGAAAGCCAGCTCGAGCCGCGGATGGCCGGCGATCAGCCGGATCAGCTCCGCGCCCGTGTGCCCGCGTGCTCCGACGATGCCGACGGTTTTCATGGGCTTGTTGTTCATGCGATTCGGTTCCTCTCCTGGGCACTGTGGTGACTAGGCTCGGCCTTCCGGGCCTCGCCAAGTCACCCCGCCCTTTGTTCCCGCTACGGACGCTCGCCCGCGCGCGCCGACGACGCCGATACGGTGCCGGACGCGACCGTTCATGGCGTGCCGCTCCCCGCGGACGCGGCGACGGTGGCGTCGTGCTGCGCCAGCCGCGTACGCAAGTTGCTGCGCACCGCGGGCCACTCGTGGTCGAGTATCGAGAACACCACCGAATCGCGCACGCTGCCATCGTTGTGGCGCATATGGCCGCGCAGCACGCCATCCTGCTTGGCGCCCAGCCGCGCGATGGCCGCGCGCGAGGCGTGATTGAACCAGCTGGTGCGCAGCTCCACGGCGATGCAGCCCAGCGTCTCGAAGGCGTACTCCAGCAGCAGCAGCTTGGCTTCGCTGTTGAGGCCGCTGCGCTGCACCCGTTGCGCATACCAGGTGTAGCCGATGCTGAGCCGCGGCACGGCGCGCGCGAGGTCGTAATAGCGCGTACTGCCGACGATGACACCACCCGCGTCACGCACCACGAACGGCAGCGCGGCACCGGCATCCTGCAGCGCCAGCGCCGTTTCCAGGTAGCGCTGCATGGCCTCGGGCGCGGGCACGCTGCTGTAGAACGGCTGCCACAGCTCGCCATCGCATACCGCCTCGCGCAGGCCGTTCGCATGCGCCAACGTCAGCGGCTCCAGCCGCACGTGGCGGCCCCGCAGCCCGGGCGGGAGGGTCCATGGATCGTGGGCGCGTGCGCTCATCTCAGTCCGCCAGCGTCGCCGGACGCTGCGCGCAGTGCGCCACGCAGCGTTCGATGGTGGGAAAGTCGTGGATGCCGTACCAGAACACCTTCCAGCGCGGTTGCTTGTAGCTGCCGTCGGACTCGGCGTAGTAGAAGGGGTTGATGGGATTGCCGTGGCGCGAACGCCAGAACAGGCGCGGGTTCTCGGCGCGCATCACCTGCCACACGGCGCGTCCCAGGCCCTCGCCCTGCGCGGCGTCGAGCACGGCGAACTTGTCGAGATAGGTCAGCTCGCCCTCGGCGGTGAGGATCATCGCCGCGCGGTAGTTCTCGCTGACGTACACGCGGCAGGGTCGCACGCGCTCGAAATAGTCGGCCGCCAGCGCGCGGCCGAAACTGGACTCGATCAGCGCGCGCAGGCGCTGGTGGTCCACGCCGCGCCAGTCGTCGAAGCGCAGCACCTTCTCGCCGCGCCGCACCAGCGTGCCCGAACCCTTGTGGGTGAACAGCTCCTTGGCCAGTTCCGCCGGGCGCGTGATCGACACCGAGGATGTCAACGGCAGCGCATCGAGCAGGTCGGCGATCTGCTCGATCTTCAGGCGCATGCCGCCGTTGATCCACGGCTGTGCCAGCAGACGCTCGTAGTCCGTCGAAAGGTTGATCGAATCGATGACGCGGCCGGTCTCGTCCAGCAGGCCACCGGTGCCGGTGAGGAAGATGATCTTGTACGGCTGCAGCACGCGCACCAGCTCGTTGGCGGCGAAATCGGCGTTGACGTTGAGGATCTGACCTTCGTCGGTTTCGCCCAGACTGGCGATCACCGGGATCGAGTGCGCGCGCAGGCTGGCTTCGATCGGCGCCAGATCCACGCGTTCCACCTTGCCCACCATGCCGTAGCGATCGCGGTCGAGAAAGCGTGCGCCAAACACGCCGGAGAGCACCGAGGTGGCGCGTGTGTCCATCGACTGCAGCGCCTCGACCAGCCGCAGATTCTGCTGCTGGAACACGCGCCGCACGATGCCCAGCGCCTGCGGACTAGTCACGCGCAGGCCATCGAGGGTGCGCTTCTCGATACCTGCGGCGGCCAGTTCCTCGTCCAACTGCGGACCGGCGCCGTGCAGCACGATGGGCGTCAGCCCGACCTGCTGCAGGAAGCCCAGCGAGGAGGCCAGCTCGGACAGCTCGTCGCGCAGGATGGCACCGCCTACTTTGACCACGGCGAAGCGCTTGGCATCGAGCTCGGAAAAGCGCTTGAGGTACTGCTGGATCTCGCGCGCGCTGGCCATGCTGGAGAGCAGGCGCACGATGGTCTGACGCAGATTCTTATGGGCGTCCATCTCAGGCGAGTCCCGAATCGATGATGCGATGCACATGCGCGGCATAAGCGGCCAACTGGTCCAGCGCCACCCACTCGTCGCCGGTGTGCGCCTGGGCGATGTCGCCGGGGCCGAACACGAAAGTGGTGTAGCCCGCCTGCGAGAACAGCGCGGCCTCGGTCCAGAAGTCCACCGCGTTGCCGACCGGCAGGGCCAGTTCGTCGGCGAGATCGCGCGCGGCCAGGCGGTGCGCTTCGGCACCGGCGATGTCGCCCGCCGGCAGCGGCGGGCCGCGGAAGGTTTCCTCGAACTGTGCGGGCGCTGACGGTGCGAGCCGGCGCAGATCAGCAAGAATCGCATCGGTGTCCATCGACGGCAGCGGGCGAAAGCCGAAGCGCACCTCGGCCGCCGGCGCGATCACGTTGGCCTTGATGCCGCCGTCGACGCGGCCGATGTTGAAGCGCAGCCCGGTCAGTCCCGCGAAGCGCTGGTGCGCCTGCGTTTCCACGTAGTCCAGCGCAGACGCGCCCCAGCGCAGGGCCTGATGCAGGGCGCTGTCGGTCGCGCCTTGCGCGCCCGAGGCGTGACCTGCGCGGCCGGCAAAGCGCAGCAGCACCGAGCTGATGCCGCGGTGCGCCAGCACCGCCTCGCCGCGCGTCGGCTCGGCCACGATCACCGCTTCGCAGACCGGCGGCCCGCAATCGAGGAACCCGGCGATGCAGCGCGCGTCGTTGGCTTCCTCGTCGCTGCTGAACAGAAAGGCGCAGGCGCCGTCGCTGTGCGCAGCCGCGGCCAGCAGCGCCGCTGCCGCGCCCTTGATATCGCAAGCGCCGAGGCCGATGGCGCGATCGTCCGTCACCCGCAGCGCGAGCGGATCAGCGCTCCAGTCCGGCGAGGCGGGCACGGTATCCAGATGCACGTTGAACAGCAGCCGCGGCGCGCCGCGCACGGCGTGCAGCGCCACTGCCCCGGCGCCGTAGTCGGTGACGGTCAGATCGAACCCGGGCAACTGCGCGCGCAGATAGTCGAAGATGCCGCCGGTGCCGATCGCGCGCGGCGGGTTGCGCGTGTCGAAGGCGACCAGCGCACGCAGATGCTCCAGCGTGGATGCAAGCAGCGGATTCATGATTCGGGCGAAGTCCTCGAGTAGATGTCCGGATCGAGCCTTTCCATCAGCATCTCCGGCTTCGCGGGCGCTGCAAAGCCGAACCCCGCGTACAGTGCGTGTGCGTCGCGGGTGGCCAGCATGAGGCGGCGCAGCCCCTGCAGATCGGGATGCGCGAGCACCGCCGCAACCAGCGCTCTGGCATAGCCGCGGCCGCGGTGTTCGGGAAGCACGAACACGTCGGACAGATAACCGAAGGTCGCGCCGTCGGTGATCACGCGGGCGAACGCCACCTGGCGGTCGCCGAGATAGCCTCCGAAGCACAGCGAGCCGGCCATGGCGCGCTCCACCACCGCGCGCGGAATGCCGCGTGCCCAGTAGGTTTCGGAGAGGAAGGCATGGATCAAGTCGACGTCCAACTCGTCCCGTTCCGTGCTGATGCGCAGTGCCTGGCTCATTGCATGGTCATGCCTTGCGGTTGACTTCCGCCCACAGCGTGCTGCTCATGCCGTACAGACGGATGAAGCCTTCAGCCTCGGCCACGCCCCAGTCGGCGGACTGCGCATAGGTGGCGCCCCTGGCGTTGAGGAGGTGCGGCGAACGCACCGCCACCGCCTGCACGCTGCCGCCCTGGGTTTCCAGCACGACCTCGCCGTTGACCATGCGCTGACTGCTGGCCAGGAACGCTTCGAGATCTGCTTTCAGCGGATCGTGGAAGAAGCCCTCGTAGACCAGCTCGACCCACTGTCTGGCGACCTCGGGCTTGAAGCGGTTCTGCAACTTGGTCAGCACCGCCTCCTCCAGCGCGCGGTGCGCGGCGAGCAGCGCGATCAGGCCCGGCGCCTCGAAGATGATCCGGCCCTTGAGGCCGATGGTGGTGTCGCCGGTGTACAGGCCGCGGCCGACACCGTAGACCGCGAACGCCTGGTTGAGCTTCGCCAGCAGGACATGCCCCGGGATGCGCTCGCCATCCAGCGCCACGGCCTCGCCATGCTCGAAGCGCAGCGTGGCGCGCAACGGCGCAACCGGCCACTCGGCACGCGGCGCGCACCAGCCGCGCGCGCCCTCACCGGGCGCCTCCCAGCGGTCGATCTCGCCGCCCGACATGGTCAGGCCCAGCAGGTTCTCGTTGATGGTGTAGCTCTTCTGCTTGGCGCGCACGGCGTAGCCGCGCTGCTCCAGATACTGCTGCTCGTAGGCGCGGGTCTGGGTGTGCTCCTTCTGAATCTCGCGGATCGGCGCCACGATCGCGTAGTCGCCCAGCGCCTTGACCGCGAGATCGAAGCGCACCTGGTCGTTGCCCATGCCGGTGCAGCCGTGGGCGATGGCGCGGGTGCCGAGTTCGTCGGCGCGGCGCAGCGCGGCCTCGACGATCAGGTAGCGATCCGATACCAGCAGCGGGTACTGACCCTGATAGCCCTGCCCCGCCCACACGAAAGGCTTGACGAAGCCGGACCAGATCGCCGGACCGCCGTCGACGGTGACGTGGCTGGCCACGCCCAGTTCGGCCGCGCGCGCCTCGATGACGGCGCGCTCCGCGGCATCCACGCCGCCGGTGTCAGCGAACACGGTGTGCACGGCGTAGCCACGCTCGCGCAGATACGGCACGCAGAAGCTGGTGTCGAGGCCGCCGGAGAAGGCGAGGACGATGTCTTGGCTCATAGCTGATGGTTCCTGCGCAAGCGCGATGGGTCGATGAAGGGGCGGGATGGGGTCACGGGGCGACGTCCTGCATGAGATCGGACAGCTCGCCGTCGCCTGCGCCACCGCGACGGCGCAGGCCCGCAATCACGCCGGTGCGGTTGGCTGCCGGGTGGTTCTGGCTGAGCTTGAACTTGCCCTCGATGCGCGCGATGGCGATCTCGATGCCGGCGATGGCGCCGAGCAGCTTTTCTACGTGATCGGCCGGTGCGTCGGCGACCTTCCAGGGCCTGGGCTCGGAGGCCTCGAAACGATCGGTCAGCGTATCCAGCAGCGCGCGTAGCCAGCGGGCGTCCCGCACCACGCGTAGGTGGCCGTGCACGTGGACCACGGCGTAGTTCCATGTGGGCACCACGTGGCCGGTGACGTGCTTGCTCGGATACCAGTTGGGGCTCACGTAGCCCTGCGGACCGTGGAAGATCGCCAGCACCGGAGCGCCGTCCAGCGCGGCCAGCTCGTTGCCGCCGGCGACGTGGCCGCGCAACGCGCCGCCCTGCCGCAGCAACGGCAGATGGTTCACCGCCATGCCCGTCTCCCCGCTCGCCACCACGGTTGCGAACGGATGCGCATCGATCAGCTTGTGCAGGGCGTGTTCGCGGGTCTCGAGGAAATGCCGGGGCATAAACATGGCGACGCGACTCAGCCCTGCCCGACCAGCGCGGCCATCACCGCCTTCTGCACGTGCAGGCGGTTCTCGGCCTCGTCGATGGCGATGCAGTAGGGCGCGTCCATCACCGCGTCGGTGGCCTTGACGTTGCGCCGCAGCGGCAGGCAGTGGCTGAACAAGCCGTGGTCGGTCAGCGCCATTTTCGCCTCGTCGACGATGAAGTGCCGGTGCGCGTCGCGGATGGGCTTTTCCTGCTCCCAGCGGCCGAAGTACGGCAGCGCGCCCCAGCTCTTGGCATAGACCACGTGCGCGCCGCGGTAGGCCGACTCGAGGTCGTGCGACACTCGCAGCGAGCCGCCGTTCTCGCGCGCGTTCTGCTGCGCCGCATCCATGTAGCGCGGATCCAGCCGGTACTCCGGCGTCGGGCACAGCAGGGTCACGTCCATACCCATGCGGGTGGCGATCAGCAGCGCCGAATTGGCCACCGCGGTATTGAGCGGTTTGGGGTGGTAGGTCCAGGTCAGCACGTACTTGCGCCCGCGCAGCTCGCCGAGGTGCTCGCGCATGGCCATCGCGTGCGCCAGCTCCTGGCAGGGATGGGTGATCGTTTCCATGTTGATTACCGGCACCGTGGCGTGACGGGCGAAGGCCTTGATCACCCGGTCCTCGCGGTCCACCGACCAATCCTGGAACTTCGGAAACGCGCGTACTGCAATCAGGTCGACGTAGCGGCTGAGCACACGCGCGACCTCGGCGATGTGCTCCTCGGTGTCGCCGTCCATCACGCTGCCGACCTCGAACTCGATCGGCCACGCGTCCTTGCCCGGCGCCAGCACGATGGCGTGGCCGCCCAGCTGGAAGGCACCCAGCTCGAAGCTGGTGCGCGTGCGCATCGACGGGTTGAAGAACAGCAGCGCCACCGCCTTGCCGGCGAGCTGCCGACCGTGCGGCGTGCGCTTGAACGCAGCCGCCCGTTCGAGCAGGGCGTCGAGTTCGGCGCGGCTCCAGTCCTGGGTGCTGAGAAAGTGGCGAAGGCTCATGCGGATGTCTCGTGAGGGTGTGGGCGCGAGGCTCGGCAGCGCTGACGCGTGGAACCGAAGCAGGAAGGCGTGGAAGAACGAAAAAGCCCGGCGCGGGGCCGGGCTTCGAATACGTGCGCAAGGCGAAACGAATGCGCTAGCCGGCCGGATGGAGTGTGCTTTCCGGTCGACGCGCGCGCGAGGTCATGCCGGCGGCCATGCGGGCGCTGGTCAGGACATCGGGCTGGGCAACTTGATAGGCCATGGACGGGATTTGGCAAAAGACGCTGCGATGTTGACACGAGCGCGTGCTGCCCTGCAACACACAACATTTGACCCGGCCTGGAAAGCAAAATGCGGTGTCCGCGAATGACGCAAAACGCCACGGGCCCGCATCCACAAGCGATCTTCGCGTCCTTAGGCATCCTTCGCGGACTGCTGCTCCACTCCAGGTATGCCGCACAGTGCCTCAGTCGGCAGGCGCCACGCTGATGCGGATGCGCAGACGGTCGCCCGGATCGTAATTCAGGCGCGACACGTAGACATCGCCGTGGTAGCGGTATTCGACGTTGTAGCCATCGATGCGGCGGTGCTCGACCGTGCGGTCGGCGACTTGCTCGCAGCGGGTCTGATCGACGACATGTTCGCCGGAGCTGGCGTTGTTACCCACCACGCCGCCGATCACCGCACCGCCAATGGTGGCCGCGGTGTTGCCGCGGCCGTGACCAACCTGGTGGCCGAGGGCGCCGCCGACGATGGCGCCCAGCAAGGTGCCGGCGGTACTGCCGCCGCTCTGCTGCACCACCTGCTGCTGGTAGCAGCGCTGCTGCGGGTACTGATCCTGCACCACCGCATAGATGGGATCGACGCGCAGCACGTCGGCCCAGGCGTAGTGCACGTTGCCGCGTTCGGGCGGCGGTGCATCGCGCCAATAGCCGCCGTCCTGCGCTTGGACGGCAGCGGAAAACGGGCCAACCAGCAGCAGACTGATCGAAACCAGGAGCAGGACAGACTTGCGCATGACAACCTCGTTCGGGGCGAGGGCCGCTTTGGCGGCCTCTATGGCGCGGATTGGAGCAGGTCGCGGCTGAATCCACGCGTAAAAACCCGCGGCGCGCGCAGGCCGGCTGATAAACTGAAAACCCGCACCACAGCGACGTTTTATGCCCCTGCAGCTGTACAACAGCCTGAGCCGCCGGAGTGAAGTCTTCACGCCGCTGGACCCGCAGCGGATCACCGTGTACCTGTGCGGGCCCACCGTCTACAACTACGTGCACATCGGCAACGCGCGGCCCGCGGTGGTGTTCGACCTGCTGGTGCGGTTGCTGCGCCGGGAGTACCCGCGGGTGGTTTATGCCCGCAACATCACCGACGTGGACGACAAGATCAACGCCGCGGCCCAGACGGCCGGAGTGCCCATCGCCGCGATCACGCAACGCTACGCGGCCGCATACCGCGAGGACATCGCCCGTCTCGGCGTCGCCGTGCCCGACGTCGAGCCCTGCGCCACCGCGCACATGGGCCCGATCGTGGCGATGTGCGAGAGGCTGATCGCCTCCGGCCACGCCTATGCCGCCGCCGGTCACGTCCTGTTCGACGTGGCACGCTTTCCCGACTACGGCCGGCTATCCGGGCGCAGCGTCGAGGAGATGATCGCCGGCGCGCGCGTCGAAGTGGCGCCGTACAAGCGCAACCCGGCCGATTTCGTGCTGTGGAAGCCCTCTCCGCCCGACCTGCCCGGCTGGGACAGCCCCTGGGGCCGCGGCCGCCCGGGCTGGCACATCGAGTGCTCGGCCATGGTCGAAACACACCTGGGCGAGACCATCGACATCCACGCCGGCGGCATCGACCTGCAGTTTCCGCACCACGAAAACGAGATCGCGCAAAGCACCTGCGCGCACGGCGGCAAGGTCTTTGCGCGCTACTGGCTGCACAACGGCATGTTGACGCTGGACGGCCGCAAGATGTCGAAATCGCTGGGCAACGTGCTGCTGCTGCACGATCTGCTGCAGCAGCATCCGCCGGAGGTGCTGCGCTTCGTGCTGATGAAGGCGCACTACCGACAGCCGCTGGACTGGTCCGACGCTGCCGTGCAGCAGGCACGCGCGACGCTGGATGGCTGGTACGGCGTGCTGCGCGATCTGGGCGAGGTGGACGCGCCCGCGCTTGCCGATGCCGACCCGCTGTGGGCCGGTCATGGCGGTCTCGCCCGCCTGCACGCGGCGCTGAGCGACGACCTCAACACGCCCGAGGCCTTCGTCGCCATGGCGAACCTGGCCGGCAATGCGCGCGGGGCGGTCTCCGCCACGATCGAACACAAACGCGACGCGAAGGCCGCGCTGCTCGCCGCCGGCCGCCTGCTGGGCTTTCTGCAGCAGGATCCGGAAACCTGGTTCAGGCAGACCGCGGCGGGCGGATCGGTGGATGCGGCGCACATCGAGTCGCTGATCGCGCAGCGCAACGCCGCCCGCGCCGCGCGCGACTTCGCGCGCGCCGACGCCGTGCGCGCAGAGCTTGCGGCGCTGGGCATCGCCATCGAGGACGGCCCGCGCGGCACACGCTGGAAGGTGGCCACGCCATGAGCGATCGCGTCGATACCCGGGAAGCCGGCGCCGCCGATGCCGCAAGCGCCATCGTCGAGGAGTTCGCGCTGTTCGGCGACTGGTCCGAGCGCTACCAGTACCTGATCGACCTCGGCAAGAAACTGCCGGATCTGCCGGACGCGATGAAAACCGAGGAATACCGCGTGCACGGCTGCCAGTCGATGGTGTGGATGCATATCGAGGGCGATGCCGCGCGTATCGAAATCCGCGCCATCAGCGATTCGGCCATCGTCTCCGGGCTGATCGCACTGCTGCTGCGCGTGTACTCCGGCCGCAGCGCGCGCGAGATCCTCGATACCGAGCCGACCTTCATCCGCGACATCGGCCTGGCCAAGGCGCTCTCGCCCACCCGCGCCAACGGGCTCGCCGCGATGCTGGCGCGCATCCGCGAACTTGCCGCGGCGCGGCTGCAAGCGCATTGACACGCCATTCCTCGGCGCCTGCGTCAACGCGGAACGACCAGGCTCATCGAGTCATCCCCGCGAACGCGGGGATCCAGCGGCGCTCGTGCGGCCTGCCCGGCTTCCGGCCCGACGCTCTGCGCGCCGGTCGGAATTACAGCGCTGCATGCTCGTGCGTGAACTGGAATGACGGATTGAAAGGTTGCACACCGGACATGACATCGAGCTTCGGTTTTACCCCGTAGTGCGCCGCCAGCATCGCGATGCCGGAACATCCGCACGCATGCCATCATGCGCCGCCCGTCACGAGGAGCACGCATGTCCAGCCCGCCGCGCGAACTGCCGCTGATTCCGGAACGCTGGTGGGCGCCGCTGGGCCTGCTGGCCGTGCTGCTGCTGGTGCTGTGGGCATATTGGCAAGGTCTGCAAGGACCATTCCTGTTCGACGATTTCGGCACCCTGCCCAAGCTGGGCGAGTTCGGTCCGGTGCACAGCTGGGCGGTGTTCTGGCGCTACATCACCGCCGGCGGCGGCGATCCGACGGGGCGGCCGATCGCGCTGTTGAGTTTTCTGATCGACGCGCGCAACTGGCCGGCGCCGCCGTGGCCGTTCAAGTTCACCAACCTCGTGCTGCAACTGGCCAACGGCACGCTGCTGGCTGCGCTGCTGTGGCGACTGGGTCTCGTGCTGGAGCCCACCGGCACGCGCGCCGCGCGCGCGGCGGTGCTCGGTGCGGCGCTGTGGATGCTGCATCCGCTGTTTGTCTCGACCACGCTGTACGTGGTGCAGCGCGAGGCCATGCTGGCGACATTCTTCGTGCTGCTGGGCCTGCTGGCCTATGCGCGCGGACGCCGCCTGATGCTGGACGGCCGCGGCGCTGGCGGTATCGCCTGGGCGCTGCTGGGTCTGGTCGGATGCACGCTGCTGGCCACGCTGTCCAAGGCCAACGGCGCGCTGCTGCCGCTGCTGGCGCTGGTGCTGGAGGCCACGGTGTTCGCGCGCCAGCCGCTGGCCGACAGCAGCCGCAGACATTGGCGCGTCATGCTGTGGATCTTCGCAGCGCTGCCGGCGCTGCTGCTGCTGGCGTATCTGCTGTGGGCCGGCCTGCAAGCCACACTGCATCATCCCGAGGTGCGGCGCTGGACCGAGCCCCAGCGCCTGCTGACCGAACCACGCGCGCTGTGGGACTACCTCAAGCTGCTGTGGCTGCCGCGGCCGTTTTCGACCGGTTTATTCAACGACGCATTCGCGGTCTCGCGCAGCCTGTGGCATCCGGCCGACACGCTGCCGGCGCTGCTCGGCATCATCGCGCTGATCGCGCTGGGCTGGCGCTGGCGGCGCACGCATCCGGTGCTGGCGCTGGCCATCCTGTTCTATTTCGCCGGCATGGCGCTGGAGTCCACCACGGTGCCGCTGGAGCTGTACTTCGAGCACCGCAATTACTTGCCGGCGATGACGATGTTTTGGCCGCCGGCGTGGTGGCTGAGCGATCTGCGTCGCTGGCGCGGTTTCAGGGGCACGCTGACCATCGGCCTGCCGCTGCTGCTGGCGCTGCTGACCTTGCAGCGCGCGGTGCTGTGGGGACATGCGGACCAGCAGGCCATGCTGTGGGCCCGGATCAATCCGCATTCGGCGCGCGCACAGGCCTATGCCGCGCAGTTCGAGGCCGCCAACGGCCAGCCACAGGATGCCGAGCGCCGTCTGCTGCCCCTGCTGGCCGCACATCCCGACCAGGTGCAACTGGCGTTCAATCTGCTCAACGTGCAGTGCCGACTGGGCGGCGTGCAACCGGCCGCCGCACAGGCCGCGCGCACCGCCATGGCCACCATGCGCGACCCCGGCACGCTGCTGACCAGCTGGTTCGCGCGCGCCATTGCCGTGGCGCGCTCGGGCCAGTGTCCCGGATTCGATCTGCCGCTGCTGCAAAGCCTGGTGGACGCGGGCCTGCACAACCCGCGCATCAAGAACAACGCCGGCCGCCAGCAGGATCTGCATTATCTGGCCGGCAGCGTGCTGCTGGCGCGCGGCCGGGCGCAGGCCGCGCTGGGCGAGCTGAGCTACGCGCTGGGCTTCGACATCCGCCCTGGCTTCGCCGCCGCCGCCGCCGCCGAGTTGGGCAGCGCCGGCCATCCGCGCCTGGCGCTGGCGCTGCTCGATTCATACCGGCAAGTCGCGCCGCTGGCGCCTGCGCCCGGCTTCGGCATGGGCATGGTGCATGCCTGGGTGCTGCGCGAACAGGACTACTGGCCGCGTGCGCTGGCGCAACTGCGCGCGGCGCTGCAGAACGCCGCCGCTGCGAAGGATCACGGCACCGCCACCCCCAGCATGACCGCCGCTCGGGGCGCATCCTCGCCATCGAGGACGGCGTGCGGAGGGGAGGCTGCGCGCCGTCCGGAAGACAACAGACCGGTTTGCAAAACCGGACATTCTGCCGCCTGATTCAAAACGGCTGCATGCAAGCACTTCGTATGCCGAAGCGGTTTCCTGATTCGCGTCGAAGTGCAGCAGCTAGAAGCCCCCTCCCGCCGGGATCGGGGTGAGGGTTCGGTGCCGGGCGATCGTCACCATGCATTCGGCAACGCCAGGCTCGCACCGATCCTGGCGACTGCAGCGGCGGCGGGTGCCTGTGCGACACTCTCGCGCCACTGCATGAGCGCCTGATGCCGAGGAGAAACGCTTGAGCCCCACCCCGAACCTGCGCCAGCGTCTGCTGCCCTTCCTGCTGCCCCTGTTCATGGCGCTGACGGTCGCGGTGTACTGGTCGGGGCTGTACGGCGGTTACACCTTCGACGACTACCCCAACATCGTCGACAACGGTGCGTTGCGGCCCGCGCATGTCGATCTCGATACGTTGATCGCCGCGGCGCTGTCCTCGCCCTCCAGCCAGTTTCACCGGCCGCTGTCCTCGCTGACCTTCACCGCCAACTGGCTGCTGACCGGCACCGATCCGTTCTGGTTCAAGCTGACCAATGTACTGATCCACCTCGGCAATGGCCTATTGCTGTATCTGCTGACACGGCGGTTGCTGCGCGTGGGCAAGCCGGGGCTCGGCGCCGATGCGGAGCGCTGGTATGCCGCGCTCATCGCCGGCGGCTGGCTGCTGTTGCCGATCAACCTCACCGCGGTGGTCTACGTGGTACAGCGCATGGAATCGCTGGGCAACCTGTTCGTGCTGGCCGCGCTGCTGGCCTATGTACGCGGACGCATGCGCATGCAACAGGACGGACGCGGTTTCTGGGGCGCGTTCATCGGGCTGGGCCTGTGGACCTTCATCGGCATCACCGCCAAGGAAGACGCGGCGATGGCGCCGTTCTACGCGCTGCTGATCGAGTGGATGCTGTTCAAGGGCCGCAGCTTTCCCGACCATCGCCGCGACACGCGCGTATACGCCCTATTCGGCATCGAGCTGGTGCTGCCCGGCGTCATCGGCCTGGGCTGGTTGCTGCCCGGCATCATGAATCCACTGACCTGGGCCACACGCGATTTCACCCTCGGCCAGCGTCTGCTGAGCGAGGCGCGCATCGTCATGGATTACCTGCGCTGGATCATTCTGCCCACACCGCACGCGCTGAGTTTCTACCACGACGACATCCACATCTCGACCGGACTGCTGCAGCCGTGGACCACGCTGGCGGCGCTGGTCGGCATCGCCGCGCTGATCGCGCTGGCGCTGTGGCAGCGGCGGCGCGCGCCGCTGCTGGCGCTGGGCATCGTGCTGTTCCTGGGCGCGCAGCTGATGACCGGCACGGTGATTCCGCTGGAGTTGGTCTACGAGCAGCGCAACTATTTCGCCAGCTTCGGCGTGCTGCTGGCCATCGTGCCGCTGCTGGCGGCGCCGCGCGCGGCGCTGCCGCTGGCACGCGGCGCACTGCTGGGCGTGCTGTTCGCGTGGTGGACGGTGCTGACCGCGCAAACCGCGTGGGCCTGGGGCAGCCCGCTGCGGCTGGCGCAGCAACTGGCGCTGCGCGCACCCGACTCGCCGCGTGCGCAGTACGAACTGGGCCGCACCTACATCATTCTGTCGGGATATGACCCGGATTCGCCGTTCACGCCGCTGGCCTACCCGCCGCTGGAACGCGCGATGAACCTGCCTGATTCGTCCATCCTGCCCGAGCAGGCGCTGATCTTCTTCAACGCGCGCCTGCATCGGCCCATCAGGCAGGAGTGGTGGAACCGCATGATCGCGCGCCTCAAGGACCGCACGCCTGGCGTGCAGGAGGAAAGTTCATTGCAAGCGCTGACCACCTGCGCGCGCCAGGGTCTGTGCGAACTGCCCAAGCACGAGATGGTGGCGGCTTTCAAGGCGGCCCTCGGCCACCACCACCAGTCGGCGCGCATCGCCGAGGTCTACGGCGACTACACCCTCAACGTGCTGCACGACACACCCGCCGCATTGGCGCTATTCAAGCGCGCGGTCGAGATCGACCCCGGCGAGCCGATCTACCGCGTCACCCTGGTGCGGCTGCTGGCCGTCACCGGACACGTGCAGCAGGCCCGCGCCGAGTTCGCCAAGATCGGCGCCGACCAACGGTTGATGCTGGGGCCGACGACGGTGCATCAGATGGAGAACTGCCTGGCAGCGGGGCAAAACGGGACGGGGTGCGCCAATTGACACCCATGCCGCACCACGCCAGCGATGCGACCGGACGGCTTTCGATCCTGTTCGTCGCCACCTCGTATCCCGCCAACCGCGGCGACTGGCGGGGATTGTTCATTCGTCATCTGGTCGATGCGCTCGCGCGGCGCGACGACCTGCGGGTGTCCTTGTGGGCGCCGCCGGGCGAGCGCAGCGCCGCGGTGACCGACGCCACCACGCCTGAGGAATCGCTCTGGCTAGGCGCACTGATGCGGGCAGGCGGCATCGCACACGCGCTGCGCAACAACACCGTACGCGGAGGCTGGCTGGCATTGCGCCTGTTGCAACAGTTGCGCCGGAGCTATCGCCGAAACCGGCACGAAATCGATTTGCTGCACTGCAATTGGCTGCAGACCATGCTGCCCGCGCCGCGCGATCTGCCGGTACTGGTCACCGTGCTGGGCACCGACATGCAATTGCTGAAGCTGCCGATGATGCCCGCCCTGTTGCGTCATGCCATGCGCGGCAGACCCGTTGTCATCTGTCCGAATGCCGAATGGATGGAAGCTCCGCTGCGCCGACTGTTTGGTGATGTTGCCCAGGTTCAGCCCGTGCCTTTCGGGATCGACGCCAACTGGTACGCCATCGAGCGCCGACCCGAAATCGATACGCCGCCTCGCTGGCTGGTGGTGTCGCGCCTGACGCGCGACAAGCTCGGCCATCTGTTTGCGTGGGGAGAGCCCCTGTTCAGAGACCGGCCGCGCGAACTGCACCTGTTCGGTCCCATGCAGGAACGCATCGCGCTGCCGCCGTGGGTGCGTTACCACGGTCCGGCCGCACCGGCCGTGCTGCGCGAGCAGTGGTTTCCTACGGCACATGGCCTCATCAGCTTGAGTCAGCACAGCGAAGGCCGCCCGCAGGTGATGCTCGAGGCCATGGCCGCCGGGCTGCCCATCATCGCCTCGCAACTGCCCGCCCACGCCGATCTGATTTCGCACGAGAACACCGGCTTGCTGTGCGACAGTCCAACGGCCTTCCAAGCCTGCATCGAACGGCTGGAAAACCTCGACCAGAACAAACGCATCGGTGCCGCCGCGCGTGCCTGGGTGCGCGCGAGCATCGGCACCTGGGACGATTGCGCCACGCGCTATGTCACGCTGTATCGCAAACTCGTCGCGGAGGCATCGACGTGATGCGCAAAGTGCTCGTGGTGGGTGCGGCAGGATTCATCGGCCAGCATCTGGTGCGCGCGCTCGCGGCTGGCGGAGTGAGCGTGATCGCGCAGGTTCAGCAGCGGCAGGGCGACTTCGGCCCCGGCGTGCCAATCGTCACCGCCGACACTGCCGCGCAGACGCTGCTGCAAGGCTGCGATGCGGTGGCGTGGTTGGCGTCCGGCACCACACCAGCGGGCTCGGCGTCCGACCCGCTGCTGGAGCTGCGCAGCAACCTCGCTCCCCTGCTCAAGCTGTTGCAGACCCTGCAATCGCGGCCCGATTGCCATCTGCTGTACGTGTCCTCCGGCGGCACGCTGTATGGCGATGTGGATCGACCCGCAGCGGAGTCGCTGGCCGCTCACCCGCGCTCGTACTACGCCGCGGGCAAGGCGGCAGCGGAGCATTTCATCGAAGCCTGGTGCCAGCAACATTCCGGCACCGCCACGGTGCTGCG
Source organism: Pseudomonadota bacterium (assembly GCA_021794575.1). Taxonomy (GTDB): domain Bacteria; phylum Pseudomonadota; class Gammaproteobacteria; order Xanthomonadales; family Rhodanobacteraceae; genus Metallibacterium. Next base: position 19,331 of record JAJYQO010000068.1, on the reverse strand, counting down.
CCCGTCCAACGTATACGGGCCGGGGCAAACGCTGCACGGCGGCTTCGGTGTGATTCCGGCCGCCATGGGTTGCCTGCTGCGCGATGCGCCTATGACTCTGTGGGGCGATGGCGAAAGCTTGCGCGACTATCTCTACATCGACGACTTCATAGCCGCGTGCATGGCTGTGCTGCAGCGGCCGCCGCCCCAAGGTCTGCGCGTGTTCAATGTCTGCAGCGGGCAAGCCACCAGCCTCCAGCAGTTGCTCGCGCTCATCGAACAAGTGGCCGAGCGCACCCTGCAGCGCGAGCAGCACCCGGAGCGCGCGGTGGATCTGCGCCGCGTACTGCTCGATGGCACACGTATCCGGGAGACGCTGGGCTGGGCGCCGCGCACCAGCCTGCAGACCGGCTTGCGGCACACCTGGCGATGGCTCAACGCGGCCCAGCCTTGAACCCTGACCTGCCGCCGCGCATTTCCGTGTGCATCGCCAATTACAACGGCGCGAACGTGCTTGGCGATTGCATCGATTCGGTGCTGGCGCAAACGGTCGATACGCCTGCCGAGATCATCGTCCACGACGACGCCTCCACCGATGGCTCGCTGCAACTGCTGCGCGAGCGTTATCCGCAAGTCGCGCTCATCGCCAGCGACGCCAATGTCGGCTTCTGCATCGCCAACAACCGCATGGTGGCGCAGGCGCAAGGCGAGTTCGTGCTGCTGCTCAACAACGACGCCGCGCTCGCGCCCGATGCGCTCGCCACACTGCTGCAGGAAGCCGGTCAGCAGCAACCGCGCGGCATTCTCGCCCTGCCCCAGTACGACTGGGAAAGCGGCGCGCTGGTCGACCGCGGCTGCCTGCTCGACCCGTTCTACAACCCCGTGCCCAGCACCGACCCGCAGCGGCGCGACGTGGCCATGGTCATCGGCGCCTGCCTGTGGATACCGCGCGCCCTGTGGCACGAGCTCGGCGGTTTCCCCGAGTGGTTCGAGTCCATCGGCGAAGACCTGTACCTGTGCTGCCGCGCGCGATTGGCGGGCTACCCGGTGCAAGTGCCCGCCGCCAGCGGCTACCGCCATCGCCAGGGCGCCAGCTTCGGCGGCAACCGCGCCGGCGCAAGCGGACTGGCCACCACTTACCGTCGCCGCCGCCTCAGCGAGCGCAATAAGACCTTCGCCATGGTCATCTGCACGCCCGGCGCGGCACTCTGGCTGCTGCTGCCGCTGCACTTGCTCGCACTCACACTAGAGGGCTTCGTGCTCAGTCTGCTGCGCCGTGATGCACGCCTGTGGCGCGAGGTTTACGCGGGTGTATGGGGTGCCTTGTGGACGCGGCGCAAGCAACTCCGCGCGCAGCGCCACGCCGTTCAGTCGGCGCCGCATCGGATGCCGCGTCGCTACTTCAGCAACTTCGTCCTGCGCCTGCGCAAGCTCGACATGCTGCTGCGCCATGGTGCTCCTGACATTCGCTGAGCCTGCGGACAGCACCGTACCCATCTCCTACTACCCGGCAAACGGAATTCGGCCCCGGTCGTTATTGAAACAGCGCGGCACCGCCGATAAAATACAGATATCTGTACGCATACGGAAAACCGGTGAAAACCACGCTCAATTTGAAAGATGCCCTACTGACGCAGGCCAAGACGCTAGCGGCGCAGCAGCGCACCAGTCTGACGCGCTTGATCGAGGAGGGGCTGCAATTGCGTTTGCGCGAGGATCGGGCTCCGACCAAGGCCAAGGCCATCCGTATCCCGGTCTATCGCGGCAAAGGCGGGTTGACTCCGGGGCTCGACGGACTGAGCAACAAGGCCCTGCTGGAAGCCGCGGACCGTGACACCTGACGTCAACGTGCTGGTCGCCGCCTCGCGCAGCGACCATCCGCATTACGACGTGGCCCGGTCCTGGCTCGAGCGGGCAGTCGCCAACGCCACGCATGGGGTCGTGCTGACGCTGCAACCCATGGTGATCGCAAGCTTCCTGCGGCTGGTGACGCATTCGAAAGTGTTCGTGCAACCGACCCCGATGCTTGATGCCCTGCGCTTCATCGATGCTCTGCTCGCCGCGCCGGGGGTATTGCAGCCCGCCTTGGGCGGGGAATGGCAGGCGCTGCGCAAACTGTGCGCTGACAAGACCCTCAGCGCCAACGACGTGCCCGATGCCTGGCTGGCGGCTGCCGTCATCCATCAAGGAGAACATCTGGTCAGCTTCGATGCCGATTTCAGGCGCCTGCTGCCGCGCAGCCAGTTCACCCGGCTTGCAGCGGCGTGACGCTGGCGTGATCACGCCGCTTGACAAGCGTGGCTTGCGGGCCACGCTTGCCGCGTGCGCGTCGACGAGACAGAAACTTACCGAGAATGGATCAATGCGCTCAAGGATCGCGCGGGCAGAGCCAGAATCCAGGTTCGTGTGGACCGTTTGATCCACGGAAACCCAGGCCAACATCGTGCCCTGACAGGCGGCGTATCGGAACTGAAAATCGACTTTGGGCCTGGATACCGCGTGTACTACACAGCGAGGATCCCGACTCCTGCTATTGCTTGCTGGCGGAGACAAGTCAACGCAACAGAGCGACATCGAGATGGCGATCGATTTGGCCAGGAATTTTCAGGAGTAGCACTTCATGCCCAAGACTGTAACGAAGAAGCCCATGAAAACCAGAACCATGCCCTACGATGTTGCGCAACAACTTCGCACCGCCAAAGAAATGGCCGCCTATCTCGATGCCTGGCTGGACGAGGCGCCTGATGATGCCGCCGGGATTGCCCGAGCCCTTGGCGACATCGCGCGTGCAAAAGGAATGACCCAAGTCGCCAAGGATGCCGGGCTCAGTCGCGAAAGTCTGTATCGGGCACTCAGCGCCGACGGAAATCCGAGCTTCGTGACCGTACTCAAGGTGGCACGCGCGCTGGGGGTCAAACTTCACGCCGAGGCGGCCTAGGCCGAGCGGCCACAGCGGTTGTTGCTGTAGGCCGAACCGGCCTCACCCCTGCCACGGCCCCATGCGCCCGCGCAGGCCATCCCGCAGGCCGCGCGCGGCCATGCGCAAGGCCGCCAGGCGCTGCTGGCCGAACACGGTTTGGACGTAGACGAAGTAAACCCAATAGACAGCGCTGCGCAGCTTCCAGCGCCTGCGAATGCGGGGCATGCGACACAAGGCCACGAAGTTGCGGATGCGGTAGTACACGCGCACCGGGCTATAGGCGCTTTCGTTGCGCCAACCAAGTCGCCAGGACCGGAGCATGTGATCGCCCATGCTGTGAAACATCGCCGCCGCGCCCACGCCGAACAGTGAAAAACCCGCGGCACGGGCGCGGTGACTCCATTCGATGTCCACGTGGTCGATGAAAAAATCCTCGCGCATGGGTCCGACTTCGCGCAGCACCGACGCGGGAATCAGAGTGCCGGATGTGATCAACGTCAGCGCCTCGATGATGGGATGCGTCGCATCGGGTCGCCGGTGGCCGTAGAAAAACTTGCCCTGCACCTCGGTCTGGAAGGGAAAGGTGATGTCGGTGTGGCGGTCAGTATAGGTAGGGCCGACGGCGCCGACACGCTGCCCGGCGTGCTGCAGATCGTCCATTGCCGCCAGCAACGCGGCCACCATGCCCGGCGCGGGCAAGCTGTCCTGATCACTGAGCAACACATGGGTGGCGCCTGTAGTGAGCGCGGCACCGATGCCCACGTTCAATGCATGGGCGATGCCGAGGTTTTCTCCGAGGCGGATCAAGCGCAGCGCGTCATGCGGCAATGCGGCGCACAGTGTCTCCACGCGCCGGTCGTCCGCTGGCGTGTTGTCCACCACGAGCACGCCATCGGTTTGCGCCAACAGTACATCGAGCAACGCGCGCAATACCCCGGTGTCGGGCTGATAAGCCACGACCACGGCGAAAACTCTGCTGCCGACCGGAGGCTGCATGCCGTTTACTTGCGCGCCGAAAGGGTGAGAAATTCGCGCCGCATGGGCTGCAGCATCTCGCGCAATTCGTCGATGACCGCCACCGGTGAGGGCAATACCTGATCGATCACATCCTGCGCGCATTTCCCGTGCGCGATCGCGGTGCTTTCGGCGTAGATCGAAAACAAGGTCATGCCGTGCCAATGCTGCGAGATTTGCTGAAACCCGACTGTTGTTAGCGCACCAATCATTGACTGTGGCGTGAAGAGCACGAGATGGCGCGGAGGTTCTAGACCACGCCAGTCCGAGCCAAATCGTCGTGCGCCGTAGCTGGATAGATTGGGCGTATCCAGCCAGAGTAGTCCGCCCGGCTTGAGTAGATGGTACAAATTCCGCAGCAGAGCTATCGGCTCATGTACATGCTCGATCACATGGCTGATCGTGATGACGTCGTACTGATTTTCCTGCACAGCCAGTTCAGCGACCGAAGCACAGGACACACTCAGGCCTCTGGCACGGGCCACCTCGACAGCCTTAGGGTCGAAATCGATGCCATGCGCATTCCACCCCATTTCACCGGCAGCCTTGAGGAATGCGCCACTGCCAAATCCGACATCCAGCAAGCGCCCTCCACCGATCGGGGGACACTGCATGTGGCGGCATTGCGCATCAGCCTTTGCACGCAGCGAGGGTGCAAGCCGCACCAGCCAACGCCCCCCAACACCTGCGGGTTTGCGTTGCAACCCGTAACGCGCATTCTTGTAATCGTTCTGCCAGGCGTGCAATTGGCGCACCACGACGCTCTTGGGCAACATCGAGGCATCGTCTTCCGCAGTATGCGTGTAGTAGGTCTCGTAGGCGCGGCCAACGCTGCCCGGCGTGGGCCTTGGGTCCAGCCATGCCGACGAACAGCCTGCGCAGCGGTACATGTCCCACGCGCCATCGGCTACGCAAAACACGCGATCGGTCAACCCGCTGTAAAGCAAACCGCGCTCTGCACTGCCGCACACCGGACAATGCGGCACGGATTCAAGGTCAGCCTGCGGCCATGGGCGCGGTGTTTCACTCATGGTGTGATTGCCTTGCGAGTGCCATCCCCCCGCGATGAATCAGGCGCAGGGCAAAAATAGCGCACACCAACACGATGACGCCGGTGAACGCCCACTGCGCACCCGCAGACAAAACATAAACCGCCACCAGTAGCGCAGCCGTCACCATGCCCAACAAGCCTGCGCCTGAAGCCAGCGCCCCGCGTTGCGGGCGATGCAGCATCCAGGCGGCCAAATACAACAGGGTGGTATCCAGCGCCACACGTAGCGTCCAGGCCAATGCCGCGCCGGTGATGCCGAAAGTATGCACGCCGGCAACCAATAGCGCGGCAAATATCGGCAACTCGATGAGGTGCAACTTGGCGGTCAAGTCTGCGCGACCGTGTGCCTGCAACAAGGTAAAAGGCACGCGAGCGGCACTGTTCAGAAATATGCCGATCATCAAAAGTTGCAATACCGGCGTGGCGGAAACTGCAAATGATGTATCAAGCCAATGCGCGAGCAGAGAATGTGCGAACACCGCAGTCAACACGATGGGAGGCAAAGCGAGAACAATCAACGCCCGGTGCGTCAACGCCAAAAGCCGTGTCGAAACTTCCGAACGCGCTTGGTTTTCAGCCAGCGCGGGGAACAGCGCGTTCATCGCGGTTTGCGGCAGCGACGTGGCCCGAAACGCGGTATCGAACGGCACCGTGTAATACGCCACCATCGCCGGCGGAAACAGGCTGGCCAGATAAAAACGGTCGGCATAGACCATCAGCGGGCCGATCAGGTTGCTCACCGACAGCCAGCCGCCGAAGTGCAACGCATGGCGCAGATCAGCGCGGCTGGACGTTGCGCCCGGCTCGCGCGGCAACAGGCGGTGCAGTTGCGTGAGCCACAGCAGCATCCACACCACGCGCGTGACGGCCAGCGCGGCGATCACCCAGCCGATGTCGGGGTGGATCAGTGAAACGACCACCGGCAGGCCGAACTGCAGCACGCTCATCGGCATGCGCCACAGGCTGAGCAGGCGGAATTGCTGCAAGCCTTCCAGCGTGCCCATGGCCCCGGTGGCGGCCAGCGCGAACGGAATGGACAGTGCCAGCGCGCGCAGGCCGAAGATGGTTTCGCGCGCAATCTCGCCGCTGAGCGAAAACAGACGGTCCACCAGCAGCGGCGCAGCCCACCATAGCGCGACCAGCCACAGCATGCCGAATGCAGCGAGCAGACCGATGACGCGCCACACCAGCGCCGCCACCTGCCCGCGAGAGCGGCCCTGCCCCAAGCTGCTCGACACGGTTTGCGTGAGTGCCCGGCTGAGTCCGAGATCGAACAGCCCGGAAAACCCGATCAGTCCCAGCGCCAAGGTGAACACGCCCAATCGCGCAGCGCCCAGCGCGTGCAGCAGGATCGGCAGCGCCACCAACCCCACGCCCAGCGACACCACCTGCCCGCCGACGTTCCACAAGGCGTTGCGGGCGACCTTGCGGCTCATCGCGCGTATTCCAGAGTTGTGAGCGTAGTCAAGGCGCCCGTCGCCTCTGCGGAATTGAAGAAGAAATCAGACATCAGACATCACACACCATGTCCCGGCGCCCACTGAGTCGGGCAGCACATGAGAAAGACACGGTACGGCGACTTGATTGCTGTCCTACGCATCCCGCTTGTAGGTCAGGTTGGTGATCTGCTCGGAGATCAACCCGATCAGGAACACGATGACCGCGGCGCTCCACAGCAGCGTGCTCATGTTGGTCAGGCGGCCGGTATCGATGTAGGTGTGCAGGTAGTTGATCAGGCCCAGCACGAAAAACAGCGCGCTGACCGGAAAGAACAGCTTCAGCGGCGAGTACAGCGTGGCGATCTTGAAGATGATCAGCAGAAAGCGCACGCCGTCGCGCAGTGGCTTGATGTGGCTCTTGCCGATGCGCCGCGAAACCTCGATGGGCACGTAGGCCACCGGATAGGCGCTGCGGAAGAACGCCATGGTGCTGGTGGTGGGGTAGGAAAACCCATTGGGCAGCAGGTGCAGGAACTCGCGGAACTTCTCCGCACGCACGGCGCGGAAACCGCTGGTGAGATCCTGCACGGTGTGGCCGGTCATCCAACTGGCCATGCGGTTGTACAGGCCGTTGGCAAGCCCGCGGCCGACGCCGGCCTGGCCGGCCCAGGCGCGGGCGCCGACCACCATGTCGTAGCCTTCGTCGAATTTGGCCAGCAGGCGCGCGATGTCGGCCGGATCGTGTTGACCGTCGCCATCCATGAACACCAGCACGTCGCCCTTCGCCGCACGCGCGCCGCGCTTGATGGCCGCGCCGTTGCCCATCGAGTAGGGCGAGCCGAGGCAGGCGATGCCGTGCTGCGCGCACAGCGTACGGGTGCCGTCCGTGGAGCCGTCGTCGATGACCAGGATCTCGGCCGCGGGCTGTGCGGCGCGTAGCCGCGGCAGCAGTTCGGCCAGTGCCGGGGCTTCGTTCTTGGCGGGCAGGATGATGCTGATCAAGGCCGTCCCCGTGTGCAAGCGCGGCGATGATACGCGAAAGCCCGCATTGGCCCGCCGATGGCCATGCTCGCGCGGCCTGTGCTGGCGGCTTGCCGGGCGTCTGCAGAGCACCGGATCGCGCGCGGCGCCCGGATGTTGTCTGCGCCAATAGTGATGCGCATCATGCTTGCGCGGCGATATTGGAAAAAGTCAGGGATCGGCAACGCACCGGCGCTTCGGGTTTTGCGGTAGATTCGCTGCAACCACGGGGAGTTAGATCGGATTGTTATGGCAACCCAGATGAGTGCCCCGCCGCTGGCTGGGCTGACCGGACTGGCGCGGCGATTGGTGGCCGAGCAGATGCTGAGCGAGGCCGAGACGCGCCGCGCACTGCAGGAAGCAGCCACGGCGCGCGTACCCCTGGCGCGCCATCTGGTACAGAACGCGCTGGTCGATGCGCGCCGCGTGATGCACGCGCTATCGATCGAATTCGGCGTGCCGGCATTCGATCTCAACGCGATCGATCTGGGCCAGGTGCCGGTGAAGCTGGTCAGCGAGGATCTGCTGCGCAAGCATCGCGTGCTGCCTCTGTTCAAGCGCGGTAACCGCCTGACGCTGGGCACCGGCGACCCTGCCAACTCGCACGCGCTGGACGAGATCAAGTTCCACTCGAACCTGATCGTCGAAGCCGTACTGGTGGACGAGACACTGCTGGAAGCTACCATCGATACGGCGCTGCAGAGCGCCAGCACCACCATCAGCGGCCTGGACAATGACGACGATCTCGATGCGCTGTCGCTCGAGAACGAAAACGCCGCGCAGTCCGAGGAGGCCGTGGCCGGCGGCGCGGGCACCGACGAGGCGCCGATCGTCAAGTACGTCAACAAGATTCTGCTCGACGCTATCCGCCGCGGCGCTTCGGATATCCATTTCGAGCCTTACGAGAAGTTCTATCGCGTGCGCTACCGCATCGACGGCGTGCTGCGCACGGTGTCCAACCCGCCGGCGGCGCTGTCGCCGCGCATCTCGGCGCGCCTGAAGGTGATGGCACAGCTGGACATCGCCGAGCGCCGCGTGCCGCAGGACGGGCGCATGAAGCTCAACATCGGCAAGGGCAAATCGATGGACTTCCGCGTCAGCACGCTGCCCATCCTGGCCGGTGAGAAAGTGGTGCTGCGCATCCTCGACGGCGGCGCGGCCAAGCTGGGTATCGACAAGCTGGGCTACGAGGAGGACCAGAAACACCTGTTCCTCGACGCCATCCACAAGCCCTACGGCATGGTGCTGGTGACCGGCCCCACCGGATCGGGCAAGACGGTTTCGCTGTACACCGCGCTCAACATCCTCAACACCGAGGGTCGCAACATCTCCACTTCCGAGGATCCGGTGGAAATCCGCGTGCCCGGCATCAACCAGGTGCAGATGAACGAGAAACAGGGCATGACCTTCGCCAAGGCCCTGCGCTCGTTCCTGCGCCAGGATCCGGACGTGATCATGGTCGGCGAGATCCGCGACACCGAAACCGCCGAGATCGCCATCAAGGCCGCGCAGACCGGTCACCTGGTGCTGTCCACGCTGCACACCAACGACGCGCCGCTGACCATCGCGCGGCTGATGAACATGGGCATCGCGCCCTACAACATCACCTCGGCAGTGCTGCTGGTGATCGCGCAACGGCTGGCGCGGCGCCTGCACGACTGCAAGAAGCCGATGGCGCCGCTGCCATCCGGCGCGCTCAAAGCCGAGGGCTTCACCGACGCGCAGATCGCCGAGATCGAGGCCGGGCGCATCACGCTCTACGATGCCGCCGGCTGCCCGCAATGCAATGAGGGCTACAAGGGCCGCATGGGTATCTACCAGGTGATGCCGATGACCGAGGAGATTCAGCGCATCGTGCTGGAGGGCGGCAACGCGTTGCAGATCGCCGCCGCGGCCAAGACCAGCGGTGTGCGCGACTTGCGCGAATCGGCCCTGATCAAGGTACTCAACGGTTTCACCAGCCTGGCCGAAATCAACCGTGTGACCAAGGACTGAGGGGTAGAACATGGCCACCGCCGCAACCGTCAAGAAAGCCGAACTCGGTGCCGCGCGCGCCGAAATCTCGCGACTGACCACCTACGCCTGGGAAGCGCTGGACAAACGCGGCCAGAAGATGCGCGGCGAGATGCAGGCCAAGAACGCCAGCCTGGTCAAGGCCGAGCTGCGCCGCCAGGGCATGAACCCGCAAGCGGTCAAGGAAAAGGCCAAGCCGCTGTTCGGCGCCGCCGGCAGCTCCATCAAGCCGCGCGACATCTCGATCTTCAGCCGCCAGATCGCCACGATGATGAAATCCGGCGTGCCGATGGTGCAGGCCTTCGACATCATCGCCGGCGGCCAGCGCAACGTGCGCATGAAGAACATGCTGCTGGACGTGAAAACGGCGATCGAAGGCGGCAACTCGCTCAACGAGGCGCTGGCACGGCATCCGGTGCAGTTCGACGAGTTGTACCGCAATCTGGTCAAGGCCGGCGAGTCGGCCGGCGTGCTCGACACCGTGCTGGATACGGTGGCCACCTACAAGGAACGCATGGAGGCCATCAAGGCCAAGATCAAGAAGGCCATGTTCTATCCGGCCATGGTGCTGTCAGTGGCGGTCATCGTCAGCCTGGTGCTGCTGATTTTCGTGGTGCCGGTGTTCTCGCAGGTGTTCAAGGACGCCGGCGCGGCCATGCCGGCGTTCACGCAGATGATCATCAACGCCTCCGACTTCGTGCGCAGCAACGGTCTGTTCATTCTGCTGGTGCTGGTGGCGGCGGTGGTGGCGCTGGTGATGTCTTACAAGCGCTCGCCGGCGTTTGCGCAGTACCTCGACCGCATCTCGCTGAAGATCCCGATCATCGGCAATATCCTGCGCCAGTCGGCCATCGCGCGCTTCGCGCGCACGCTGGGCGTGACCTTCAAGGCCGGCGTGCCGCTGGTGGAGGCCCTCGACGCCGTGGCCGGCGCCACCGGCAGCGTGGTGTACGGCAACGCGGTCAAGAAGATGCGCGACGACATCGCGGTGGGCCACAAGCTGGAACTGGCCATGCGCCAGACCGACCTGTTCCCCAACATGGTGGTGCAGATGACCGCCATCGGCGAGGAATCCGGCGCCCTCGACACCATGCTGTTCAAGATCGCCGAATTCTACGAGGAGGAGGTCAACAACGCCGTGGACACGCTGAGCACGCTGCTGGAACCGCTGATCATGGTGGTGATCGGCATCCTGGTCGGCGGTATGGTGATCGGCCTGTACCTGCCCATCTTCAAGCTGGCCGGCACGTTCTGACACTCGCCTCGCCGCAGGTCCACCGGGCCCGCCGCGCGCGGGCCCGCGCTTTTGGAGCCCCCGTATGAACTGGCCCGCTACGCTACCCCTGACCTACTGGATGCTGGCCGCCGGCATCCTGGGCCTGCTGGTGGGCAGCTTTCTCAATGTGGTGATCCTGCGCCTGCCGGCGCGTCTGCTGCACGGCTGGCAGCGCGAGGCCGAGGCGATCCTCGCCGAGGCGCGCGGCGAGGTCGCGCCGGAAACCGCCGGTGCCGCCGCAACGCCGCCCGGCATCGTGCGCGAGCCCTCGCACTGCCCGCGCTGCAAACACCCGCTCGGCGCACGCGACAACATCCCGCTGCTGTCCTGGCTGCTGCTGCGCGGACGCTGCCGTTACTGCAAGGCGCCGATCTCGATTCAGTACCCGCTGGTCGAATTACTGACGGGCGTTCTCAGCGCCATCGCCATTTGGCATTTCGGTCCGACGCTGCAAGGTGCGTCCGCGCTGCTGTTCACCTGGATGCTGATCGCCGCCAGCGGCATCGATCTGCGCGTGCAACTGTTGCCCGACCAGCTCACCATGCCCCTGCTGTGGCTGGGCCTGCTGTTGGCGCTGCTGCCGGTGTTCGCCGATCCGGCCCAGGCCATCCTGGGCGCGGCACTGGGCTACCTGGCGCTATGGAGCGTGTACTGGGCATTCAAACTGCTGACCGGCAAGGAAGGCATGGGCTACGGTGATTTCAAGCTGCTGGCCGCGCTGGGCGCATGGATGGGTGCCTGGGCACTGCTGCCGGTCGTGCTGATCTCCTCGATCGTGGGCGCGGTGATCGGCTCGCTGTATCTGGCGCTCAGCCGCAAGAGCCAGAGCGTGCCGATTCCGTTCGGGCCCTACCTCGCCACCGCCGGCTGGCTCTGGCTGCTGGCCGGGCCGGAGCTGACGCGTTGGTATCTCGGTTTTTTCATGCATGGCTGAGCGTGATGCCGGCACCGTACGCCCTTACGCCGTCGGGCTGACCGGCGGCATCGCCAGCGGCAAGAGCACCGTTGCCGCGGCGTTTGCCGAGCTTGACGTGCCGGTGCTGGACGCCGACCAGGCCGCGCGCGCCGTACTGGCGCCGCATAGCGACGGACTGCATGCCGTCATCGCACGCTTCGGCGCCAACCTGCTGCGTGACGATGGCAGCCTCGACCGCGCGGCGCTGCGCCATATCGTGTTTGCCGATACCGAAGCACGCCATGCGCTGCAAGCCATCGTGCACCCGCGCGTACGCATCCTGCTGGCCGAGCAGTTGCGCGCGCTCGACGCGCCCTACGCCATGCTCGCCATCCCGCTGCTGCGCGAAACCTGGCCCGCCTACGCCTGGCTGGACCGCATCCTGGTGGTGGACGTGCCGGAGGCCATGCAGCATGCGCGGCTGCTGCAGCGCGATGACATCGACGCGGCATTGGCCGATGCCATGCTGGCGGCGCAGGCCGCGCGCGCAGCGCGGATTGCCGTGGCCCACGACGTGCTCGACAACAGCGGCCCGTTGGACGCGCTGCGCGCGCGTGTATCCGCGCTGCACGCGCAATATCTGCGGCTGGCCGGCGCACGCTGAGCATGTGCCTGGCGCTGCTCGCGCTGGATGTGCTGCCCGCCGTGCCGCTGCTGCTGATCGGCAATCGCGACGAGTTCCATGCGCGCGCCAGTGCGTCGGCCGCACCCTGGCCCGAGGACCCCCGCGTGCTGGGCGGCCGCGATCTCGAAGCCGGCGGCAGCTGGCTGGCGGCACGCAGCGACGGCCGCTTCGCGCTGGTGACCAACCACCGCGTATGGCCGCCGCCGCGCATGCCGCGCTCGCGTGGCACGCTGGTACGCGATTTCGTGCTGGGTGGAGCCAGCGCCGCGCAGGCGGCGGAACATGCGTGCCGCCATGCGGCCGGCTACGCCCCCTTCCACGTGCTGTTCGGTGATGGCCACGAGGTGTGGCGCGTGGACAGCACGCCGTTGCGGGCGTGGCGCCTGCGGTCCGGCCTGCACACGCTCAGCAATGGCGCGGCCGGTGCGCTGTGGCCGAAACAGCGCCGTCTGTTGGTGCTGTTCGAGCGGGTAACCGCGGCCGGCGAGATCGAAGACGACGCCGCGCTGCTGGCGCTGCTGGCCGATCGCGCGCAGCCGCCGGATGCGCGGTTGCCGGATACCGGCGTCGGCCTGGCGCGCGAGCGCCTGCTGGCGCCGGTCTTCATCGCCGGCGAGGACTACGGAACTCGTGCCAGCACCGTGCTGCGCGTGCGGGCAGACGGCACGGCGCACCTGCGCGAACGCAATTTCGGTCCGGCAGGCGTCGGTGCGGGCGAAAGCGCATGGCACACCGCCGGCGCCGATTCGGCGTGGACGCAGTGATGCGTACCGGCGATCGCGGCGAGTCCGACCGGCAGACTCCGCGGCCGCCCCGCATCACGCCCAAAACGCCCTGATCCCCGCGGTGCCTTGCGCGCCGGCCGCGCGTGCCTGGTGCCGGTCCTCGGGCCCTACCCCGCCCAGCGCGTACACCGGCAGGCCGGCCTGCTCACAGAGCTGGGCGAAGCGCCGCCAGCCCAGGGCCGGCGCGCCGGCGTGCGTCGGCGTCGGCAGTACTGGACCGAGCACCGCGCAATCGCAGTCCAGTGTCCGGGCGCGCGCCAGATCCGCGGCATCGTGGCAGGACGCGGCGCACCACAGATTCTCGGGCAGCGGCCGCGTCGTGATCCCGCGCAGTTGCGCGGCGCGCAGTTGCACGCCGCAGGCGAGCGCGCGGGCGCCCTCGACATCGCTGCCCAGCAGTAGCCGGTGCCGCATGCGCGGTGCGGCCTCGATCAAGGCCGCGGCGAGTGCGCGTTCGTGCGCGGGATCCGCCAGGCGCAGGCGCAGAAGAGCGTCGTCGGCCTCGAGCGCGGCCAGCATCTGCGGCAACTGCGCGCGGCCGAAGTGCGGCGGCGTGATGCGCAGCAATGGCGGCAGACGCAGGGCGCGTACCGCCGGCCAGTCGGCGGGCGGCATCTCCGCACGCACCAGTTCGGCCGGCGGCTGCCAGCGCAGGTGCTGACCTTCGCGTGCGGTCAGCGCGCCCTGCCAGCGCGTCACTTCACGCACATCCAGCACGATGGTACGTCTCACCTCGCGCCAGGGAACGCGCAGCAGCGGCTGGCTTGCCAGCACCGTGATGCCCAGCTCCTCGTGCAGCTCACGCAGCAACGCCGCGTCCGCGTCCTCTCCCGACTCGCACTTGCCGCCGGGGAACTCCCAACGTCCGGCCCAGTCGCGCGGCGCCATGCGCTGCGCCAGCAGCACACGGCCCCCGGCATCGCGCAGCACGCCGGCCACGACTTCGATCGGCACGCCCGCGGTCACGGCGCGCGGCGCAGGTAATCCACGAAGCTGAAGGCGCACATGTGACGCGCATCGGCGGCATGGGCGATGCGGTCCATCTCGGTCCACTGCGCGGGATCGAACGCGGGAAAAAACGCATCCGCATCGTCGACCTCGGTGTCGACCTCGGTGACGTGCAGTGCGCGCGCGCGCGCCAGCGCCAGCGCGAACACCTCGCTGCCGCCAATCACACACAGGTCGGGCTCGGCGGCGCACAGCGCGTCGAATTCGCGCACGGTCTCCTGGCCTGCGAACGGCGCCCGGTGGTTGCGGCTCAGCACCAGGTTGCGGCGTCCCGGCAACGCGCGGCCGATGGACAGCGCGGTGCGGTAGCCCATCAGCACCGGGCGCCCCAGGGTCAGCGCCTTGAAGCGCTTCAGGTCGTCCGGCAGATGCCAGGGCAGCGCGCCGGCACGGCCGATAGCGCGGCGGCGATCATAGGCAACGATCAGGCTGAGTCCGGCGGCGGCGCTCATACCGCCACGGGCGCCTTGATGGGCGGATGCGGCGCATAGCCTTCGAGGCGCACGTCGGCGGCGGTAAACGCGAACAGGTCGCGCACCTCCGGATTGAGCTGCAGTTGCGGCAGCGGGCGCGGCGTGCGCGACAGTTGCTCGCGCGCCTGCTCGAGGTGATTGAGGTACAAGTGCGCATCGCCCAGCGTATGCACAAACTCGCCCACTTCGAGATCGCACACCTGTGCCACCATGTGCGTCAACAGCGCGTAGCTGGCGATGTTGAACGGCACGCCCAGGAAGGCATCGCCGGAGCGCTGGTACAACTGGCAGGACAGCCGGCCTCCGGCCACGTAGAACTGGAACAGCGCGTGACAGGGCGCCAGCGCCATGCGCGGCAGCTCGCCCACGTTCCAGGCGCTGACGATCAGCCGCCGCGAATCGGGATTGCGCCGGATGTCCTCGACCACCTGCGCGATCTGGTCCACAGTGCGCCCATCCGCGCAGCCCCAGGCACGCCACTGCCGACCGTACACCGGCCCCAGCTCACCATCGGCGTCGGCCCATTCGTTCCAGATGCTGACCCCGTGCTGTTCGAGGTAGGCGATGTTGGTAGCGCCGCGCAGGAACCACAGCAACTCGTGCAGCACCGACTTCCAGTGCACGCGCTTGGTGGTGACCAGCGGAAAGCCCGCGGCCAGGTCGAAGCGCATCTGCCAGCCGAACAGGCTGAGGGTGCCGGTGCCGGTACGATCGCTCTTGCGGGTGCCGCGCTCCAGCAACGCGCGCAGCAGGTCGTGGTAGGTCTGCATGCGGGCGATTATGGCGCGACCCGGCGATCAGCCGGCAGCGGCCGCCGCAACGTCCGGTTCGTGCATCGGCGACACGGGCTGCCGGCGCGACAGCCACAGCAGGAACAGCCCGACCGCGATCAGCGGCAACGACAGCAATTGCCCCATGGTCAGCCAGCCGGTACCGAGCAGGTAGCCCAATTGCGGGTCGGGGTCGCGCACGAACTCCACGCTGAAGCGGAACACGCCGTACAACAGCGCGAACCAGCCCGACACCGCGTAGCGCCGGCGCGGTTTGCGCGAGTAGATCCACAGGAAGACGAACAGCACGATGCCCTCGAGAAAGCACTCCATCAGCTGCGAGGGCTCGCGCGCGAAGCTGTTCAGCGCACCGGTCTTCCACAGCGCGCGCAGCTGCGCGTCATTGAACCCGGCAAAACCCGCCGCCTGCTGCAGCTGCGCCGGGGTGTAGTGCGCGCAGACCCAGTTCTTGGCGATTTCGGCTGGCGACATCGCCGCGCACTGCGAAGCCTCGTTCAATGCGCGCGGGAAGATCACGCCCCAAGGCTTGTCGGTGAGATGCCCCCACAGCTCGCCGTTGATGAAATTGCCGATGCGGCCAAGGGCCAGCCCGATCGGCACCAGCGGCGCCACGAAATCCACCGCGTCGAAAAACGGCACGCGGTACTTGCGCGACCAGTACAAACCGCCGGCCAATACGCCCAGCAATCCGCCGTGGAAGCTCATGCCGCCATCCCACAGCGCGAACATCTGCAGCGGGTGCGCCATGTACAGCGGCAGGTTGTAGAACAGGATGTAGCCGATGCGCCCGCCCAGAATCACGCCCAGCATGGCGAAGAAGGCCAGATCCGCGAAGCCGTCGCGGCTGACCGGCAGCCGCCCCTGCTTGCGCCGGTGCTCGCCCAGCAGCCAGCCGGCGAGGAAGCCGCCCAGATACATCAGGCCATACCAGTGCACCGGCACCGGACCGATCTTGAAGGCAATTGGGTCGATGGCGTCGAAATAGGGCAGATGCATGCGCGGGAGGGTCGTGGCAGACGGGTGTTGCTAGCTCCGACCGCAAGTGCGCATAAAAGTGCCGCGGCACGTGCGTCGGCGTCGTGGCTTTTTCAGGCCGGCAGCACCCGGCACAGGTAGCCCTTGAGGTAGTCGGTCTCGGGAATGGCCGGATGGATGGGGTGATCCGGCCCCTGCTGCAGCACCTCCAGCACCTGCACCTGGCGCTGCAGCTCGCGCGCGCCGGCCTGGATGGCGGCCAGCAGCTCGCTGCGCGGCAGATGGTGCGAGCACGAGCAACTGACCAGGATGCCGTCCGGCGCCAGCAACTGCATGGCCGCCATGTTGATGCGGCGGTAGGCCAGCCTGCCCTGGGCGAGATCCTTCCTGCGCTTGACGAACGCCGGCGGATCCACGACCACCACGTCGAAATGCTCCCGCGACGCGCGCAAGGCTTTGAGCATGTCGAAGGCGTCGCCCTGCGCGACGCGCACGCGCGCCTCCAGTCCATTGTCGCGCGCGGCGTTCTGCAGGCGCTGCAGCGCCGCCTGCGAGGCATCCACGCACAGCACGTCCGTCGCGCCCGCCGCCGCCGCGCGCAAACCCCAGGCGCCCAGATAACTGAACACATCGAGCACGCGCCTGCCGCCCACATGGCGCACGTAACGATCGCGGTTGGCGCGCTGATCATAGAACCAGCCGGTCTTCTGCCCGCCCAGCACGTCGAGCTCGAAGCGCAATCCGCCCTCGCGCACCGCAACCGGCGCGGCCAGTTCGCCAAAGGCGAGATCGGCGTACATCGGCAGGTTTTCCAGCGCCCGGATGCCGGCGTCGTTTTTCCAGACCATGGCACGCGGCTTGAGCACTTTGCGCACCGCGGCCTCGACCTCGGGCTTCAGGCGCTCGACGCCGGCCGTGGTCGCCTGCGCCACGATCACGTCATCGAAGCGATCCAGTGTCAGCCCGGGCACGCCGTCGCTTTCGCCGAACAGCAACCGGTAGTACGGCTCGCTGTACAGGCGTTGGCGTAACGCCAGTGCCACGTTGAGCCGGTGCACCAACAGAGATCGATCGAGCGCATGCGCGGTGCCGCGCGCCACCAGCCGCGCTGCGATCAGCGAGGCGGGATTGACATAGCCCACGCCCAGCGCACGATCCGCGGCGTCCACGATCACGCATGGCGCGCCCGGTTCGAACGCCGTCAGCGGGCTGCGCCGGGTGTCCACTTCGTTGGAGAACACCCACAGGTGCCCGGCGCGCAGGCGCGCATCTTCGCCGGGCTTCAGATACAGCACCGGCAACGCGGAGGGGTCTGCTGTGGACATCGGGGCGTGTTCCAAGACGAACTCTGGAGGCTAGCAGGGCGGCCGGGAACCGGTCCGGACCCGCGCAGCGCCAGGCCCCTGTATTTTACGAAAACGTAATCAACCAAGCAGTCGGCACATGGTCTATTTTCGGCCGGGCCGGATGGGCTCAACGGAGTAACAAACGCCATGAAGACGATCCGCCGGGGGCTGTGCGCCATCGCGCTCGCAGCACTGATTCCCATCGTCGCCGCGCAGGCAGCGGACAACGCGGGCAGCAACGCGGCGACCGCGCCAGTGCCGCCACTGCCGGTGCAGGATTTCGCACGATTCCCGATCCTGAGCGACACCGTGATGTCGCCGGACGGCAAATACCTCGCGGCATCATACGAGGTGAATCAAACCGCCGGCACCAATGCCAGGTTCCAGCTGGTGGTGTTCGCCCTGCCCACCTTGAAAGTGACCGCGCGTCTCGACTTCGCGCCATGGCGCCGGCCGGGAAACATAGTTTGGGTCGGGCCGCAACGCCTGGTGGTCAGCGAAAACAAGGTCACCGGTTCGCTGGCCGCGGCGCAGCCCACCGGCGACATCATCGCCATGAATGCCGACGGTTCGCAGCAGCGCATGCTCTACAGCATTGCCGCGCGCGGCACGCCGGGCGCCTCCTTCAACATGATGGACATGGTCAACGGCCAGCCCGGCGTGGTCGGACCGACGCAGGAGATGAACGGGCATGTGTTCATCGAACTGCACCCGTTCCCGATGAACGTCAGCACGCGCGACGAGGGCGCACACCGCACCATCCTCTACGACGTCGACAGTATCAGCGGCTATCCCCGGCAGGTAGCCGAAATCGGCCATGGTCAGGCACAGTTCTTCATGCACGGCGACCAGCCGATCTACGCACTGGGCCATGACCAGCAACTACAGGAAGTGGTGTATCTGCCGAACGGCCACGGTGGCTGGAAGCCGGCGCCCGCCGGTATTTTCGGAAAAGTGTTCGATCCGCTCTGGGTTACGCCGGGCGGTCATGGCGTGTTTGCGCAGTACAGCGCCACTGGCGGGCCGAACGAGCTGATCCGCTGCAAGCTCGATGGTAGCGACAAACAGGTGTTGGCCGGCAATGCCTACGGCTCGGTCAACCGCATCCTGTGGGGGCCACGCGATCAGCGCGCGCCGATCGGCGTGACCTACACCGCCACCTTCAAGGGCGGCGTACCGGCGGTGGACTACCTCAGCAACGATCGCTGGGCGCAGATCCACCAGGCGCTGATGCAGGCCTTTCCCGGCAAATTCATCGACTTCGCCGGCATGAGCACGCATGGCAACACGATCCTGCTGTTCGCCTTCAGCAACAGCGATCCCGGCGAGTATGCGCTGTTCGACAGCAAGACCATGCATGTGCAGCCGCTGATGCAGGTGATGCCCTGGCTCAAATCCGGACAGTTGGCCACGCGTGAGCCGTTCCGTTTCGAGAACAGCCAGGGGATGGAACTGGACGGCTACATCAGCTTCCCGGTGGGTGTGCCGCACAAGAACCTGCCGCTGGTGCTGCTGCCTCATGGCGGACCCATCGGTATCCGCGATCGCTGGGCCTATCTCGATGATGCCGAGCAACTGGCCGGATTCTTGGCCAATCGCGGCTATGCGGTGCTGCAGGTCAATTATCGCGGCTCGGGCGGGCGCGGGCAGAACTTCGCGCG